>QGUN01000058.1 GCA_003242475.1 Pseudomonadota bacterium
CAGGTCCGCCCGTGGTAAATGCGAGCGTCGGATACGTTTTTCGGAGTCGTCAGCGGCGGAGCTGCGTGTCGACGCGGACGGCGTCGGCGGGGAAGACGCGGTCGGGGTCGAATTCCGAGAGGGGAACGTCGGCGATCTTCGGCTCGCGGAAGGCGAAGTGGTTTTCGCTGCCGTCGGCCTGGACCACCACCGAACGTCGCACGATGCCCGTGCTTTCGTCCACGACGAGATGGACCTTGGAAAATCCCTCGCTCGCCTTTCTCGGCACCAGGTCGAGCGCCACGCCCTCGCCGAGATCGGTTCGGGTCGACCGCGAGATCTCGAAGTCGTCGGCGAGGTTCCCCTTCCCCCACAAGAAGGTGACGGCGGCGGAGAGGGTACGGGCATCCAGCCGATACAGCGTGATCTGCTTGGTATCGGGGTCGTACGTGTAGGCGAGCTCGCCCACGACGAGGATCATCCGCCCGTCGTCGTAGTCCCAGCGCATGCGCGCGCTCGCCTCGCCCCGGGGCTTGCGGATCCGCAGCCTGCCCTGGGCGGTGGAACCGCCCATGCGCGAGGGCATGCCGCCGTGGCGGAAGGTCTGGGTGAAGCGCGCGTCCATGCCCTCGGCCTTCTCGTAGAAGGCCTGGACCTTCGCCACCACCGCGGCGACGTCCGGCGCCTTCGCCGCGTCTGCGGCGAAGGCGGGCTTTTTCGCCGCTTCGGCGGCGGAGAGGACGGGGACGAGAAGGAGGGACAGCGCGAGCCAGGTCGTTCGCATCATCGTCATCGGACGGACGGTCGGGGCCGTCGATTCACCACAGGTGCCGCGCGCAGGCGTCGAGCAGCTCGGAGACCCCCGCCCGCGTCACGGCGGAGAGGAAGAACACCTCGACCTCCGGCTCCCTTTCGGCGAGCCAGGCGCGGAAGGCCTCGGCGCGCTGCCGCGCCTCCGGGGTCTCCACCTTGTTGACTGCCACGATCTGCGGCCGGCGGGCGAGCTCCTCCGAGTAGCGGGCGAGCTCGCGGTTGATCACCTGGTAGTCCTTCTCGAGCGAGCGGTCCGGATCCTGGTCGGGAGCCTGCGAGTCGAGGAGGTGGACGAGGACCTTGCAGCGCTCCACGTGACGGAGGAACTGGTGCCCGAGCCCGACGCCCTCTGCCGCGCCTTCGATCAGGCCCGGGATGTCGGCCACGACGAAGCTCTTGAAGTCCTTGTAGGCGACCACGCCCAGGTTGGGGACCAGGGTGGTGAAGGGGTAGTCGGCGATCTTGGGACGCGCCCGCGAGATCACCGAGATCAGGGTGGACTTGCCCGCGTTGGGGTAACCCACCAGGCCCACGTCGGCGAGGAGCTTGAGCTCGAGACGGAGGCGGCGCTCCTCGCCCGGCTTTCCCGGCTGGGCGAAGTCCGGCGCCTGCCGGGTGGGCGTGGCGAAATTCATGTTGCCCAGGCCGCCCTTCCCTCCCTTTGCCGCCACGAAGACCTGGTCGGGCTCGGCGAGATCGCAGAGGAGCTCGCCGGACTCCGCGTCGAAGAAGAGCGTGCCGACGGGCACGCGCAGGACGAGGTCCTCCCCCTTGCGGCCGTTGCGGTCGTTTCCCTGGCCGGGCTGGCCGTTTTCGGCGCGAAGCTCGCGCTGGTAGCGGTAGTCGAGCAGGGTGGTGAGCTGCGGATCGGCGACGAAGACCACGCTGCCGCCGTCGCCGCCGTCGCCGCCGGAGGGGCCGCCGCGCGGGCGGTACTTTTCCCGGCGGAAGGCGACCGCGCCGTCTCCCCCGTCGCCCGCCTTGACCCGGATCTCGACCTCGTCGACGAAACGCATCGCCGCAAAGCAAAGAAGCCGCGGGTACCTGATGGCACCAGCGGCTTCCAACCGTGAAGAGCCCGGCCGGCTCAGGCCTGCGCCACCGGAATCACCGAGACGCGCTTGCGACCCTGGCCGAAGGTCTCGAAGGTCACGATGCCAGGGACCTTCGCGTAGATGGTGTAGTCCCGGCCCATGCCCACGCCCGTGCCAGGGTGAATCTTGGTCCCGAGCTGACGGACGATGATGTTGCCGGGGATCACGAACTGGCCGCCGAACTTCTTGATGCCGCGGCGCTTGCCGCGCGAGTCGCGACCGTTCCGAGTCGATCCCACACCCTTTTTCGTTGCCATCTCTTCGCTCCTCGGCGCTCAGCCCACGATCTTCTCGATCTTCAGGGCGGTGTAGGGCTGCCGGTGCCCGCGGATCTTCTTCCAGCCCCGCGGCCTCTTCTTGAACGAAATGACCTTCCGCCCTCTTCCATGCTCGACGATCCGGGCGACCACGCTGGCGGACTCCACGAAGGGAAGGCCGACCTTCGGCGTCTCCCCTCCGATCATCAGCACCTCGGAGATGGTGATCTCGTCGCCGACGTTGCCGTCGAGCTTCTCCACGCGGAGCGTATCACCCTCCTGGACCCGGTACTGCTTGCCGCCCGTCTTGATCACGGCGTACATCGGTTTTCCCTCGAAACGATGGCGGCCTTCGGATGCGAATCCGGGCCGGATTCGAGAAAGGCCGCTGATCTAGGCGATCACCTCCAGGCTGTCAAGCGACCGTCAGGAATCCAGCGCCCGGCGAAGCGCCTCGGAGACGAGCTTCGGATCGCCCTGTCCTTTCAGCTCCCGCATCACCTGGCCCATGAAGAAGCCGAATACCGCCTTCTTTCCCGCGCGGTACTTCTCGAGTTCGGCGGGATTCGCGGCGATCACGCGGGCCACGGCCTCCTCGATCACGCCCACGTCGGAGACCTGCTCCAACCCCCTGGCGCGCATCACCGCCTCGGGCTCCTCCCCGGTGCGGTGGACCTCCTCGAGGATCGCCTTGGCCGAGCCGGCGTTGATCCGGCCCTCGTCCAGCAACCGCAGCAACGCCGCCAGCCGCTCGGGCTCGGCCCGGGTGGCGCGGATCCCCTCCGGATTCTCCTTGATCAGCCGGAGAACCTCGTTGATCACCCAGTTGGCCACGGTCTTGGGATTCTTCCCGTAGGCCGCGACCGCCTGCTCGTAGTAGTCCGCCACGGCCTTGTCGGCGACCAGGACCGAGGCGTCGTAGGCCGAGAGCTGGTACTCGCGGACGAAGCGCGCCTGCTTCTCCCGCGGCAGCTCCGGCAGGCTCTCTCGCACCCGCGCGACGAGGGCCTCGTCCACCCGGAGCGGCGGCAGATCGGGCTCGGGGAAGTAGCGGTAGTCCTGCGCCTCCTCCTTGGAACGCATCGAGCGCGTCACGCCGGCCTGGGCGTCGAAGAGCCGGGTCTCCTGCACCACCTGGCCGCCCTCCTCCCAGACGCGAATCTGGCGCTCGATCTCGAAATCGATGGCCTGCTTGAGGAAGCGGAAGGAGTTGAGGTTCTTGATCTCGACCCGCGTGCGGAATCCCGTCTCGCCCCTCTTGCGAACCGAGACGTTGGCATCGCAGCGCAGCGAGCCCTCCTCGAGGTTGCCGTCGTTGACGCCGATGTAGACGAGGATGCTGCGCAGGTTCTTGAGGTACTCGACCGCTTCGTCCGAGCTGCGAATGTCGGGTGCGCTCACGATCTCCATGAGCGGCACGCCGGCGCGGTTGAGATCCACGCGCGAGGGGCCGCCCTCGGGATCGTGGAGGTTCTTGCCCGCGTCCTCCTCCAGGTGGGCGCGGATGATGCCGACCTTCTTCTCGCCCTCGGGTGTGTCGATGACGAGGTGGCCGTTTTCACAGAGCGGCAGCTCGTGCTGCGAGATCTGATAGCCCTTGGGCAGGTCGGGGTAGAAGTAGTTCTTGCGCGCGAAGACGCTGTGCTCGCGGATGGTGCAGTTCAGCGCCAACCCCAGCCGCACGCCGAATTCGACGACGCGCTCGTTGAGCACCGGAAGCGACCCCGGAAGCCCCAGACAGACCGGGCAGGTCTGGGAGTTCGGCGGGGCGCCGAAGGCGGTGCTGCAGCCGCAGAAGATCTTCGAGTCGGTGAGGAGCTGGGCGTGCACCTCCAGGCCGATGACGGCCTCCCAGTCGGAACGCGCCATCACGCCACCTCCGGAGGCGACTGCCGATGCCAGTCGGTCGCCTGCTGATAGGCCGCCCCCACGCGAAAGAGGGTGGCCTCGTCCATCGGCCTTCCGAGGAGCTGCATTCCCACCGGCAGGCCCTTCGAGGTGAAGCCGCAGGGGACGCTCATCCCCGGCAAGCCCGCGAGGTTGCAGGCCAGGGTGAAGACGTCGGCCAGGTAGGCCTCCACCGGATCCTCCGCCTTCTCACCCAGGCGTCGCGCCGCGGTGGGCGCCACCGGCGTGACGATCGCGTCCACCCGCTTGAAGGCTTCCTCGAAGTCGCGCCGGATGAGGGTGCGAACCTTCTGGGCCCGGATGGAGTACTGCTCGTAGTTGCCCGACGACAGCGCCCAGGTCCCGGCGAGGATGCGGCGCTTGACCTCCGGCCCGAAGCCGGCCGCGCGGGTCTTCAGATAGACGTCGCGCAATCCACCCTCGCGCACCGACAGCCCGTAACGGATGCCGTCGAAGCGCGCGAGGTTGGAGGAAGCCTCGGCCGGCGCCACCACGTAATAGGCGGCGATGGCGTATTCGGTGTGGGGAAGCGAGATCTCCTCGACCTTCGCTCCGAGGGAGACCAGCGTGGCGATCGCCGCGCGGATGGCGCCCTCCACTTCGGGATCCACGCCCTGGACGAAGTACTCCTTCGGAATCCCGAGCCGCATCCCCTCCACGCTCGCACCTCGGGTGGCGGCGACCCAGTCGGGGACGGGCTCCGAGACGCTGGTGGAGTCGAGCGGATCGTGGCCGGCGATCGCCTGCAGGAGGATGGCCGCATCCTCCACCGTCCGGCCGAAAGTGCCGACCTGATCGAGCGAGGAGGCGTACGCGACCACGCCATAGCGAGAGCAGCGCCCGTAGGTGGGCTTGATGCCCACCACCCCGCAGTGCGAGGCCGGCTGGCGAATCGACCCGCCGGTATCGGTGCCAAGGGCGCCGTAGACCTGCCGCGCCGCGACCGCCGCCGCAGATCCCCCCGACGAGCCGCCGGGCGACCGAGAAAGGTCCCACGGATTGCGGGTGACCCTGTACGCGGAGGTCTCCGTGGTCGAGCCCATGGCGAACTCGTCCAGGTTGACCTTGCCCAGGACCACCGCGCCCGCATCGCCGAGTCTGCGCGCCACGGTGGCATCGAACGGCGGCACGTAGCCCTCCAGAATTCTCGATGCGCAGGTGGTGGGCATTCCCGCGGTGGAGATGTTGTCCTTGAGGGCGACGGGAACGCCGTCCAGCGCGCCCAGCGCATTGCCCTCGCGGCGCCGCCGGTCGGATTCCCTCGCCCGAGCGAGGGCGGTCTCCTCCGCCACGTGCAAGAAGGCGCCCAGACGCTCGTCGGTCGCGCGGATCCGATCGAGGCAGGCCCGAGTCGCCTCCTCCGAACTCAATTCGCCCGCCGCCAGTGCGTCGGCGAGCTCGCGAAGGGTGAGGTCCGTGGGATTCACTCGATGATCCTCGGCACGACGAAGAAAGGACCGTCGCTCTGGGGTGCGTTGGCCACGGCCTTCTCGACCGGCAGCCCCGGCTGGACCTCGTCCGAACGGGTCGGCGCGATCCCGGCCGAGGCGTGGGCCATGGGCGGAACGTCGTCGAGATCCAGCGAGAGCAGGCGGTCGAAGTAGGTCACCATCGAGGAGAGGTCGCGGCGGAACCGCTCCACCTCTTCCTCGTCGAGGGCGATCGCGGCGAGCCTGGCCGCGCGCTCCACGTCTTCCCGGGCGAGCTCCATCTCGCTCACCTCTTGAAGATGTTGAGGATGCTCCGCATCACGCTTTCGGGGCGCTCGCTCTCCGAGACGCCGATCTTTTCCAGCTCCCCCTCGTCGAAGACCGTCACGCCGCAGTTGAAGCAGCGGTCGATCTCGATCCCGCGGAAGCGGATGGTCTGCAGCTCCATCCCGCACTTGGGACAGCGCATCCAGTGCAGGCGCTTGAGCTCGGCCTTCCGCTCCTCCTCCATCGCCATCGCCTTCTCGTGGGCGAGCTTGCGGAGCTTTTCGGCGTTTTCCCGGGCGAAGTACTCCTCTTCTGCGCGCGAAGGCTTGGTGGTGTCGCTCATCGGTCGTTCCTCGGAAGCGGCTCGGCCGCTTTCTCGCCATTAGCCAATGGCGCGAATCCCCGCAACCATGTCCTGGAGTGAGGCCTTGCGGGTTACCCGTTCGGACGTCGGTCGACTTTTCTACGAAGCGCCCCGGCGCGAACTTGCAGGTCGGAGGGCGAAGGGCCCTTCGGGAGGGACGTGCATGAGAGCTCTGAGGACGACGCTATTCGCGGCGGCGCTGGTCCTCGCCGCGACGGCGATGGCTCAGCAAGACCAGCAGCCCGGCCGTCGACAGCCGGGCCAGACCGTTCCGGGTCAGAGGGAGCAGCAGGCGCAGCGCTCCTACGAGGCCACCAAGGCCTTCGCGGTGGTGAACACCGAGATGCAGAACGCGCGCGTGAGCGCCAAGATGCTGCAGCAGCTCTCCTCCGATCAGCGGTCCTACGACCGTCAGCACGGGGAGTGGTTCGTCAAGAACATCCGCGAATCGCTGAACCAGGCCCAGTCCTACCTCAACAAGGTCCGTCCGCTGGCGACCAGCGAGGACGAGCGACGGCAGTTCAGCGAGGCATCCACCGCCATCCGCAACGCGCTACAGATGCTGCAGCCGATGCAGCAGCAGCTCAACGACCCGCAGCAGGTCAACCAGGCGGCCAGCCGGCTCGAGCAGCAGATCGAGCAGGGCTTCGAGCCACTGCGGCAGATGGCCTCGTCGATGAATTCGCAGATCGAGATCGGCTGAAGTCCGAGAGCACGCGGGGCGGGTGCGGCCTTGTCCACACCCGCCCCGACGCCGAAAGGTTGATCTTTCCCCTCCCCCGACGATCCTGGCCCTCCGGGCGCGAGACCAGCGCCACCAGGAGGACCGGATGGAGCGCGCTCGACCGAGCCGCCTCGCCGCCAGACCGAAGAAGACCGCGCCGAATCGACGGGTCCGCACCTCCAAGCCTACGACGACGTTCGCGCGCAGGCGTTCCGATGCGGAGGCGGCGACCCGTGGCGAGCGGCAAGAGGTCCTCGCCGTCTGCCTGCTGGCGGCGGCCGCCTTCCTCGCTCTGGCGCTCGTCTCCTACGAGCCCGATGGCGACAACCTGATCGGGCCGGCCGGCGCCTTCGTGGCGGCACGGATCTTCTCCGTGGTGGGCCTCGGCGCCTTCGCGCTCCCCTTTGCGCTCTTCCTCGGCTTCGTCCACGCCATTCGCCCCTCCCGTCCGCGGCTTGGCCTGGTCGCCCTCCTCTCCTACGCGGTGCTGGTCCTCGGCGGCGGCATCGCCCTCGACCTGCTCTTTCCCAGCCTGCGCCCTTTCGAAGTCCGCCCCGGCGGTCTCGTGGGCGGGACGCTGGCCGATGCGCTCCAGGCCGTCTTCTCCACGGTGGGCTCGCTGATCCTGGTGCTGGCCGCCATGGCCTGCGCGCTGGTGGTGGCATCCGGGTGGAGGCTGAGCCGGGCCATCCTCGCCCTCGGTGCCGCCTTCCGCTGGCTCGGTCGACAGGCGGTCGACTTCGTTCGCCTCCAAGTCGAACAGCACCGGCTGGAGCGCGAGGCGCTTCGCCTCGAGGAGGAGGAACGCCGCGCCGAACTCGGCCTCCCGCCCGTCCCGGAGGCGAAGAAGCCGCGCTTCCGCCGCAAGAAGGCGGAGGAGGGCACGCTGGAGGCGGATCTCGACGGACGGATCGAGGTTCCGGTCGAGGAGGAGCCCCCCATCGTCGCTCCCGCCAGGCCCGTGGAGCCGGCTCCCGCCGCTGTGAACCCACCCACCTCCGAAGCGCCCGAGCTTCCGCCCGATCCGGCATGGGTCGCGACCGGCCGCGGCGCAGCTGCCCCGAAGCCGGCGGTGGAAAAGCCTCAGGTGGAAAAGCCGGCGGTGGGGAAGCTGGCGGTCGAAAAGCCCTCCGTCGAGCAGACGCCGGTCGAAACCTCCGCCCCGTCCGCACCCGAATCCGCGCCGGCAGCCGCCGGGCCCGCGCCCATCGACACGGAGCCGGAGCCGGTGCCGGTGATCGAGGTGCCGCGCGGACCGCGCAAGCCGAAGAAGACCGAGTCGCCCTTCGATCTCATCGTCTCCGAGAGCGGCTTTTCCCTGCCGCCCCTGGCGCTGCTCGACGCGCCGCCGGCGAACGACGCCCGCCACCTCGACGAGGCGCAGCTGCACGCCACCGCGGCCCGGCTCAAGCAGAAGCTCGAGGACTTCGGCATCAAGGGCCAGGTGGAGCGGATCCGCCCCGGACCGGTGGTGACCATGTACGAGTTCGCCCCGGCTCCGGGCGTGAAGATCTCCCGCATCCAGAGCCTCGCCGACGACCTGGCCATGGCGCTGGAGGCCCTGCGCGTGCGCATCGTGGCCCCCATTCCCGGCCGCGGCGTGGTGGGCATCGAGGTCCCCAACCAGAAGCGCGAGATCGTCTACCTGCGCGAGGTGCTGGAGCAGGAGGCCTTCCGCAAGGCTCGCTCCAAGCTGACCCTGGGCATCGGCAAGGACATCGAGGGGATGCCCTACATCACCGACCTCGCCAAGATGCCCCACCTCCTCATCGCGGGCACGACCGGCTCCGGCAAGTCGGTGGCGGTCAACGCCATGATCGTCAGCCTCCTCTACAAGGCCACCCCGGAGGAGGTCCGCTTCATCATGGTGGACCCCAAGATGCTGGAGCTCTCCGTGTACGAGGGCATCCCGCACCTCCTCCTCCCGGTGGTCACCGATCCGCGCAAGGCGGCGCTGGCGCTGCGCTGGGCGGTGGAGGAGATGGAGCGGCGCTACGCCCTGATGGCGGAAAACGGCGTCCGCGACCTGGCGAGCTACAACCGGCTGGTGCGCGAGCGAGCGCAGCAGGCCGAGGAGACCGGCGATCCGGAACGATCGCGCAAGCTCCTCGTCATCGACGTGGAGAAGGGCGAGACCGTGGAGGAGGAGGCGCAGGCTGCCCCGACGCCGCCGCCTTCCGAGGAAAGGCCCTTGCCCTATCTCGTCATCATCATCGACGAGCTCGCCGACCTGATGATGGTCGCCTCCAAGGAGGTGGAGACCTACATCGCCCGCATCGCGCAGAAGGCGCGCGCCGCCGGCATTCACCTGATGGTCGCCACCCAGCGTCCATCGGTCGACGTGGTCACGGGCCTGATCAAGGCCAACTTCCCCTCGCGCATCTCCTTCCTTCTGCGCTCGCGAACCGACTCGATGACCATCCTCGACTCCGCCGGCGCGGAAAAGCTCCTCGGCCAGGGCGACATGCTCGTCCTTCCGCCGACGAGCCATCATTTGCAGCGCGTGCACGGCGCCCTGGTCACCGAGAAGGAGATCAAGCGCGTGGTCGACCACCTCAAGGCCCAGGGCTCGCCGGTCTACGACGAGTCGATCCTCTCGGCGCCGGACGACGAGGGCGGCGCCGAGGGCGGCGAGGACGATCTTTCCGACGAGCTCTACGACCAGGCGGTGGCCATCGTCTCGGAGATGAAACGCGTCTCCATCTCCATGCTCCAGCGCAAGATGCGCATCGGCTACAACCGCGCCGCCCGCATGATCGAGCGCATGGAGCGCGAGGGGATCGTCGGCCCCGCCGACGGCGCCAAGCCCCGTGAGGTCCTCATCCGCAAGGATGCATGACGGAACCTTTCGCCTTCGCCATCGCCCGCGCCGGGCACGGTCGAGGGGAGACGGCCGAGGGGGCGGACGCTCCACGAGCCGAGGTCATGCCGCGCTCGCGAATTCCGGCTCCAGCCGATCAGCGTCGAACGCGCCGACTCAGTGGCAGGACGGCGTCTCGGGCGAGATGAAGATGGCGCGGTAGACCAGACCCGCGGCCGCGACGAGCGGCAGACCGCGCCGGATCCCCACCGCAACCGGCCGGGGCAGCCGCGATAGCAGCCCCATCGGCCCCTGCGCCAAGAGCAGCGCCGGCCCCGAGCCCAGCGCGAAGCCGAGCATGACGAGCAGGCCCGTATGCCACGCGCCCGAGGCGAGGGCCGCGGCGTAGATGCCGTAGAGGAGGCCGCAGGGAAGCAGCGGCGTCAGCGCGCCGATCGAGGCGGAGCGCACGACCGGATCCGCCCCGGCGGAGAGCCGCCCGATCCTGGCGACGAGCCGGCCGAGCCCCGGGATGGCGGGCAGCTTCTTGCCCAGGTCGAAGGCGGAGAGCACCAGCGCCGCGGCCATCACCCAGGGGAAGAAGCGCTGCAAGGAGATGGGCAGCGCGCTCGAGATCCCGCCGCCGACCGCGCCGAGGAAGGCGCCCACGATCGCGTAGCCGCCCGTTCGGCCGAGGTGGTAGGCGACGATGGGCCTCGCCTTGCGCGTCATCCCCGCCAGGCCCGCGCATGCGAGCGGGCCGCACATCAGAAAGCAGTGGAAGCTGCTCGCGATGCCCACCGCTGCCGCGGCAAGAAAGCCGCCCACCGCGGCGGGGTTGTCGACGAGGTGGCCGATGTCGCCGAAGAACGCGTCCATGTCCATCTCTTCTCGCAAGCCCCGTGCCCAAGGATTTCGGCGCTCCTAGCGAGCTGGAGCCGGCGATGACCGCGCTGGCACGGCCTTCGCTTGTCGGGCAGGCGTGGACGCGCGTTCGACCTGTCGGCACTGCAAGTCGCCCATCCCCCCTTCCATGGAGGGAAAGGATTTCTGCTGCACCGGCTGCGAGGCCGTCTACGGACTGCTGCACCGGGAAGGGCTCGGGCGCTACTACGAGCTCGCCGGCGACAAGACGGCTCCGGTCGGTGAGGTGAGCGGACCACGCAGCCACTCCTGGCTCGAACCGCTCGTGGCGCGCGCGGAGGAAGCCGGCGGCTCCATCTGCACGCTGGACCTGGACGTTCAGGGCATCCACTGCGCCGCCTGCGTCTGGTTGATGAGCGAGCTCTTCAAGCGCGAGAAGGGCGGCGTCTCCCTCCACGTCAACCCCGGACTCGGCAAGGTCCGCCTCGCCTGGAAGCGCGGCGGCTTCGACGTGGAGCGCTTCGTCTCCCGCGTGGAGGAATTCGGCTACCTCTTCGGACCGAGCAAGAAGACATCGAACGAAAGCACGCGCTCGCTTCTGCTCCGCCTCGGTGCGACGGCCGCGATCGCCGGAAACGTGATGCTGTTTTCGCTCGCCTTCTACACCGGCCTCGGACCGGAGGACGGCGTCGTCTACGAGCTCTTCACCAAGCTCTCGGTGGCGCTATCCGCGCTGGTCGTCTTCGTGGGCGGCTGGCCCTTCTTCCGCTCCGCGTGGAAGGCGCTTTCGAAGGGCGTGCTCCACCTCGACCTTCCCATCGCGGCTGGCATCCTCCTCGCCTTCGGCGCCTCGCTCTATCAGGCGCGTGGCGGCCAGGGGGAGCTGTACTACTTCGACACCCTCAACGTCTTCGTCCTCTTGATGCTGGTCGGGCGCTGGTTGCAGCAGCGCGTGCTCGAGAAGAACCAGCGCTTCCTCCTCGAAGACGTCGGCACCGAGGGCATCACCGTTCGGCGGCGCGAGGGCGACCGACTCGTCTTCGTCTCCGCACCGCAGATCCGCAAGGGCGACGAGCTGGTGATCGCGCCCGGCGACCTCGTCCCCGTCGATGCGGAGGTCCAGGCGCCCTCCGCCTTCACCATCGACTGGATCACCGGCGAACCCGACGTCGTCGCGGTCCCCGCAGGCGGCACCGTCCAGGCGGGCGCCTTCAACGCCACGCGCAGCGCCGTGACGGTCGTGGCGAAGACGGATTTCGAGGAGTCTCCGCTGCCCTCGCTTCTGCGCAGCACGCGAGAGGAGCGCGGGACCTCTCACCTGCGCTTCTGGGACCTCTTCGCGCGCTACTACGTGGCAGCCGTACTGCTCATCGCCACCATCGGCCTCTTCCTCTGGCTGCCGAAGGGGCCGGAGAAGGCACTGCAGGTCACGGTGGCGCTGCTGGTGGTGACCTGTCCCTGCGCCATCGGCATCGCCATCCCCCTCGCCTACGAGCTCGCGCAGGCGCGCCTTCGCCGCCAGGGCCTCTTCGTCCGATCGAAGAGCCTCCTCGACAAGCTGCCGCGGGTTCGAAAGGTGCTCTTCGACAAGACCGGCACCCTCACCCTCGGGCGCCTCACCCTGGTCGACGAAGGCGCGCTCGACCACCTCTCCGAGGAGCTGCGCGACGCGCTCTACGACATGGTCGCGCGCAGCAACCACCCGGTGAGCCGGGCGATCGCCCGGGCGTTGGAGAAGCGCAGCGCGCGCTACTCGGCCGAGGCGAACGTCCACGAGGTACCCGGACAAGGACTCGAGCTTCGCCGCGACGGCAAGGTGTACCGCCTGGGCCGCGCCGATTGGGCTGCGACCGGAGGCGCCTACGAAGCGGCCTCCTCCGCGGCGACCGTGCTCTCCGTCGACGGGATCGCCGCGGCAACCTTCCGCACGCGCGAGACCGTCCGCTCCGATGCGCGCCGCGAGATCGAGGCGCTGCGCGCGACAGGACTCTCCATCTGGCTCGTCTCCGGCGACTCCCGCGCCAAGGTCCTCGCCATGGCCGAGGAGCTCGGCATCGAGCCCGAAAACGTGCGCGCGCAGATGTCTCCGGACGCCAAGGCCGAGCTCGTGGAATCCCTGGACCGCGAGGACACCCTTTTCGTAGGCGACGGCGTCAACGACAGCCTGGCCTTCTCGCGCGCCTTCGTGGCCGGAACGCCGGCGGTCGATCGGCCCGTCCTTCCCTCTCGCTCCGATTTCTTCCTGCTCGGCGAGGGCATCGGTGCCATCCGCCAGGCGATCGAGCTGTCGAAACACCTGCAGCGAACCGTACGCCGGCTGATCGGAATCGCGCTGGCATACAACCTGCTTGCAATTTCGGCGTCGATGGCGGGCTGGATGACGCCCCTGCGGGCGGCCATCGCCATGCCAGCGAGCTCGACCCTGGTCCTCGCCTTCGCGGTGGCCAGCATGATGTCCACCCGGGAGAGCAGAGTCGAGAAGAAGAGGAAAGAAGAGCAACTGGTGCCCGCATGAGCGTTCTGGTCCTCCAGGTTTTCGTCAGCTTGATGCTCGTCCTCGGGGCGGTGCTGCTCCTGGCTTGGAGCATCCGCCATGCGGATCACGAGCATGCGGATCGGTTGTCTCTCCTTCCCCTGGAAGAGGAGGACTCCTCCTCGAAACACGAGGCGTGACGTGGAACAGAGGACAATCGTCTACGACGACGACATCGTAAGAAAATTCACATTCGCAGCGATCTTCTGGGGGATCATCGGGATGGCGGTGGGCGTCCTCGCCGCCGTCCAGCTGCCGTTCTGGCAGGCGAACTTCAACATCCCCTGGTTGACGTTCTCCCGCATCCGACCGCTGCACACCAACGCCGTCATCTTTGCCTTCGTGGGCAACATGATGTTCGCGGGGATCTACTACTCCCTGCAACGGCTCACCAAGCAGCGGCTTGCGTCCCGCCTGCTCTCCAACATCCACTTCTGGGGCTGGCAGGCGATCATCGTTTCGGCCGCGATCACCCTACCCCTCGGCCTCACCCAGGGCAAGGAGTACGCCGAGCTCGAATGGCCGATCGACCTCGCCGTGGTCGTCGTCTGGGTGGTCTTCGCCGTCAATTTCTTCTGGACGCTGGCGAAGCGAAACGAGAAGAACATCTACGTGGCGATCTGGTTCTACATCGCCAGCATCGTCACGGTCGCCGTCCTGTACATCGTCAACAACCTGGTCATTCCCGTCGGCCTGACGAAGAGCTACTCGATCTTCGCGGGTGTACAGGACGCGCTCGTCCAGTGGTGGTACGGCCACAACGCGGTCGCCTTCTTCCTCACCACGCCGATTCTCGGCATCATGTATTACTTCCTGCCGAAGGCGGCCGAGCGTCCGGTCTACTCCTACCGGCTCTCCGTCATCCACTTCTGGGCCCTTGTCTTCATCTACATCTGGGCCGGTCCGCACCACCTCTTGTACACCTCGCTGCCTGACTGGGCGCAGAGCCTCGGCATGCTCTTTTCCGTGATGCTCTGGGCGCCGTCCTGGGGCGGCATGCTCAACGGCCTCCTCACCCTGCGCGGCGCGTGGGACAAGCTGCGCACCGATCCGGTCATCAAGTTCTTCATTGCGGCCGTCACCTTCTACGGCATGTCCACCTTCGAGGGCCCGCTGCTCTCCATCAAGAGCGTCTCCGCCCTCGGCCACTACACCGACTGGATCATCGGCCACGTCCACGGTGGCGGCCTCGGCTGGAACGGCTTCATGGCCGCCGGCATGTTCTACTGGCTGGTCCCGAGGCTGTACGGCACCCAGCTGTACTCCAAGAAGCTCGCCGACGTGCACTTCTGGATCGGGACGGTCGGCATCCTCATCTACATGGTCGCGATGTGGGTCTCTGGCATCAGCCAGGGCCTGATGTGGCGCGCCTTCACGCCGGAAGGCACCCTGCTGTACCCGAACTTCGTCGAGACCCTGCTCGCCATCCGGCCGCTGTACATCGCGCGGCTCGTCGGCGGCACGCTCTACCTCGCCGGCTTCGGCCTGCTCGCCTGGAACCTGTGGAAGACCGCGCGTTCCGGCAAACCGGTCAACGGCTCGGCCACGGTTCTCGTCGAGGAGCAGAAGGCGACCGTCACCACGTGGCAGCTCGTGGCTTCCAAGCCGATCGTCTACATCCTCGCGATGGCGATCCTGGTGGCCGTCTTCGGCATCTCCAACGTCTTCGTCGCCACCGCGACCGTCGTCTTCATCCTCGTCCTGGCGGTGATCGGCCTCTTCGTCCTGAAGCGCGAGCCGGGCAAGCCGGGATGGCACTCGCTGCTGGAAGGCAACTCCTTCGCCTTCACCCTCTTCGTGCTGATCGCCATCCTCGTCGGTGGCATCGCCGAGCTCATCCCCACCATCTTCGTGGAGAAGGCGGTGCCGAAGATCGGTGCGGAGCAGGTGCCCTACACGCCGCTCGAGCTGGTCGGCCGGGACGTCTACGTCTCCAACGGCTGCTACACCTGCCACTCGCAGCAGATCCGGCCCTTCCGCTCGGAGAAGCTCCGCTACGGCGATCCCTCGCGTGCGGAGGAGTCCATGTACGACCACCCCTTCCAGTGGGGTAGCAAGCGGACGGGTCCGGACCTCGCCCGTGTGGGCGGCAAGTACCCGAACCTCTGGCACTACACCCACATGATCGACCCGCGCGCCACGAGCCCCGGCTCCAACATGCCGGCCTATCCATGGCTCGAGGTTCGCAAGGTCCCGCTGCACCAGGTGCCCAAGAAGATGCAGGTCATGCAGAAGCTGGGCGTGCCCTACTCCGACGAGGAGATCGCCCAGAGCCAGCAGGCCTACGAGCAGCAGGCCAAGGAGATCACCGCCGACCTGGCCCAAAACGGCGTGGAGCTCGCCTGGGACAGCGAGCTGACGGCGCTGATCGCCTATCTGCAGAAACTCGGCAGGCAGCCCGCTCCGTCCTCCTCGGATAGCGGGCCGCTGGCGGGAGCGCAGTGATGTACCAGGAGTTCTACCGAAACAGCCAGTACCTCGACCTTCCCCTCTTCGCCCTCCTCCTCTTCATGGCGGTGTTCGTGGGGACCGTGTTCTGGCTCTTCGTGGTCCAGCGGAAAAACAAGAGCCGGTTCGAGCGCCTCGCCGCGATGCCCCTCGAGGAGGAGACGGAGGTGAGCCATGACGCCTGAAGCCAAGATCGACCCCACGCTCAACGAGCCCGACATGGGCCACGACTACGACGGGATCCGAGAACTCGACAACAAGCTCCCGTTCTGGTGGCAGGCGATCTTCTACCTCACCATCATCTTTTCCTTCGGCTACTGGGCCTACTACCACGTGCTCGACATCGGCCCGGATCAGTGGCAGCGCTACGAGGCGGAGCTCGCCCGCGCCGAGGCCGATGCGGCGAGCCGTTCGGCCGGCAAGGCGGAGCTTTCCGACGAGCTCCTCCTCGCCTACAGCCAGGACTCCGCCAAGGTCGCCGCCGGGCAGGCCGACTACACCACCTTCTGCGTTCCCTGCCACGGCGCCAATGGTGAAGGCGGGATCGGTCCGAACCTGACCGATCCCTACTGGATCCACGGTGCCAAGCCGATGGAGATTCACAAGATCGTCTCCGAAGGCGTGGCCACCGCGGGCATGCCCGCCTGGAAGAGCGTGCTCGGCGACACCCGCGTCGAGCAGGTCGTCGCCTACGTGCTGACGCTCAAGGGCAAGAACGTCCCCGGCAAGGAGCCGCAGGGCGAAAAGGTGGAAGAGTGATTCCACCCTCCGTGTGAACGAACGAACCGGCGGGGCCGCCTCCCTGCGGCCCCCCCCCATCCCCCCCAGAATTTCCAGATGAGTGCCACCCCCGTCGCCAAGGCCAAAAAAAAACGTCGGTCCGCGATCAACCCCCACCGTTCACGGA
>QGUN01000059.1 GCA_003242475.1 Pseudomonadota bacterium
CGCCAGCGTTCGCGGATCCGAGATCTGGTTGAGGTCCATCAGCTCGTCCAGGTCCACCCCGTACTGGCGGGCGATGCGGTAGAGCGTCTCGCCCTTCTGCACCACGTGGACCGGGCCGCCGCCCCCATGACCTCCGGCGCCCTCGGTGGAGACGGGCGGCGGTGGCGCGCTTTGCGGGGGTGGTGGGGGTGCCGAGACGGGGCGCTCCCGCCGGATCCAGGTGGCCTGCGGCGGCACGCACGCCCCGACGGCCAGCGCGAGGACGAGGGGGGGGAGCGCTCTGGCAGACCACCCGGACATCTCCCGAAACGTCCACTGCTTTCCACGCCTAGGTCAAGAACGCCTCTGTGGGAAACGCCGACTTGCCGACCGGCGCGGGCCGCCCCAGCTTCGACCCATGGCCACGGTGGCTCCGACCGCGCGCCTCCTTCGGATCCTCGCCATCTTCGTCGGGACGATCCTCGTCCTGCTTCTCCTCGTCGCCCTCCTTCTCGTCCTCTTCGTCCGCAGCGAGCTCTTCGAGGAGCAGGTTCGCGAGCGCGTCCTCCCAGAGGTATCCGAGCGCTTGGGGCGGGAGGTGACGGTGGAATCGGTGCGCGGTCAGGTCCTGCCTCGCCCGGGCGTGCACCTCCGGGGGCTGCGGGTGGCCGGCCAGACGGCGACGCCCTTCCTCGTGGCCGAAGACGTCGAGGCCCGCATCTCCATCTGGCCGCTTCTCGCCAGCCGCGGACGCCGCATGGTCCTCAGTCGCCTCCACGTCGAGAGCCCGACGGTCCACCTCGTCCGCCTGCCCTCCGGCGCCTGGGACATTCCGCGCACCACGCCCTCCGCTCGGAAGATCGAGACGGCGCTCGAAAACATCACCGTCTCCAAAGGCCGGTTTCGCGTCCTCGACGCGCGGGGCCCGCGGACCCTCTTCGAGGTCGAGGATCTCGATGCGGCCGCCTCTTTCGTGAACTCGGTGCTCGCCTTTCGTTCGCTCGAGGCCGAGGCCTACGGCGCCTCGCTGGACGGCGGGGGAACTCAGGTCTACGCGGGTTCCGAACCGATCGCCTGGGACCTCGATGCGGCGGTGGAAGGCCTCGACCTCGAGGCCCTGCCGCTGGCGCGAAGTCCCCTCGGCGGCACCCTCGCCTTCACGCTGAACCTGGCGGGCCGGGACGTGGTCCCGGCGCGGATGGGCCGCACGGCGACGGGCAAGGGCCTGGTGGAGAGCCAAGACCTCGTCTGGCGCAGCCTCGACCTCCAGGGCGCGCTCGCCCGCGAACTCGGCTCCCTGCTCCGCCGGGCGGGGCTGCCGGCCCAGGAGCCGGCCGGCGCCGGCGAAACCCGACTGGGCGATCTGCGCCGCTCGGTGACGGTCGAGCAGGGATGGGTGCGGCTGGAAGAGCCGGTGGAGATCGACGCGCCGATGGGGCGAACCCGGCTCGGGGGAAGGTGGCGCCTCGGCATGGAGCTGGACCTTTCCGGCCAGACCGATCTCACCCCGGACTTCGTCTCCACGCTGACGCGGAACGAAGTCCGCCCGGACTCCGCCGTTCCGATCCGCTACCGGATCCGGGGGACCTTCGCCCGTCCCCGGCTCGAGGACGTGGACGCCAGCGCCTTCTTGCCGGTGCTCATGGAGGAGGGAGCCGACAGGCTGCGACGCGAGCTGGAGAAGATCCTGCCTCCCTTCGGTACCACCCCGTGAGCGACCGCGCCGTCGCCGGCAGGCGGGTGACGGCAATCCGCTCCTAGATCCGCTCGACCGAGTAGACGCCCTTGATCCGCTCGATCGCAGCCATCACGCCCTGCAGCTGCTTGAGATCCGAGATGGCCACCTCGAAGGTGTTGACGGCCCGATCGTCGCCCGTCGACCGGCAGTTGGCCTGGGAGATGTTGACGCCCGCTGCCGAGAACTTCTGGGAGATGTCCGCGAGAAGGCCTGGCCGGTCGGAGGTGAGCACGCGGACGGTGACCGGCCGTTTGAACTCGCCCGCCTTCACGTCCCATTCCACGTCCACGCGACGTTCCTGGTCCATGGCGAGGACGCGGTCGCAGTTGGCGGTGTGAACGGTGACGCCCCGCCCCCGAGTGATGAAGCCCACCACCTCGTCGCCGGGGACGGGGTTACAACATCGCCCGAAACGCACCATCACGTCGTCGATGCCGTTGATCTTCACGCCGCTCTTGCCGCTCTTGCCGGCGACGCGGCGGAACATCTCCGTGAGCCTGGAGACGGGCGCGGGCGGCTTGGACGGCTGCTTCTCGAGCTTCTCGGGCGGGACGACGAGCTGGATGACCTGCGAGGGCGAGATCTTGCCGTAGCCGAGCGACGAGTAGAGCTCCTCGGGCGTCTTGACGCCGAGCTCCTGAAGGATCTTGTCCAGGTCGTCGCGGCGCATGACCTTGCCCAGTCCCATCCCGTACTTGCGCAGCTCGCGCTCCAGCAGGTCGCGTCCGAGGGCGATGGCCTTCTGGCGCTGCTGCTGCTTGATGAAGGCGCGGATGCGGGTCTGGGCCCGGGACGTCTTGACGAAGGTCAGCCAGTCCTTGGAGGGAAAGGCGTTCGGGCTGGTGAGGATCTCGACCGTGTCGCCGTTCTTGAGCTTGTAGCGCAGCGGCACGATCTTGCCGTTGACCTTGGCCCCGACGCATCGCTCGCCGATCTCGGTGTGAATGGCGTAGGCGAAATCGACCGGCGTCGAACCCTGGGGAAGGTCGATGACGTCGCCGCGCGGCGTGAAGACGAAGACCTCGTCGGTGAAGAGGTCCACCTTCACCGTCTCGAGGAACTCCTTCGGATCCTTGAGGTCCTGCTGCCACTCCATCAGCTGGCGCAGCCAGGCGAATTTCTTCTCGTGATCCTTGAGGTAGCCGGTGCGGCCCTCCTTGTACGCCCAGTGCGCGGCGATGCCCTCCTCCGCCACCTTGTGCATCTCGTGGGTGCGGATCTGGACCTCCATGCGATCGCCGAAGGGGCCGATGACCGTCGTGTGAAGCGACTGGTACATGTTCTGCTTCGGCATCGCGATGTAGTCCTTGAAGCGACCCGGAACGGGCTTCCACAGGGCGTGGACGAGGCCGAGCGCCTCGTAGCAATTCGAAACCGTCTTGGTGATGATCCGGAAGGCGATGACGTCGTGGACGTTTTCGAAATCGATGCCCTGCTGACGCATCTTGCGCCAGATCGAGTAAAGATGCTTCCAGCGGCCGGAGACCTGGACCTCGAGGCCGTTTTCGCGCATGTGCCGCTCGATGAGGCCGCAGGTCTCCTCGATGGCCCTCTCCTTGGCCTTCTTCTTCTCGGCCAGCTTCTGAGCGAGTTCCTCGTACTCCGCCGGGCGCAGGTATTTGAAGGCGAGGTCCTCGAGTTCCGCCTTGATCCACTGGATGCCGAGGCGATTGGCCAGCGGGGCGTAGATGTCGAGCGTCTCCTGGGCGATGCGGATCTGCTTGTCGGGCCGCATGTGCTCCAGGGTCCGCATGTTGTGGGTTCGATCGGCCAGCTTGACGAGGATCACGCGGATATCCCTCGCCATGGCCACGATCATCTTTCGGAAGTTCTCCGCCTGCTTTTCCTCGGCGGAGGCTTCCTTCGACATCTGCACCTGCGAGAGCTTGGTGACGCCGTCGACGAGATCGGCGATCTCCGCGCCGAAGAGCTCGGCGAGCTCTTCCTTCGTGGCCAGCGTGTCCTCGAGGGTGTCGTGTAGAAGGCCGGTGACGATCGAGGCTTCGTCCAGCTTCAGCTCCGCCAGGATCCCGGCCACCGCCAGGGGATGCGACAGATAGGGCTCCCCCGACTTGCGGATCTGGCCCTGGTGGACCTTCGCCGAGTAGACGTAGGCCTTCTTGATCAGGTCCAGATCCGGATCGGGGTGATATTGCGCGACCCGCTGCAGGATGTCGTTCAGGCGAAGCATGGCCTTCCGGGAAGGGGAAGCTCGGCGCCCCTACCACAAATGGGAACGCCCGATGGGAGCCGAGACTTTCCCGCGCTTCCATCTCCGATCGTACGATCCTGCCGGGAGTTGGCAAGGAAGTGGCGGGTAGGCTGCACCCCGCCGCGGGAGGGTCGCGTCGATCGTGTTATCGTCGGCGGTCGAGACGACCGTGAGCAGCCCCCTTTTCGATCGCGTCTGCGAACGTTGTCGGGCGCAGCTTCCGTCGGATGCGCGATCCTGCCCGCGCTGCGGCAGCCTCTTCGCGAGCGAGCTGACGCCGCTCGTCGAATCCTCCCTCGGGGCACGCCTGGCGCGGATGGAGTCCTTCGTCGGCGAGGAGGCCCGGCTGGTGCTCCTGCGCGGGAGCGCCGTTCCCGGGACCACCTTCCCCATCCCGCGAGAGGGCGCCACCCTCGGCCGAGCCGCCGCGATCCGCCTCGCCGACGAGACCCTCGCTTCCGACTCGGTCGCCTTCGAGTACCGAGACGACCTCCTCTTCGTCCGCGATCGGGGAAGCCCGTCCGGGGTCTTCGTCCGCATCCTTTCCCAGGTGGTGCTCGAGCCGGGACGGTGCTTCGCGATCGGCGATCACCGTCTCCGACACGGCGGCCTCCTCGAGCCACCTTCCCAGCCGCCCCCCGCGCTCGGCGCCCCCTGGCCCGGACCCGGCCCCTTGCTGCGGCTGGAAGCGGTCCTCTTCGGCGGAGAGGCCGGGCGGATCTGGCTCCTTCCCTTCCCCGTCCGCATCGGTCGGCAACAGGGCGAGATCGTCCTTTCCGACCGCTTCGTCTCCGCCCGCCACTGCGCGCTCCACCTCGATGGCGAGGAGGTCATCCTCGAGGACCTGGGGAGCACGAATGGCACCTTCGTGGAGATCCCTGCCGACCGTCCCTGGCCGCTTCGAAGGGGGGATACCCTCCGCGTGGGTCGCAACATCTTCCGCGTGCAGTAGGCAACTTTGGCGCATGACGCGGCGCTGGATCGCTTGGGTCTTCCTCCTCGCCAGCTGCGCCACCGTCGCCCAGTTCACTCGGGCGCCCGTGGCCGCGGTCGGTCGCCTCCTCCTCCCCGAGGAGGAGGAAAAGCGCCTCGGGGACGAGCTCGCCGCGGAGGTGCGCCAACGCGAGCGAATCGTCGACGACGAGGCGGTGCAGGAATGGATCGCCAGAGTCCAGGACCGGGTCGCAGCCGCCGTCCCCGAGGAGGATCGGAAATTTCCCTTCGAGACCCTGGTCGTGGACGACCCCGAGACGGTCAATGCCTTCGCCCTGCCGGGCGGACATCTCTTCGTCTACAGCGGGCTGATCCTGCAGGCGGAAAACGAGGCGGAAGTGGCCGCCGTCCTGGCCCACGAGGTGGCCCACGTCGCCCTCGACCATCCGGCGCAGCAGCTCGCGGCCCGGCTCGGCGCCGATACCCTGCGCGCCATCGCCCTGGGCGAGAGGCCCGGGGCCATCGCCCAGCTCGCCTCGGGCATTGCGGCGCAGGGCTACGTGGCCGCGCACAGCCGCGAGCAGGAGGCAGAGGCGGACCGCTACGGCCTCTTCTACCTGACGGGAGCAGGCTACGACCCGAATGCCATGGTCTCCTTCTTCCGCAAGCTCGACCGGCTCCAGCAGAGCGAGCCGGACCTGGTCACGCGCTTCTTCGCCAGCCATCCCAGCCCCGCCGAGCGGATCCAGCTTCTCGAGCAGACCATCCGGGAGCATGGCCTGCGGGGAAAGGCGACCTCCCACGTGGGCGGCTTCGACGAGATCCAGGCGCGACTGCGCCGTTAGGTGCTGGACGCCGAGCGCTCCTTGCTGGCGATTGACGCGGGGTGCGGGCCGCGGCTAACGTGCCGTATTCTCCATTCGAGGGGATCATGACCGAGTGTTTCGCCTGCGGCCTCCCCAACCCCATCGAACGCCACTTCTGCCAGAGGTGCGAGTCGGTGCTGGTGCCGGAGGAGAGCCAGATCCCCAGGGAGCCGGTGCTGATGGCGCGACAACTTCCCGTCCCCACGCCGGCCGGGCGACGCTGCGCGGCCTGTGGTTCCACCCTGGCACCCGGATTCTCCTTCTGCGTGGAGTGCGGCGACGCCGTCGCCGGAGGCCGGGCCCGCCTCGTCACCCTGGCCGAGGACGGCACCGAGGAGGCCCTCTGGGTGCTGGCCGACGAGGAGGTGGAGATCGGCAAGGACGTCGGGCCCCTCGCCTTCCTCGACGATCCCTTCATCAGCCCCCGCCACTGCCGCTTCTTCTTCGCCGGTGACCGCCTCCACGTCGAGGACCTGAACTCTCTGAACGGCGTCTTCCGAAGGCTGCGCGGCGAGGCGAGCCTGCGCGACGGCGACTCGTTTCGCGTCGGCCGCCAGCTTCTGCGGCTGGAAGCGATGCGGATGCCGCCGCCCTCGCCGGACGGAACGCGGATCTGGGGTTCTCCCAACCCGGGCCACCGCTACCGCGTGGTCCAGATCCTCGAGGGCGGCGCACCGGGGGAGGCCTTCCCCCTGCACGAGGGTGAGAACCTCCTCGGGCGTGAATCGGGTGACGTGACCTTCCCTCGGGACCGCTACGTCTCCGCGCGCCACGCCTGCATCGCCGTGGAGGCCGAGGGGGTGCGACTGCGCGACCTTGGCTCCTCCAACGGAACCTTCGTCCGACTCCGCGGCGCCATCCCGCTGGAGAGCGGGGACCTCCTCCTCATCGGGAACCACCTGCTCCGCGTGGACGTCGGAGTCTGACGCGCGGCCGGGCACCGCGAGGCGCGCGCCGATGCCAGCCGATCCGGACGAGCACCAGCCCCCAAGGGGCGTAGGCGTAGGCCGCCTCGTCGGCGGATTTCGTCCTCGACGCTCGTCCCCTCGGGCAAAAGCGTCGCCGCCAACGGCGCCAAAGCCGCCCGTGGTGGCGTCGACCCGGCCGGCGAAAACGCCGCCAGGCGCACTCGTAGCGAAGGCGAATCGAATTCCGGCCGGTTTCGGCATCTCGCACGCGGCGAGGCGAAGCTTGCCGGCCCGGGGGGCTCGAGTCGAGGCGCGATGGGCGAAAAGAACGCACCCTTCGCGTCCAACCCCCCGCGATTTCGGATGGGAGTCGCGAAACCAGAAAGGCGGTCGGAGACGGAGGCCCGCATCCACCGGAGCATCAGCTTCGATCGAGCTGTGCTCCCGGCGGCGAGGAGGCGGCGTCAGCCGTAGGACTTTTCCTTCTTCTCCTGCTCCTCCTTGCAGCGGATGCAGAGCGTCGTCACGGGACGAGCCTCGAGGCGCTTGATGCTGATCTCCTCCTCGCAGCGCTCGCAGATCCCGAACGTTCCTTCCCGAATGCGCTCCAGCGCCCGCTCGATCTTGCGGAGCAAGAACTTCTCCCGGTCGCGCAGCCGGAAGATCATGGACTGCGTGTACTCCGACGACGCGAGGTCGATCTCGTCGGGGAGATCCTCGGTGTCGAAGGTCGACTCCTCGAGCAGGGTGCGCTTGGCGCTCTGCAGGAGAGCCTGCCGGGATTCTTCGAGCATGGCCTGAAAGCGCTGCAGATCCTTGGGGTCCACCGTCTCTCCGTTCTCCGGCGAGCAGCCTGCCTGCTCGCTTGCAAGTTGCCGTTATGGCAAGAAAAAGGGGCGCTTACTTAGCAAGTCCGGAATCGAGCCGTCAAGCCGTCCGGAACCTTTCGCATCCTCCGCGCCTATCATAACCTTCGGGCTCGAACGTGCAGGAACGGACCATCCCCCGAGGGAGCCCCCCAGTGCCCGATTCCGCCAAGTTCGACCGAGATCTGCTCCGCGCACTGCTCGCCCTGGCCTCCAAGAGCACCGTGGACCACCTCCTCTACGTCTCGGACCGGCCCCTACCCCCCGAGGAGGTCCGCGGCAAGGCCTGGCGAAAGAAGCTGATCTACGCCGTCAGCCGCGAGGATCTCGCCCGCGAATTGGAGGCCGAGGGCTTCCGCGCGGTGGTCATCCCCGCCTACGAGTACCCCCGCATGGAGAAGATCAAGGTCGCGCTGGTGACGGCGGGGCATTTCTTCCAGGACGGCGAGACGGTCCTCTGCCTCACGGGCGGGAAGGGAAACATCGACACGATGCTGAAGATCCGGGTGGGCGAGGAGAACGAGGACCTCATCACCCTGGAATCGCTCCACCTGCCCCCCGAGATCGACCTCGCCGTCGCGGAGCAAGTGCTACTCCTGGCGCAGGCCGTGGGGCAGGAGGGATTCGAGGGGCATCCCGTCGGGACGATCTTCGTCCTCGGCGACGCCACCTCGGTGATGGAAAAGTCGCGCCAGCTCACCATCAACCCCTTCCAGGGCCTTTCCGAGGCCGAGCGCAACATCCTCGACCCTCGCATCCGCGAGGCGGTGAAGAACTTCTCCGTCCTCGATGGCGCCTTCGTCATCCGCGAGGACGGCGTGGTGCTGGCCGCCGGGCGCTACCTGCAGAGCGGTGGCCCCAACGTGAAGATCCCCCTCGGTCTGGGCGCTCGGCACGCCGCCGCGGCGCACATCACCGCCACCACCGGCGCCATCGCCCTGGTGGTCTCCCAGACCTCCGGCAGCGTCCGCCTCTTCAAGGACGGCGAGATCATCTACGAGCTGCATCCCTCCCACCGGCGGATCTAAGGAGCCACCCCTCCCCTCGGCGACGACCGCCCAGCGCGCGGCCCGCGCGGCACTCGGCGCGCAGCGCGCAGGCGAGGCAGCGCCTCGGTTCGCGTCGAGCCGGGCAGAGCCCGCTCATGCCCAGATGACAGAGGACGAAGTCGTAACGGACCGGGTCTTCCGGGTCGAGCCGCGCCAGCGAGGCGGTGATCTCCTCCGCGGTGCGCCAGGAGGCATCGCACCGCCTCGTCAGGCCCAGAAGCCGGGAGACCCGGTGCAAGTGCGTGTCGAGCGGGACGACGAGAACTCGGCGAGGAAGCAGGCCCTCCCAGGTGCCCACGTCCACCGCGTCGCGACGCACCATCCACCGAAGAAAGAGCAGAAGCCGCTTGGAGGCACTACCGCGCCGAGGGTCGGCGAGCAGATGCGTGAGCGCCGCGGGCTCCCCGAAGACGGGCTTGGCCCGCGCCCGGCCCTCCTCCCGGATCCGGGCCACGAAGTCCGCGAGGGCCAAGCGCAAGGACCCCGTGCCCTGCCACGCCCGGGCCATCCAGGCGCCGAGGCTGCCGGCCTCCTCCACCACCGCCTGCATGCCGGCCAGCAGTGCAGCCAAATCGGCGGCGCGGTGGAAGCGGTAGGAAAACCAGCTCAAGGCCGGCATCTCCCGGGCCGGATCGAAGGCCTCGAGCCATCGCCGCGGCGAAGGGCCCATCCCGTCGAGCAGTCGACCGAGCCGGGGCAAGAAGACCGAGACCTGCCCGTAGGCAAAGCTCGCGGCGAGCAGCCCCGCGATCTCCTGGTCGGCCGGATCCCGGTAGCGGTGGACCAGGGAGACCGGATCGTTTAGCACGCGCCTTTGCATGTCGAAGCGGTCGACGAAGGGATCGAGCACCGCCTTGAGCCGCGCCGCGCGGGCCTCAGACAGCATGCCTTCTCTCCTTGCCTCCCCCTGGCCGCCCGTACCGCGGCGAGGCGCTCTGGTCGGGTTGTCGCCAGGCGGGATCGGTGCCAGTCGTTTCCGAGGAGGGATCATCCATGGACCGTTCGGGCGCTCGGATCGCGTGCATCGTCCTGGGGGTGTGGCTCTTCGTCTCGGCCTTCCTTCTCCCCTATTCGGGGGCGCAGTTCACCAATACCTGGGCCGTTGGCCTGGCGGTGGTGGTCTTCGCCCTCGCCGGCATCGCCAGCGTACCCGCCCGCTTCTTGATCACCCTCGCGGCGGTCTGGCTCTTCCTCTCGGTGTGGATCCTGCCGGGGGCGAGCACCGGCGCGAAATGGAACAGCGCCCTCGTGGCCGTGCTCCTCTTCATCCTCTCGCTGGCCCCGGGTCAGAGCGAGCGTCCGATCCTCCCTCCGGCGCGCCGGGTACGGGCATGAGCTCCGGTCTGCCCTCCCCTTCCCCAGCGAGCAGCCGGCGGTCCCAGGCGCGGACGAAGGGCCACCAGACGACCAGCGAGATCGCGAGGTTGGCGCACTGCAGGAGCACGGCCCGCGCATCGCCTCCGGTCGCCAGGTAGGCGCCCACTGGTGCGGGCAGCGTCCACAGCACTTCCAGATGCGGCCGGGCCACCCAATCCAGCCGCATCGCCAGGTAGGTGGTGGTGGCCGTGGCCAGCGGCGCGGCGAGGAAGGGCACGGCGAGCCGCGGGTTCATCACCACCGGCAAGCCGAAGAGGATCGGCTCGTTGACGTTGAAGAGCGAGGGAACGAGCCCCAGCCGCCCCACGCCCCGAAGCGCCCGGCTCCGCGCACGCGCGAGCAAGAGTGCCAGAGCGAGGGTGCCTCCGGACCCTCCCTGCCAGACGAACCAGAGGAAGAACTCCCGCGTTGCCACGTGCGGAAGCGGCAGGCCGTCGGCACGCGCCGCCATGTTCTCCGTGAGCATGGAGAGCCAGACCGGCTTGAGCGCCCCGAGGATGGCCACCGGGTGGACGCCGAAAAGCCACATGGCGCCGTCGGCCAGGACCACGGTCCAGGCGCCGAGAAGCGAATCGGTGGCCGCCACCAGGGGCGCGACCGCGCTCGCCACCGCGCCGAGGAGGTCCAGTCCCGCGACGTGGACGACCGCCCAGACCAGCGTCACGCTGACCAAGGCGGGGACGATCGCCTGGAAGCTGCGCCCGATCGCCTCCGGCACCGAATTTGGCAAGCGAAGCGTCCAGCCCGAGCCAACGACGGCCCGCTGCACCTCGACCGAGAGCAGGCCGATGGCGATGGCGCCGAAGAGGCCGCCCGGACCGAGCGCCGCGAGCGAAAGGCCGAGCCCGCCCGCCTCCAACTGCGCCGGCGACTGGGCCACGAGAAACGAGGCGAGCGCGACCAACGGCGTCCCCGCCTCGTCCATCCCGTAGGAACGCGCGAGGGCGCGGGCCACGGCCAGACAGACGTACAGGCCGATCGCTCCGCCCAGAAGGCGGTACGGGACGAGGAGGATGCCGGACCAGCCTTCGAGCCGGGCGTGCAGAGCGGGGATCGGAGGCTGGGCGACGAGGAGAAAGGCCGAGCCGACCAAGACCAGCGGAAGCGCGGCCACGACTCCATCGCGAACCGCGCCGAGGTGGCGCTGCCGGGCGAGGCGCTCCGCCAGCTCCAAGAGGCGGGCGCGTGCCGAAGGATCGGCTCGGGGCTCGGGCGCCATCTCCGGCCGGCCCGCTCAGCTTCCGCTGGCCTTGCGGACCTCCTCCTCGGTGAAGACCGGCGGCGCTGGGTGGTTGCGACCCGCCGGATAGGGCTCCCGGGGCTCCACCGGCTCGGTGGAGTGCGCCGCCACCCCGTGCAGCGGGAAGTGCTGGTCCTGGGGCTGGGCCGAATCCTTGCGCCGCAACCAGGGGTCGGAAGGATAGGAGACCGGCGGGCCCTTCAGCAGGCGCTCGATGGGATAGATGAAGCCCTCGCGCGTGTACTCCGGCGGCGTGTGCTGGTAGGTGTCCATGCGGATGGCGTCCTTCGGACACGCCTCCACGCAAAGACCGCAGACCACGCAGCGGAGCTGGTCGATGACGAAGACGGTCGGGTACTTCTCGATCGGATCGTCTTCGTACTCGCCCGCCTCGATGTAGATGCACTGCGCCGGGCAGACGGTGGCGCACATGTAGCATGCCACGCAGCGGGGCTTGCCATCCTCGCGCGGCACCAGCCGGTGCGTCCCGCGATATCCGACGGGATAGGGCGCCCGTTCCTCCGGGTACTGGAGGGTGGCCACCTGGTTGCCCAGGCTCCCCTTCCGATAGGCGAAGTCCGGGCTCGGATCGCGTCCGCCGAAAAGATTGCGCAAGAAGTGCCGGGTGGTCACCGCCAGGCCGCGGATCACCTCGGGCACGAAGAGGCGCTGGTACCAGGAGAGTTGGGACGTCTCCTCGGCGGTGCGCTTGATTTCCTTCGTGGAGGCCATCGAATCGCTCTCCCTTCTTGCTGGAGCCACGCGTCAGTGCCCGGTCCCCCCGGCCATCATCCGGCCGGGCAGGACGAGCGAGGCGGGTTGCTTCTTCGGATAGAGGGCGGTCAGCCCCACGATGAACAGGATCTCCGCGAGTCCGACGATCGCCAGTAGTTCGAGCGAGGGATCGGCCAGCAGCAGAACCCCGGTGACGGCGATGTTCGCCAGGGCAACCGGCAGCAGGATCTTCCACCCGAGCGACTGGATCTTGTCGAAGCGGAACCGCGGCATCGTCCAGCGGATGGCCAGCTGCAGCCAGCAGAGGACGATCACCTTGAGGACGAAGTTCGTCCCCAGCACCACCGCCAGGCCGAACTCACCCACGCTGGATCGCAGCCACTCCTCCACGCCCCACGCCGGCGGGAACGGCAGGTGGTACCCGCCGAGGAAGAGCGCGGAGACCACCCCGGCGAGGACGACCGTGCCGATGAACTCGGAGATCATGAAGAGGCCGAAGCGCATTCCCGAGTACTCGACGAAGTAGCCCACGATCTCCGACTCGCCCTCGGGCGCATCGAAGGGCGGCCGCTTCAGCTCGGCGAACGAAGCGGTGAAGTACAGGAGAAAGCCGATCGGCTGCAGGAAGATGCCCCACGCCGGCAGGATGCCGCCGAAGAGACCCTGGTTCTGTCCGTCGGTCATCACCTCGAGCTGGAGAGTCTGGAAGATCATCATCAGACCCACCAGGCTCATGCCGAGCGCGATCTCGTAGGCGACCATCTGCGAGGAGCCGCGCAGACCGCCGAGGAGCGCGAGCCGGTTGTTGGAGGCCCAGCCCGCCAGCGCGGTGCCGAAGACGGCGACCCCCGAGAAGGCGAAGATGAAGAGGACACCCGGGTCGTAGCCCGGCGCCACCTGCAGCGAGACGGGGAAGGGGTCCACGCCCATGGAGGCCGCCAGTCCACCGACCAGCGGGATCTCCGAGGCGGAAACCACCGGCGCCACCGGCACCACCGCGAAGAGGACGAAGGCCGTCCCGAAGGCGAGCATCGGGGCAAGCGTGTAGAGGAAGCCCGAGGCGTGCGCCGGGACGAAATCCTCCTTGGTCAGCATCTTGATGCCGTCGGCGAGAAAGTGCGGGATGCCGAGGAGCGCCTTGTCCCGCAGGCCGGGCAGGCCGAGCCGCGCGCGGTTCGGCCCGATGCGGTCCTGCATCAGCGCCGACCACTTCCGCTCCGCCAGCGTCAGCAGCGAGGCGATCACCATCACCATGACGAGGAGGAGCGTGATGGTGTTGGCCACGGCCACGCCGATGTAGGGCTTGCCGAAGAGCGCTCCGGTCACCACGCCGAGGGCGCCCGCGGCGATGTAGAAGAGCGCCAGGACCGCCCCGACGAGGACGCAGAGGCCGACGATCAGTGCACTGATGAAGGCAGCGCGCATGGACTCCTCTTCCTTATGCCGCCGTGCCGCTGCTACGCAGCGGGAGAAGTTCCCGCATGCCGGCGGGCCGTCCGTCCACGGTTCCGCCCGGTAGCGGAACCACACCCTTCAGATACCGACGGGGCGTCGCGTCCCAGTCGAAGGAGCCGAGGCTCCCCTCCGGCAGCTTCCGCCCGAGGTCCATGAAGACCTCGCGCGCCGAGTTCCAACCGGTCTCCTGTCCGAGGTCGCGAAGCATCCGCGCCGCCCACGCCCAGCCAGGCCGCGCGCCGCCCCGTGGTGCGTAGGCCGCCAGGAAGCGCTGCGCCCGCCCCTGGAAGTTGACGAAGGTGCCCTCCGCCTCCGAATGCGGCGCCAGCGGAAGCGCCACGTGCGCCGCGTCCAGCAGAGGCGAGAGATTCGTGCCGAGCGCCACCACCACCTGTGCCTTGCGCAGCCACTCGACGAAGGCCGCTTCGTCTCCCGGGATCTCCAGGCCGGCGAGAAGCACGCGATCCGCCGGGCTCGCCATCAGCACGTCGAAGGGCCGGACCTGCAGACCGAAGGCCTGCGCGGCCAGCTCCACGCCCTTGCGGTTCGGATTGCGGTCCGCGCGAAGCAACAGCCGATCGGCCTCCCCCGCCGGGCGCCCCGAGACGTAGATCGCGTCGGCGCCCAGGCCCTCGCGCGCCAGCGCCGCCACGGCGAGCGCATCCTCGAGCGAGAGCACCGGCGAGACGACCACGGCGAGCCTGCCGCCCTGCTCTGCCAGCCGCTTCGCCGCGGTGGCGGCGGCCGCCTCGACCTCCACCTCCTCGCCATCGACCCGTGCGCGAACGAGCCGGTCGTCGTGAAGCGAGTGGTAGGAGAGCCGCCCGACGTCGCACATCCAGTACTGATTGATCTCGGGATTCTCCCGCGGCCGGTACCGGTATGGCACGCCCTGAAAGTGGTCGAGATAGACGTTGCAGCCCCGCTCACAGCCCGTGCAGATCGAAGGCGTGGCGGAGAGGAAGTAGGCGCGGGCGCGGAAGCGGTTGTCGCGCCAGGTGAGCGCGCCGACCGGGCAGAGATCGACGATGTTGCCGGAGTAGTTGTTCTCGAGCGTCTTGCCCGGGAAGACGTCGATGACCTCGCGCGTGCCGCGCCCGAAGACGCCGAGGACCGGATCGCCGGCGATCTCCTTCATGAAGCGCACGCAGCGCGTGCACATGATGCAGCGCTCCTGGTCCAGGACGATGGTCGGCCCGAGGATCTTGCGCTTGTTTTTCATCCACTTGGGCCCGTCCAGGCGCGACGGCTTGTAGTCGTACTCCTGGTAGTAGTCCTGGAGGCGGCACTCACCCGCCTGATCGCAGATGGCGCAGTCGACGGGGTGATGGAGGAGCAGCAGCTCCTGGACCGAGCGCTGCTGGTCCTTGACCCGCTGGCTCTGGGTCTTGATCTCCATCCCCTCCATCACCGTGATCTGGCAGCCCGGAACCAGCTTCCCCGGGGGATGCTTGTTCGTCTCCACCAGACACATGCGGCAGTTGGCCGCGATGGAGAGGCCCGGGTGATAGCAATAGTGCGGGATTTCGATGCCGACGGTCTTGGCGGCCTCGATCAGATTCGTCCCCGGGGGAACCTGGGCGGGAATGCCGTCGATGGTGATGTTCACCAGCTCCGCCCGCTTTTCCTCGCTCACTGCTCCACCTCGCCGCCGATCATGTTGATGAGGTCGAAGGTCGGGATGAGGTCGGGCAGCAGCGACCCGACCACCATGTGCTCCAGGCCACCGAGAAGCGGGATCCCCGGCGCACGGCAGTGCACCTTGTAGGGCCGGCCCGAGCCGTCGCTGACCAGGTACCAACCCAGCTCACCGTTCGGGGATTCCGTGTACGAATACACCGTTCCCGCGGGGATCTTCACGCCCTCCATCACGATCTTGAAGTGGGCGATGAGTCCCTCGATCGTGGAATAGACCTCGTTCTTCGGAGGAAGGACGAACCGCCAGTCGTCGACGAGGATCGGACCGGGCTCCATCTGCTCGAAGCACTGGAGGATGATCCGCTCCGACTGCTTCATCTCCTCGATCCGCACGCAGTAGCGGTCGTAGTTGTCCCCCTCCGTGCCGAGCGGGACGTCGAAGTCGATGCGGTCGTAGACCCAGTACGGATGCGCCTTGCGCACGTCGTAGTCCACGCCCGACGCGCGAAGGACCGGTCCCGTGAAGCCGTAGTTGATGGCGTCGTCCGCGCTCATCTTCCCCGTGCCGCGGGTGCGCTCGAGGAAGATGCGGTTGTGGGTGAGCAGCGCGTCGATGTCGTCGCGAAGCTCGGCCACTCGCTTCAGCGTATCCTTGACCTTCTGCACCCACCCCTCGGGCAGGTCGCGGTTGACACCGCCGATCCGCCCGTACGTGGTGGTCAGGCGAGCGCCCGTCAGCTCCGCCACCCGGTCCCAGAGGAGGTCGCGCGCCTCGACGGCGTAGAGGAAGGGGGTGAAGCCCCCGAGCTCCATCGCCATCGCGCCGACGCAGGTCAGGTGATCGCAGATCCGGTGAAGTTCGGCGCCGATCGTGCGGATGTACTTGGCTCGCTCCGGGATCTCGATGCCGGCGAGCTTCTCCACCGCAGTGAGAAAGCCGAAGTTGTTGCACATCGCCGACACGTAATTGAGCCGGTCGGTGTACGGCAGACACTGCGTCCAGGTGGAGTTCTCGCAGCTCTTTTCGAAGCCCCGGTGGAGGTAGCCGATCTCGGGTTCGAGCTTGGTGATGACCTCGCCGT
>QGUN01000107.1 GCA_003242475.1 Pseudomonadota bacterium
GTTCCCGAAACGATCCCCTCGCCAGTGGCCTTGTTCCCGATATCCGAAAGCCTCGAGCTCATGGATTACCCTCCCGGTGGCACATCCGTTAACATGCTATCACTCTGCAAGAAGACGTCAAACACTGGAAGGAAGAGCAAGGAAACAGCATCATGGTATTGACACACGAGCCATCGGCGATTTGATATTGCAAGTCGAGGGATGGATGTAGGCGTCAAGGCACCGCGCGTACGTGATCGGCGAGCCGGGACCGATCGACGATTCCTCCGAGCCAGTCCGGAGGACCGGAAGCGCTACGAGTGGGTCAAGGAGAAGCTGGCGGTGCGCTCGTGAAGGACTGTGTAGGGAGGGAGGGGCGGGGTAGAGAAAACCGTCCTCGAAACGCGCGAGGCGAGCGCCGATGACGTCCCGCTGCGACCAAAGCGAAGGCCCTGCCGGAAGTTCCGGCAGGGCCCTCTCGATTCTGGCTCCGCGGCGAGGACTCGAACCTCGGACCCGGTGGTTAACAGCCACCTGCTCTACCGACTGAGCTACCGCGGAATATTCTCGGCTGGCGTGCCGGCCCGAATCGGGCGCGGCAGGAACTTTGGTGGGCCTATGTAGCGGTGCGGCGAGGCGCTGTCAACGGCCTCGTGCAGGCTCGGTGGGGAATCGAGGCTCGCGCAGGATGCGCCACGGCAGGTGGACGACGAGGACGGCGGCCAATCCCCGGCCATCCTCCTTCTCCGCGAGCAGGAGGATCACCACGTGATCGCCGATGGCGGCCACGCGCGAGCCGCCCCGGCAGCCGCTCCCGAGGGCGCCCTGCCAGATGACCTCGGGCCAGCTCTCCTCGATGCGCCTGGCCCAATCCTCCACGCGGTCGCGGGCGGCGAAGCAGTGAGGGAAGTCGAAGACGGCGAGGATCGAGGTGAGGACCTGCTCCGCCTCGACGTCGAGAAAGCCGAGGACCAAGCGGCGGGCCCCGGGGCCGAGCCAGGCCGGGTCCCGAGAGGTGAGCGATTCCGGCCGAAGCTCGCAGAGGTCACGACGCGGGCACGAAACGGCGCTGGCGAGGTCGGCGCGGGTGTCGACCTCGGTCAGGCCAAAGGGGAAGATCGGCGCGCGGCCGGCCCGGCGCCTCTCGAGGCAGCGGCGAACCTCGGCCTCGATGCGCTCGTCCATCCGCTCCGTCTCGTCCCAGCAGGGAAGGAGTTCGCCTTGAAGGCGCTCGACCTCGGCGAAATCGCGGGTCTCGTCGAGTCGGGCGGCGGCACGGCTCCAGGCGAGGTGGGCGGTCTGGCAGCGCTCCTTCAGGCGGTCGCGCGCGGCTGCCGTCTCGCGCATCTCGACCAGGAGATCGGCGGCGTGTGGGTCGGCGTTTCCCAAGCCTCCGTCCCGGCAGGCGCGATGAAAAGCGTCGGCCAGGGTGCGGCCCAGGCGCTGGATTCGGTCGCCGATCTCGTCGAGGCGGGAAGCGTGGACGGCGCCGGGAACGGCCAGGGCGACGAGGACGAGGCCGGCGAGGCGGGCGCTCAGAAGCCGCATTCGGCGCCGAGCTCCTCCAGGCTCTCGGGGCAGGCGTCGCCGTAGACGAGGATGCGGGAGCTCTCCTCGCAGAACTCGGGCACGTCGGAGCCGAGGACGACGCCCACGAGCATCTGCTCGATGCCGTAGACGCAGCGGAGCGAGGGGGTGCAGAAGTCTTGAACGAAGAGCTGGAAACCGCAGACGCCCTGGCAGAGGCCGCTGCCGCAGCGATCCATCAGGAGGGCCTCGGCATAGGTCTGGGGGCAGCCGAGGCGGTCGAAGGAAGCGTCGGTCCGGCAGATGCCCTGGTCGTCGACGTACTGCTCCTCGCCTCCGGCTCCTCCGGCGCCACCCTCACCGCCTTGCCCACCCTCGCCGCCGCGGCCACCGTCGTGGGGGTTCTCGTATCCGTCTCCGGGCCGAATCCAGGTGCCTCCGCCGGCACCGGGCCGCTGGTAGCAGGGGCCGTCCCCCGGACAGTCGCGGTCGCGATCGTCGAGGCAGGCGAAAAGCCCGGCGGAGCCGAGCACCAGGGCGACGAGGCAGATGTGGCGACGCAGGTTCATCGTTCGCTTCTTCGCGCGCAGGGCGCGTTCGGGCCGCAATCCTAGTCGGCATCCTGCAGGAGGGGAACCAAGAGCCCGTCGATCGCACGATTCCACATGTGGCCACCGTCACGGCAAGTCGCGCGTCTCGCATGGACGACGATCGAATGCGACGGAAAAGGCGCGACGAGCCGAGACGGGAGGGCGACGTGTTGTAGACTGGCCGGCATGTCGACGCACAAGAAGATGCTGCTCGGCTTCGCGGTCGGCGTCGTCGCAGGCCTCGTGGCGCATTTCTTCACCGAGGGAAACGGCGCCGTTTTGCGCTTCGTCACGACCTACGTGACCGGGCCGATCGGCCAGATCTTCCTCCGCGCGCTCTTCATGCTGATCCTGCCGCTCGTCTTCTCGGCCCTGGTGATGGGGATCGTGGAGATGAAGGATCTCCGCACGATGGGTCGGGCAGGACTCAGGCTGCTCCTGTACACGATCCTCTTCACCGGGACGGCGGTGGTGGTCGGCATGACGCTCGTCAACGTGCTTCGGCCCGGGGAGGGCTTCGACCGCGACCTGGCGGAATCGCTGATCGCGGGCACGAGCGAGCGCGTGGCGGATATCGTGGAGTCGAGCCGGCAAGCGCCGTCGGGAATCGGATTTGTAGTGGGGCTGGTGCCCTCGAACGTGGTGGGCGCGGCGGCCAGCAACGACATCCTCGGCGTGATGGTCTTCGCGCTGATCTTCGGGATCGGGATCGTCCTCACTCCCTCGTCTGCGACCGAGCGTCTCAAGGAGGTGATCGACGGCACCTTGCAGGTCTCGATGACGCTCATCGACCTGGTGCTGCGCTTTGCGCCCTATGCGGTCGCCTGCCTGGTCTTCAACCTGGCGGCACAGTTCGGCTGGGGGCTGCTCGTTCGGCTGGCGAGCTTCGTGGGGGTGGCGCTGCTCGCCATGGTGATTCACGGCTTCGTCTTCTATCCGCTGATGATCCGCTACTCGGGTCGCAATCCGGTGCGCTTCTTCCGCAAGGCGGAAGAAGCGCTGCTGGTCGCATTTTCCACGGCGTCGAGCAACGCGGCGCTTCCCACCACGCTGCGGGTGGCGGAAGAGCGGCTCGGCCTGCCGGAAAAGGTGGCGCGCTTCGTGCTCACGGTGGGGGCGACCGCAAACCAGAACGGCACGGCGCTCTTCGAGGGGATCACGGTCCTCTTTCTGGCGCAATTCTACGGGGTGGATCTTTCGCTCGGGCAGCAGGCGCTGGTGATGTTCGTCTGCATCCTGGGCGGAGTGGGCACGGCAGGGGTGCCGGCCGGCTCGCTGCCGGTGATCGCCATGATCTGCGGGATGGTCGGCATCCCGGTGGAAGGCATCGGGATCATCCTCGGGGTGGACCGCTTCCTCGACATGTGCCGGACCACGCTGAACGTGGCGGGGGACCTGGTGATCACGGCCGTGATCGCGGGACCTCCGGGGAACGAGAAGAACCAGGGACTCGGCGCGCAGCCGTAGGAGCCTGTTGCGGAAAACGGCCGTCTCCCGGGCGGGAGCCCGCCGCCGCACCCGGTTTTCGCGACGCCAGGGGGGGCGG
>QGUN01000060.1 GCA_003242475.1 Pseudomonadota bacterium
CGCCCGGCCCCATCGACTTCCTGCCCTTCTAGCAAATCCCTTTTCGCCGAGTTTGCGTGGCGGCGGGAGAGAGATTGTCCCCTCCCGCCGCATCCGTTGCCTTGGCCTCGTCTTACTTGAAGTGATCCGCCGGAGTCTCCGGAAAGACCGGCGTGGGCTCGGTCACGAAGAGGAGCGCGGAGTTCAAGGCGAGCTGCTGGTTGGAGTTCCAGCCCCAGCACCAGATCACGCCCTCGTCGTCGACCCCGCAGAAGTGGCCCCTTCCCGAGGAAACGTTGGTGAAGACCCACCTCTCGTCCTCGGCAACCCGGTAAGGGACGACCGAAGGCTCGAGGGCGGATCCGGTGGAGCCGGGGATCAACATACGACCCCAGAAGTCGAGCGCCCCTTCTGCCGTGAGGGCGAAGTTGAATTCGTCGCCCGCGGCGACGTGGGCGTAGCGCGCCTCGGTCAGCACCGGATGGGGAGCGAGTCGGTACTGGCCGCTTCCGGACTGGCCGTCGCCGAGCTCGCCCACCGATCCCGTACCCCAGCAGTAGGCCTGGCCCTCGTCGGTGAGCGCGCAGACGTGGGTGCGTCCGACGGAGATGGACGCGAACTGGACGCCTCCGGCGACCTTCACCGGCTGCGCGCTGTACAGCGGCGAGGGGCCAGCACCGATGCCGGCGGCATGGATCTCGTTCTTCCCCCAGCAATACGCATCGCCGTCGAGGGAGATCCCGCAGGTGATGTTGTGCTGGATCTCCGGCACCTCCGGGTCCCAGGGGACCTCGCTGGTCCCGATCGGATTCTTTCCGAGGGAGAGCGTCCGGAACTTGACCTCGGTGCCGTCGACGGCCGACGCCACCCGGACCGGGACGGGGCTGTCCTCGTGGTGGCCGACGCCGAGCTGGCCCGCGTCGTTTCGCCCCCAGCAGAAGGCCTCGCCCAGGTCGTTGAGGCCGCAGCTGTAGTCGGCTCCGACGAAGAGCGCGGCGAAGCCCTCCGCGCCGACGACCGATACGACCTTCTGCGGCGTATGATGGCGTCCGCCCAGCATGCCGATGCCGAGCTGCCCGCGCTCGTTGTCGCCCCAGCACCACGCCTCGCCGCGCTCGGTCAGGCCGCAACTGTGCCGGTGGCCGGCGGCGACCACGCGGAAGCGAAGGTCCAGCTCGCCCGTGTCGACCGGCGCAGGAAGGTCGTCACTGGACAGGTCGGAGCGCCCTGTCTCGCCGGCCTCGTTTCGCCCCCAGCACCAGGCGGCTTCGCCCGCGAGCCCGCAGGTGTGGTGCACTCCAGCCGATACGGCCTGCATCCGCAGGACGATGCGGAATTCCGCCTCGCCGGATACCGCATCCCCTTCGACCGTGACCGTGAGCTTGCCATCGATCGGCCGGCGCGCTCGCAGAAGGCCGGTTTCGTCCACGGTGGCCGCGGTCCGTGCATAACGGTCGTCGCGGGCTCCGATCTCGGAGATCTCCCAGCGGAGCGGGCGGTCGAAAAGCTCCTCGCCATCCTCGCCGTAAAGCCGCACGGTGTACTGGAGCGTCTCGCCGACGACGAGCTCTGCGTAGTCCGGGTCGACCTCGACCCTGTGGACCCGCTTCGGCAGGACCTTCACCGGCACGGTGGCCGTCATTCCGCCCGAGGACGCCGAAACCTCCGTCTCGCCGGGCCGGACCCCGAAGAGCTCGCCGTTTTCGTCGATGGTTGCGACCTCCGGGTCGGCGCTGCTCCACTCCACCGGGCGCTCGATGGGGACGCCGCCATCGTCGCGGACGGTGGCCGTGAGCTTCACTGTCTTGCCCTCCCGGACCTCGGGATTCTTCGGCGTGATCTCGATCGACGCCACCCTCTTGCGGACGATGACCCGGGCCGAACCCTCGATGTCGCCGGTCCGGGCGAAGACCTGCGTCTCCTCCTCGCGGCGCTTCGAGCGCAAAACGCCGCTCTCGTCGACCTCGGCCACGCGCGTGTTCTCCACGCGCCAGGTGAAGGTGCGCCCCTCGACCGGCTTGCCGTGCTCGTCGTAGGCGATGGCCTCGAGCTGGATCTCCTCCTCCGTGAGCATTTCGACTGGATCGGGACGGATCTCGACCCTCCGCACCGGATCGCGGACCTGGAGCTTCATCGATCCCCGCTTGCCACTCACCTCGGCAAAGATGGTCGCGGAGCCGGGGCGCAGTCCCTCGACGACGCCGTCCTGACTCACGAACGCCACTTCGGGAGCGCTGCTCTCGAAGGTGGGCTGCACGTCCTCGACGAGCCTTCCCTGGTTGGTGTAGGCGCGGACCTCGAGCTCGAACTTTTCGCCCGTGACGATCGTCTTCTCGGCGGGCAAGACCTCGACCCGCTCGATCCCCGCGTGTGGGACGACCTGCTCGTCCGGGGCGCATCCCAGCAGGAGGGCAAGAAGGCCCGGGAAAAGCCAGCCCGCATGTCGACGCTTCATGCTGCACACCTCTTCGACGCTCCGGGGGCGATCCGATGGTAGCGGAAAACGCGCGGCGAGTGGACGAGAAGGCGCGTTCGGGGGGAATGCCCGGCGAGGCTCGCGACTACCGCGCGCGCCTTCCGCGCGTCAGCACTGCGAGAACCGCCCGAAGCTCCTCCGGAAGCGGCGATTCGACGCGCAACCGGCGTCCGGTGACCGGGTGGTCGAACACGATCGCCGTCGCGTGCAGAAAGAGCCGCTCCAAGCCCGCCAGACGGGCGCCACCGTAAAGTGCATCGCCGGCGATGGGATGGCCGATGGCCTGGAGATGGACGCGGATCTGATGGCGAACCCCGGTGGGGATGGTGCAGCGGACGAGGGCGAATCGCCCCTGACCGGGCGCATCGAAGAACTCGAGCGGTTCGACGCGGGTCAACGCCTCGCGGCCCTCCTCCCACGACCGCGCGACCCGCGAACGCGAGGCGGAGGCTGGGAGGATTGGCCGGCGGATCTCGCCTGCCTCGGGCGCTCCCCGTACCAGCGCGAGATACTCCTTGTGCACCGCCCGCACCGCGAACATCTCGCGGAGTCGCATCCAGACCGGTCGGGACCGGGCGAAGAGGACCACGCCCGAGGTTTCGTTGTCCAGGCGATGCGCCGCACCACCCTCGCGGGGATCGGCCGAGGCACGGGCGCAGGCGGGCTCGCGGGCGACGACGGCGTTGGCGAGGGTGCCGGTCTCACCGGGCCGAAGCGGATGCATGGGCCAGCCGGCGGGCTTGTCCACGGCCAAGATCCACTCGTCCTCGTACAGGACGCGGAGCGCTCGCGGCTCGGGGAGGGGTGCCAGGTCCGTCGGAACCTCGGCGACGATCTCCTCGCCCGCCGCGAGCACGTAGCCCTTGGCAGCTCGCCTTCCCCCCACGCGGACCTTGCCCTCCTCGATCGCCCGAATGGCGAGCCGACGCGAGATGCCAAGCCGTCGGGCGAGGACGCGATCGAGCCGCTCGCCCTCCTCCTCGGGGTCGACTTTGAATCGACGCTCGTCCACGGCGCCTGGTTTACCCGAAGAAGACGCTCGCCGCCTCGTAGATCTCGGGGTCGAGGGTCTTGAGCGACCGGGTGGCCTCCTCCAGCGGTGTGGAGACGATGCGGTTGCCGCGCAGCGCCGCCATCATCCCCCACTCTCGGCGCGCCACCAGGTCCGCCGCGTGGATTCCGAATCGCGTGGCGAGCACGCGGTCGTAGGCGGTGGGCGCTCCCCCGCGCTGAACGTAGCCGAGGACCGTCACGCGCGTCTCGAGCCCGGTCCGTGCCTCGATGGCGCTGGCGACTTCGTGCGCCACGCCCCCCAGCTTCAAATGTCCCCACTGATCGTAACCGCGGGAGACGACCTTCACGCCCTCCCCCAGGTCGACCGCCGCCCCCTCGGCGCAGACGATGATCGAAAAACGCTTCCCCGCCCGGCGCCGGCGCTCCACGTGCTCGACCACCTGGTCGATGGTGGTCGGCCGCTCGGGGACGAGGATGGCGTCGGCGCCTCCCGCCAGCCCCGCGTAGGCCGCGATCCACCCCACGTGCCGGCCCATCACCTCCACCACCATCACCCGCTGATGTGATTCGGCCGTGGAATGGAGGCGGTCGATGGCGTCGGTGGCGATCTGGACGGCGGTGTCGAAACCGAAGGTGAAATCGGTGCCGCCCAGGTCGTTGTCGATGGTCTTGGGCACGCCGACCACGGGGATTTCCGCCTCGTGCAGACGCCGCGCGATGGAGAGCGTCCCCTCTCCTCCGATGGCGATCAGGGCGTCGAGCCCGAGCCGCCGCATGGCCCGCCGCACCGCCTCCACGCCTTCCGGCGCGGCGAGCGGGTTGTAGCGCGAGGTGCCGAGGATGGTGCCGCCGAGGTGCAGGATTCCGGAGACGCGCCTTCGCGTCAGGCGCTCGTGGCGCTCCTCGACCAGGCCCGCGTAGCCGTCGCGAATCCCCATGACCTCGAGGTTGCGCTCGTCCGCGCGGCGGACGATGGCGCGGATCACCGCGTTGAGGCCTGGACAATCGCCCCCGCCGGTGAGGACGCCCACCTTCAGCAGCGACTTCACGGCCCAAAGATTGGGGAGCGCGAGCCGGCGAGGGAAGGGATTGAACGGCCGGGGAAGTTGGGAGTAGAAGCGGACAGACCCCCCAAGGAGTCTTTGCGGAAATGGCCTCTGTTCGACCGTTGGTTCTCGAACTGATCCGGCACACCTCCTCCGGACTGCCCGAGGACGTGCTCGACGCCCTCGCGCGGGCGCGGGATCGGGAGGAGCCCGGCTCGCGCGCCTACTCCACCTTCGAGCGAATGATCCAGAACGTGGAGGCGGCCCGCGAGGCGAGCGCCCCCATCTGTCAGGACACGGGGACGCTGATCTTCTACGTGGATTACGGCCCCGACTACTCCCCCCACCAGCTGGAGCGCGACATCGTCGGTGCCGTTCGCGACGCCACCAAGAAGGCGTACCTGCGGCCCAACGCGGTCGACTCGATCACCGGCGAGAATTCCGGCGACAACGTGGGCGTGGGCTCGCCCTACATCCACTTCCACCCGCGCCGCACCAAGGGCCTGCGCATCCGCCTGATGATGAAGGGTGGCGGCTGCGAAAACGTGGGCGCCCAGTACTCGCTCCCGGACACGAGCATCGGAGCGGGCCGCGACCTGGACGGCGTGCGGCGCTGCATCATCGACGCGGTCCAGAAGGCGCAGGGCTACGGCTGTGCGCCGGGAACCATCGGCGTCGGCGTCGGCGGCGATCGCGTGACTTCTTACATGGAGTCGAAGGAGCAGCTATTCCGCCGCATCGACGACAAGAATCCCGATCCCACCCTGGCCGCGCTCGAGGAGGAACTCACCGAGTCGCTGCAGCAGCTCGGCATCGGCCCCATGGGCTTCGGCGGCAAGACCACCGTCCTGGGGGTGAAGATCGGCGCGCGGCATCGCGTTCCCGCCAGCTTCTTCGTCTCGGTGAGCTACATGTGCTGGGCCTACCGGCGAGGCGAGCTGGAGATCAAGGGTGACAAGGTCTACCTCTCCGGCCGGCGCATGATCCCCGCCGAGCCACGCCGCCGGACCGCGGCGAGCACGACGGCCGCCCGGACGGCGAAAAAGGCCGCGGCGAGGGCGACGAAGAAGTCGGCGAGGGTCGGCAGCTCCACGAAGAAGTCGAAGGGCGCCGCCGCGAACAAGGCGAAGGGCACCGCGGCCGCGAAGAAGGCCAAGAGCACGGCCGCAGCGAAGAAGGCTGCCGCGAAGTCGGCGACGAAGAAGTCCACCGCCGCGAAGAAGGGCGCGGCGAAAACCCGGCTGAAGGCCGCTCCGATCCCGTCCCGCCGGGCGAGCGCCACCAAGCTTCCGGTCCTCTGAGGTCGAGCCATGCCGAAGAAGATCGAACTTCCCATCACCGAGTCGGCCATCCGCGAGCTCCGCATCGGCGACGAGGTGGAGATCAGCGGCCTGATGGTCACCGGGCGCGACGCCGCCCACAAACACCTGGTGAAGACCTTCGACGAGACCTTCCATGAGCTCGCGAAAGACCGCTTCCTCTATCACTGCGGCCCGGTGGTGCAGCGCGACGGAAGCGGCGAGTGGCGCTTCGTCGCCGCCGGTCCGACCACCTCGATTCGCGAGGAGCCCTACGAGGCCGAGGTGATCGAGCGCTACGGGATCCGCGGCGTGATCGGCAAGGGCGGCATGGGCAAGCGCACCCTCGACGCCATGCAGAAATACGGTTGCGTCTACCTGCACGCGATCGGCGGGCTGGCGGTGGTGCTGGCGCAGTGCGTGGTGAAGGTCCACGGCGTGCACATGCTCGACCCGCTCGGCGTGCCCGAGGCGATGTGGTCCATCGAGGTGAAGGATTTTCCCGCCGTCGTCACCATGGACGCGCACGGCGGCTCGCTGCACGAGACCATCTTCGCCTCGTCCCGCGAGGCCGCACTCCGGCTCATGGAAAAAGGAATCGAGGCTCCGCCGCGCTCCGCCGCGGCGAAATGACCGTCGGCGGATCGTGATATGCTGCCGACACGTATCGAGCGTGCCGGATTCACTGGTCTCCACGAGGAATCACCATGCGCAAGTTGCCGGTAGCCATCACCCTGGTCGCGGCGCTCGCCCTCTCGGCTTGCGGTGAGGAAAATCCACCGACGCAGATCGAAAAGCCCGCCGATCTCGACGCGGAGCCCGAAGTCTTCTTCGCGATGAAGCCTTGCACCTGCTACGAGTACGCGCCCGAGGAGGAATGGGCCGAGCGGCGGCAAGAATTCTCTGCGATGCTGGGCGTTGCGGTCGAGAACCTGGGTGCCGAAGTCCAGTTCGGTCGGCAGCTCCACATCGTCCGCTACCGGGTCTCCGGTACCCTCAACCGCGTGATCCGTCAGGAGTTCCTCGAACCGACCGATCCCGAACTCCTCCTCTGGGGCGTCAACCCCACCGGGGAGCACAACGCGCCCATCTGGAAGTTCGACCCTCCGGCCTCCTACGTGCGCGGCCCGGTGCGGGCGGGCGTCGCCATCTCGACGGACGTGCAGACGACCCGGCACACCCCGCCCGACGAGGACCAGGAAGGACCCCGGATCCGCCTGGTCGCCCAGTATCGCCCCGCCGAACAGGTGACGATCGGCGTCTGGGACGAGGTGACGCGGAAATTCGAGCCCGCGGACGTCAAGGCCGTTCCCATCCACTACACCCACACCGGATCCGAGCTGCAGACCGGGATCTGGAAGGGCTTCACCCGGTGGTTCGCTGTCGGTAGCGAGGAGGGAGAGGCGCCTCTCGTCCGCGGTTTCGTGAAGATGTCCTTCGATCTCGAGGGTCAGCCGACCTCGTGGGTGCTGGTCAACGTTCGCGAGCTCGAGGAATGCACGCCCACGGGCGCGGAGCCGCTGGACCATTGCGGTTCGTGAGCCATCGACGTCACCAAGGAGGAGAGCCATGCGACGGATTTTGGGACCTGCCGCGATCCTGGCCATCGCCTCGGCGTGCGCGAGCACGCCCGACGCCCCGCCCGCGCCCGAGGTGGTGAAGGCCGAGGTCTACCGCATCGAGATCCGCGACCAGGACTTCACGGAATTCGCGGCCTTCGCGCACGTGCAGCTCCCCCCCGGCGTGACGCCGACGATGGCGCGCTGGGAGGTCCTCGGCGGCTCGCCGCTCGTTCCGCTGGCGAGTGGCGAGACGGAGGTCACGGCCGACCAGCTGTCGGACGACGGCGTGGTCCTGGTGGGCGGTCGGGCCCCTTATACCGCCGACCCCGAGGCGCTCGCCGAGCTCCTGGCCAGCGAGGCGACGCTTCCGGTGGTCGTGCGGGGCCACCTGGTCGCCGGCAACGTGCACTACGAGTTCACGCGCGCTGGCCGCGTGCGGGCGCCGCGCAGCCCGGCGGTCTCGATCTCGCAGGTGGAGGCCGCGTCCATCCCTTCCGAGCGACGGATCTCGCTCGTCTTCTTCATCCGCATCGACAACCAGAACGCCTTCGACGTCCAGCTCGAGAACATCGACTACGACCTGCAGATCGAGGGCGTTGACATCGATCGCGGCCTCGCCGGCACCCGGCGCGCCATCCCGCGGGCCACGGCGGTGGAAGTGGATCTCCCCATCAGCCTGGACGAGACCAACTTCCCCGACGTGAGCAAGCACCTGCGCGGTGAGTCCCGGCTGCAGTACCGCATGAAGGGGGAGGTGCGGCTCGGCGTGGGTCGGATCCCCTTCGACATCTCGGGCCCGATCCAGGTCCGCGCGAGCGGATCCTGATCAGCGGCTCGACTTGCCACGGGCCGGTCGTCGGGCTCCCTGGGTGATGGCGCTCTTTCGCACTCCGGCGGCCGGCCGATCCCCCTCTCCTCCGACGTGACCGTGCAGCGCCGCCTTCGGAGGACGCGGCGCCTTCTCCTTCGTCGAGGGCCGGTACAGGAGGATGGTCCGCCCGAGAACCTGAACGAGCTCCGAGGCCGTCGCCTCGGCGAGTCCGCGGGCGGTGTCGAAGCGATCCTGGGGCGCCGACTCCAGCACCTTGATCTTGACGAGCTCGTGGTCCTCCAGGGCCCGCGAGGTCGCCTCCACCACCGCCGGCGTCACGCCCTGATGTCCGATCTGCACCACGGGCCGAAGGTGGTGCCCCAGGGCGCGCAGGGCCCTCCGATCCTTGCCCTTCAACTCGGCCAACTCGTTCTCCTCACGCCTTCCGGCTCTCGAGCACGCGCAGCTCCCTCGTGGCCTCGGGATGCGTCGGCTCGAGTTCCAGGCAGCGCCGGTAGTAGCGGATCGCCGCGCCGGCGTCACCCAGAAGATTGGCGATCCGAGCGGCGAGGAGGAAGACCACCGCGGACCGCTCGCCGAGCTGGCGCGCGCGTTCCAGATCGGCGAGCGCCTGCGCCTTCGCCGCCTCGCGGTCGCGGGACGCGGCCAGCCGTACGTAGGCCCGGTAGGCCCAGAGCTCTGCCTCCCCGTCGTGGAGCGCGATCGCTTCGTCCAGCACTCGCGCGGCCTCCTCGAAGCGCCGCTCGCGGACCAGGGCGATGGCCACGTGCAGCTTGCGCTCGGCCTCGAGGATGGCGGTGACGTCCACCTTCTGCGCGCCGCCGGAACGCAGCTCGTCGAGGTACTCGTGGCGACTCTTCGCATCGCTCAGGACGTCATAGGCCTCGTTGAGCAGCGCCATGACCTGCGCGCGCAGGGCGCGAACTTCCCCCCGCGCGCCACCGAGGTCGGGGTGGTACTTGCGCGCGAAGGCGAGGTAGGCCGAGCGGATGGCCGCGGAAGGCGCGTCGGTGGAAACGCCAAGCCGCTCGAAGAGGTTCTTTCGCTCGAGCTCGGCGACCCGTTCGCGTAGCTCGGCGAGGACGGCCTCCTGGTCGGGATCGGACTCCCTGGTTCTTTCCGCGGCCGGCCCGCCACCCGGCGGTGCGTCGGCCACGGAGACCGCTGTCTCGCCAAAGAGAATCAGCCCCGCGTCGTGCAGGAAACAGCCGAGACGGAGGATGGCGTGCGCGTCGTCCGGATGCTCGGCCACCAGCTCGCCCAAGGACTTCTTGCCGTCGATGCGGGCGAGCGTGCGAGTCTCGACCGGCGTCAGCCCAAAGTTCTCCCAGGGGACGGGCGCCTCGGGATTGCGCCGGACTGGCACCCCCATCCACGGGGCCAGCCGCTTTTCCGCCGCCTCGAGGGGTAGCCTCCGCCCGATGGAGGCCAGAAGCACCCAGCGGTCGCCCAGCCGCAGTCCGGCCGCCAATCGCTCCTCTTCTCGCCAGTTGTAGCGCCCCTGCTCCAGGAGCAACGCACGGCCGAGCAGCCCGCGCGAATACGCGAGGAGATGCTGGTAGGCGTCGGCCGGGGCGAGGAGCCCGCGCGCGACCAGCGCCTCGATCCACCTGCCCTGCCGGGCATCGATCCCGTGCAGATCCTCGGGACGGACGAGGTTCTTCGCCAGGAGATAGCGGTCCTCCGCGAGCTCCGGATCGTCGGTGCGCACGAATTCCGGATCCCCTCGCCGGAACCCGATCTCGTAGACGTGTCCGCGCCCGTCCCGGAGACGCAGCCAGCCAGACCGGTTCGCGGCGGCGATCCGGGCGTAGAGCCCAAACGGCGTTCCCCCCTCGATCGCCCCTTCTTCCTCGAGGCCGGAGAGCCGCGCTTCGCTGGCCTCCATGGATCTCCCCCTGTCACTCGACCATGACGAGCTTGGCGCCCCCCTCCACGGACGCCCCCTCCTGGACGAAGATCTCCTTCACCGTACCATCCTTGGGGCTGGCCAGCTCGTTCTCCATCTTCATGGCCTCGACCACCACGAGCCCCTGGCCCTCCTTCACCTCCTGCCCCGGGGCGACGAGGATACGCACCACCTTGCCGGGCATGGGCGCGGTCACCACCTGCGGCCCCTCCACCACGAAGCGGCCGCCGGCGAGGCGCATGCGCATCCGACGCTCGTCGAGGAGCTCGATCGTGAAGACGTGGTCGCGCACGAGGACGTTGACCTTGCCGTCCCCGGACTCCTCCATCTCCACCGAGTAGGACGCGCGGTCGACGATGAGGCTGACGGCGCCGTGGTCCAGGGGAAGCGCATCCACGGTGTGCGCCTGGCCGTCGACGACGACCTCGAAGACTCCCTCGCCCTTCTCGATGACGTGGATCTCGTGCTGCTTTCCGTCGAGGGTCGCCTGATACTTCATCGAACGCCTCCCGCTCGACCGAGCGCACGCAACCGACCCATCTCCGCCCAGCGGGAGCGCGCCGCCGCTGCGCCCTGGGCAGCGAGCTCGAGCTTCCGGGCCCGGTTCTTGTCGAGCTGGTACTGATACACCGCCGAGGCGACGAGCGCGACGCGCGCCAGCTCGCCGTTCGTGGCGGCGCGAAGCTCCTCCGCCCGGCGCGCGAGGAAGGTCGTGTCGTAATCGCCGCTCAGAAACTCCGGGTGGGCCACGATCCGCTTCAGATAGCCGATGTTCGTGGTGATCCCCTTCACCACGAACTCGGAGAGGGCCCGCTGAAGCCGCTGGATCGCCTGCTCGCGCGTGGGCGCCCAGACGATGAGCTTGGCGATCATCGAGTCGTAGGCCATCGGCACCGTGTAGCCGGGATAGACGCCGCTGTCGATACGCGTGCCGGGCCCGCCGGGCAGCCGAAGATAGGTGATCTTCCCCGGGCTCGGCATGAAGTTCTTCGCGGGATCCTCGGCGTTGATCCGCGCCTCGATGGCGTGTCCCTGCGCCCGGACCTCGTCCTGCGAGAGCGGTAGCGGCTTGCCGGCGGCGACCTCGATCTGCCAGCGCACCAAGTCCACGCCGCAGCGGAGCTCGGTGACCGGGTGCTCCACCTGCAGGCGCGTGTTCATCTCGAGGAAGTAGAAGTTCTTGTTGGCGTCCACCAGGAACTCGCAGGTCCCCGCGCCGAGGTAGTTCACCGCCCGCGCCGCACGCACCGCCACCTCGCCCATGCGCCGGCGCAGATCCTCGTCGAGGATGGGCGAGGGCGATTCCTCGATCACCTTCTGGTGCCGGCGCTGCACCGAGCACTCCCGCTCGAAGAGGTGGATGCAGTTGCCGTGCGCGTCGGCGAAAACCTGGATCTCCACGTGGCGGGGCTTGTCGAGGAATTTCTCCACGTAGACGCGGTCGTCGCCGAAGGCGGCGAGCGCCTCGCGCTGCGCGGCCGCGAAGGAGGCGTCGAATTCCTCCTCCGACTCCACCTTGCGCATGCCACGGCCGCCGCCGCCCGCCGCCGCCTTGATCATCACGGGGAATCCGATCGAGCGGGCGAATTCGCGCGCCCGGTTCACGTCGGACTCGGGCTCGTCCATCCCGGGGACCACGGGAACTCCCGCCTGGATCATCCGCTGCCGGGCGCCCGTCTTGTCGCCCATGGCGCTGATGGCCTCCGGCCGCGGCCCGATGAAGGTGATCCCGGCGGCGTCGCAGGCCTCGACGAAGGGCGCCTGCTCCGAGAGAAAGCCGTAGCCGGGGTGAATGGCCTCGGCGCCGGTGGCCTTTGCCGCGTCGATGAGGCGGTCGATGCGCAGATAGCTTTCGCGCGAGGGGGCCGGCCCCAGATGGACCGCCTCGTCTGCCATCCGCACGTGCAGCGCACCGCGGTCGGCATCCGAGTAGACGGCGACCGTCCGGATGCCCATCTCCCGGCAGGTCCGGATCACCCGGACCGCGATCTCGCCTCGGTTGGCCACGAGAATCTTGCGAAACACGGTCGCTTTCCTCCGCGGCGCAGCATAGGCGCTTTGTCCGCTCCCTGGAAGGGGTTCCGAAGGAATTAGCGAACCGCCTGCTCGTTCGAACCTCGGGCCCCGGCCATCTTCGCCTCGATCTGCCGAAGAAGGGCTTCCCGGTCGGGGTGCCCGTGCAGGAAGAAGCTGTAGAAGGAGTGAACCAGGCCGAGGATCGGGAGAGGCGGGTCCTCGGAGAGAATTTGGCGGAGGTCTTCTTCCGGATTCGGAAGCACTGCCCCGGGAAAACGCTCCAGGGCGCGGAAGACCTCCGGATCGTACCGGACAAAGAGGAGGGGAACGCCGTCCACCTCCCCCAGGGAGAGGGGCAAGATCTCCGAAGGCCAGTAGAAGTCCCGAGTGAGAACCACGCCCTCCGCGAGCAGCGCCTCGATGTCGGCCAGCCGCTCGTGTCCCGGGCGTCCGCGCTTCTTGACCGGCATGCTCCCGATGCGACGGTTGGTCAGCCCGTGGCCGTCGACGAGGGGAAGGTCCGTCAGGTAGCCCACCATCCCGACGGCGGATGCCGCGAAGCGCGGAGCGATCCCCGCCTCGCGAAAGAGCCGGGCGTACTTCTTTCCCAGCTCCCAGTTAACCGAGTCGATCTCCAGGGGAAAGAGAGAGACGACCCGGTACACGGTATGCTCGGCCGTCAGATGCCAGCGCTGCTCGCGCGAGCCGATAAGGCGGGTGGGGACGACCACCGCAGCGAAGGCGACGAGCGCCAGGCCGACGAGGAGGGGCCGCCGCCGCGACGAGGCGCCGGCGAGCGCCCGCCGGATGCCCAGCTCCGCCGCCAAGAAGGCGATGGGGAAGAGCGGGACGAAGAAGCGGTATTCCATGAAGTCCCCGCCCACGTAGGCCAGATAGGCGGAGAAAACCGGCAAGGCGATGGCAGCGAAAAGGCGGATCCGCGTCTCGCCTCGCTCCGCCCCCGGGGCAGCGAGCGCCACCGCAAGGGCCGGGAGCCACGCCCATCCCCCCGAGCTCAGGACCGCGTGGGCCACGTAGAAGGCCCCCTGCTCCCAGTATGGGCCCACAACCTTGACCGAGAAGGTGTGCGGGAGAAAGGTGCCGTAGGTGGCCCACCGCCACGCCCAGTAGGGCGGGAAGAGGAGAAGGAAAGGCGCGGCATACGCCAGGTAGCGGCGCAGACGAAGCCGACGCCAGGGCGAGGCTTCGTCCCCGTGAACGAGGTCCTCCCCGACCATGGCGAGGCCGAAGGCCCCCCAGAGCAGCAGGGCATCGGGACGGAGGAATACCGCGAGACAAAAGGCCAGGCCGGAAGGCCATGCCGCGGTTCGCCCCAGCGAGGCCGCCATGCCGACCACCACAGTGGCGGCCAGGATCATGGTTTCCAGGCCAGACGTCCCGAACTCCGCAAAGCCCGAGCAGCCCGCCAGGGCCAGCGCGGCAAAGGGAAGGCGAGCCCCCGGCACAAGCCTCCAGACCGTCCAGGCGGTCCCGCCAACCGCGACGGCGAGGCCGAGCAGGTTTCCAAAGAAGGCCACGTGGGGGATGCTCGCCCCGAGCCTCGCGGCGAGGGCGAGCGCGGCGGTCCACAGAAAGTTCGTGTAACCCTCTACCCACTCCCCGGGGTTGAAGACTGGCCCGAGCCCCGCCGCCCAGTTTTTCGCGTACCGAAAGGAGATGAAGGCGTCGTCGGCGAGCCAGCGCATCGACCAGGCGTGAACGAGGCTACCTACGAGCGCGAGCGGACCGCCGATCCACCCCCATCGCAAGCGCTTCCCCTCCGCCCACATCAGCGCTCCGCCGACGAGGCTCGCCCCGATGAGCAGGGGAACGCGTTCGGCGACGGCCCGTGCGAGTGCGTCGACGAGCTCTTCGAGCATCCTAGGCTTCCAGAAACTCTAACTCGCGTAAGAAGAGCTGTACAATGTGACAAGTCCAACCCAGTGATCAGCGTCGCTGCGATCACAGAACGCCTTGCTCAGCCAACTGAACATCCGCTTCCTGCAAGTTGCACAAGCTACAAACAGAGCCGGGCCGCCATCTTTTGCGGCCCGGCAAGCAACGTTAATCTCGCGTTTATTCTACATTTGCGATTCGTCAAACTCGTACACGACGATCGCCTGATAATCTCTACCCCAGTCTCTATAGTGCGGCAACCAGTCCTTTACGTAAACAACGACATTTTCGTGAATGTCATAGGGCACTCGGTGGTCATTCGTGTCCATTTCATACGAAAGCTCGTCGACGAAGTACACCTTGCCGGAGACCTCGTCTCCAAGGAGGAGCGAGATGGCCGGCAGGCCCTTGCACCCCACTCCAGTGAAGAGGATGTATCGGCCCTCCTTCCCACCGACGCGTGGCCCGCTCATTTTAGTACAGCTCAAGCCTCGAACGAACGACGGAATCTGGTCGACCCCCAAGGAATCTAGGTCCATGTAGCGGAGCTCTGAGTACGTAGCACTGCTCGAGCTCCTCGCGTCACGAATGTGGTAGACAATTCTGCCCTCAGCAATGTGGGGCGCAAAGCGATACGGCGCTTGAGAACTCGTGAAGGACATGTGTTGCCCGGACGAGATGTCATACAGACCAATCCCCATCCCGGACCCCGAGAACTCATCAAAAACAATGTACTTCTCCCAAACACTGGGGAACTCAGCTGTGCCCGAGATGGAGGCGAGCCTCAGAGTCGAGGGGTCACCATCAACCGTGTTGTAAGCAATCCCCCCACCCAGCTCCCATGCAACAAAGCGACCGCCATTGGAAGGCCGGCGCCCCCCGCGGAGCCCGACAGATCGTACACCCTCCGATTGATCACATCAAACGAATACACTCGCGGATTTGCATAAGCACACCAGAAGGGATCGAGACAATCCACGAGGTCAACGGCAACGTAGTCGCCATAGACGTCCGGATAGCCCGCAAGGCTCCACTGATACTGCATCGTGAGAGGCTCGGTCGAGCTGATCTCCAACCCCTCCCGAGTGAGCATGGCCGACATTTGAAGTCCATTGGGGTATACCCACTCATTAAAGAACCTCGTGTAGGCCACGCGGTGCTCGTAATTGCGATCTACACACTGATTACGCGTGGAATCGGTCCAAACCGACGGGAAGTTCTGAGTTGCGGGCCATTCGATGTACTTCGGAAAACCCGGCGCAGAAGGCAGGGGCTGCACCTGAGCAAGCGCCGGAAGAGCCACTGAGAGCACCGCCATAGCCATGAAGTATGGTACCGCTCGCATCATACTGTTCCTCCTGGAGATAACCAGCGATCAACGAGCTGGCGGATGCTCATTCTTTCGCGTCAATTACCACGTATCAAGATCGAGTCAAAGCAACGTAGAACACCCAACAATGCGGCAATTTGCCGGCGTTCGAAGTATCCGCGCTATCTCCGAAGCTCGTCCAGGATCGCTTGCACCCGGGCCGGATCGGCTGCGGGACCGAGGTGTCGAGCCTCGGCAGCGCGACCGAGGAGGACGAGCGCGGCCGCGCGCACGGGCGCGAGCCGCGCGCGGTGTTCCCGCGCCACCGCGACATCGGTGGCGGCGAGCGCCTCCTCGTGGCGCCCGAGCCGAAGCAGCGCCAGCGCCCGCAGC
>QGUN01000061.1 GCA_003242475.1 Pseudomonadota bacterium
CCTTTCCGCGGCCATCATGCCGCAGTTGGGTGTCCCAGGAAATCGTGGTGCGGGGGAGCCGGAAGTTTCCATGCCCTTGCCATCCGTCATGACGGCAGCGTCTGGGCCTGGCGTGACGACGCGGTTGGGCAACTGGGCGACACCAGCGTCTATCGGCGGTCCTCTCCCGCGCGCGTGGAAAAAGGTTCCACGGGTGCACCCGTGGAGCCTCGTTTGGCCATGGGCGGGTTCGGCAGTCGGTCGGAACGCCCCTCGGAAGGGCCAGGAAGCGCCCCTCGCCATTTCAACGCCATTTCAACCCACCGGGGCGCAACCGGGTAAGATGAACGCCCCTTCACCTTTCGGCGAAGGGGCGTAACCCTTGAATTTCCTGGAGAATTCTTGGCGGCCCCAAGAGGACTCGAACCTCTGACCTACGGTTTAGGAAACCGCCGCTCTATCCTGCTGAGCTATGGGGCCGCGAAGGCCGGGTAGGTACAACACCCGGACCGGGCTGGCAAGTCCCGAGGACCGCGCCCACAGGGCAAGGGGCGAGCCGGTAGGGCAAGGCGCTCGGTCGAAAGGAGGGGACGGACTGCCAGGGCGAGTCCAGGGGGCGGCGAAGAAAGGCCCCGGATCGGGCCTGCGTTCGTGGCTCGAGGCACCACCTCCGCAGACCGCGAGGCGCCCCTTCAGATCGGCAGGGCGAAGGAGAAGACGACCTCCTGGCCGGGCACGCAGGAGGCCCAGATGCGGCCGCCGTGGGCCTCGACGAGGGAGCGGGCGATGTAGAGGCCGAGGCCGACGCCGGGCTTGTTGCCGCGCCGGGCGTTCTGGCCGCGGAAGAAGCGCTGGAAGACGAGGAGAAGCTCGTCGGGTTCGAGGCCCTCACCCTCGTTGTGGACGTGGACGCGAACCTCGTTTTCGCCCCGCTCGACGCGGACCAGCACGACGCTGCCCTCGCGACCGTACTTGCGGGCGTTGGTGAGAAGGTTTTCCAGGACCTGCTCGATGCGAACCGGGTCGACGTCCACGAGGGGCAGGTCGGGGTCGGCGAGGACGCGGATGGGCAGCGAGTCGCTCTCGCGGGAAAGCTCGGCCGCGAGGCCGCGGGCGAGCGCGGCGAGGTCGATCCGACGTCGGTCGAGTTCGAGCTGGTGCGCGTCGATGGCGGTGACGTCGAGCAGGTCGCGCGAGATCCGAACCAGTCTCCTCGCCGCCGAGCCGATCGCCTCGAGCTTGGTGCGGATGGCGGGCGATAGATCCTCCTCCCGAGCCAGGAGGGAGGCGAAGCCGACGATGGAGGTGAGCGGTTGCCGCAGGTCGTGGGTGACGATGGATGCCCACTGCTCGCGCATCCGCTCCAGGGTCTTGAAGGCGGTCACGTCCTCGAGGGCGATCACCGCCGCGAGCGAATTGGAGCAACCCTCGATCGGCTCGCCGTGAAAGACGATGGAACGCGGCGCGTTCTCCTCGGTCGGACAGATCTGGGCCTCGAGCCGCAAGATGCTCTCGCCCCGAAGGATACGGGAGATCGGGTGGACGTGGCTCGGGAAGGGCCGGCCGTCGTCGGCGAGTAGAAGCGGCAACACCCTCTCGAGTCCGACCTCGGCCTCGCAGGCCAGCAGGCTCCGGCCGCGGCGGTTGACCAGGACCGTCTCCTTCCCCGGCGCCCCGTGAACCAGCAGGGTGGCGACGGGCAGGTGTTCCACGAGCGATCGGAGCCACTCCACGAGGCGGGCCTGCTCCGAGACCTCCCGCATGAGCTGGCTGCGGGCGCTCGCCCAGGCGACGAGGGCGCCCACGTGTTCCGCGAAGAGCGCGGCGAGACGAAGGTCTTCGCGGGTCGGCCGCGCGCCGTTCTCCGCGGGCCGAATGCGGATCTCGGCGAGCTGTCGCCCTTGGTGTCGAATGGAGATCCGGTAAGGCCAGGCCTCCGGCCGGGGTGCGCTCACCTGGGAAGGTCCACGAACGACCCAGGGTCCCGGTTCGACGCCGACCTCGCGCACGGCGACCTGCGCCGCGCCGGTGAGCAGGCGTGCGCGCTCGGCGATGGCGTCGAGCATGGTGGAGAGATCCCTCGCCTCGCCCACGGCAAGGACTGCCCTCCGGGCGGCCTCGCGCTCGGATCGGCGCCGGCGGTGAGCGGCGCCCCGGAAAAGGCGCGTCAACGCGGCGCCGATCAGAGGAGCGAAAGGGCCCAGAGGCGCCGGCGACTCCCCCTCGTCCTGGAGCCAGCCCAGGACGCCGAGGAGTTCGCCCCGCTCGCGAACGGCCACGACGCCGTGACGGAGTCCATTCGGGAGAAAGACGAAATCTTCCATGGCCTCGCCCGCGGCGACCATGGCGAGGTGGCGCTCGATCTCGTCGCGATACGACTCGGGGATCGCGCGCTCCGCGACGATGCGGTAGGCCGAGCGCCGATCGTCGGCGAGATAGACGTGTGGACAGCCCAGTCCCCGGCCCTCCATCAGCGCCAGGATCGCGTCCAGGATCTCCTCGCGGTTCGCGGCGGCGACGAGCCTTGCCACGTCCTCGCCGAGGAGCGCGTCGGGCGCAAATGGAGCCGGCCAGGCGGTCGGGCCCAGCAAGGGCCCGGCGTGCCCGCCGGGAGCGGTGCCAGTCAGGGGCTCGTTCATGGCCTCGACCTAGGATCGGCTTCCCACCGACCGAAACAAAGCCCCCACGGCGGGCGGCGCACGCCTACGTCGCCTCGCGCCGCTCCCGAACGGTCGGCCGCCGTCGACTCCCGCGACGATCAGGCCGGAGGAGCGCTTCGCGCGGTGCGATCCCAGGTCGCCTTCTGCGTACCGAAGAGCCAGCGGAAAAAACCCTGGAGCATGCCCCAGTTCATCTCGGTGAAGTAGCGCGCCGCCGAAGCGGCGCCGCCGAGCATGCCGCGACTCCAGCCCAGACGCCCCGCCAGCGCCAGGCCGTAAAAGCCGAGCTGCGCGAGCAACGCGAGGTCATACGGCGATCGGCCCGCCAGAAGGAGATTCGACAGGAGCGCGCCGAGCAAGAAGAAGGGAGCGAACCATCGCAGAACCTTGTGCGAGAGAAAGGCGAAGGCGGCGAAGGGCCGTGCGGGAGAAATCAGGCGCCGAAGCGCCACCAGCGCCTGGAAATTGCCCGCCGCGATCCGCGCGCGCCGCGCGCGCTCCCGGGCATAGTCCTCGGTGGTCTCCTCGAAGGCGACCGCCTCGGGGTCGAAGATCACCTTCCATCCCCGGAGCAGACACTGCCCCGCCACCACGAAATCCTCGACGACGGTATCGGCCGGAAGCGTCTCCCAGAGCGCCTTCCGCAGGGCGTAGATGCCGCCGTTGGCGCCCATCACGCCGCCCCACTTGCTCTCCATGAACTTCAGGAAGGTCTCGTACTTCCAGTAGGTGCTCTCCTCGTACCCGGCCCGGGTGGGGTTGTAGAGCCGGAGGCGGCCACAGACGAGTCCGACCGAGGGGTCGGAAAAATGCCGCACCAGCATGCGGATCGCGGCGGGGTCGAAATGGGTATTGGCGTCGGAAAACACGAGGATCTCGCCCCGCGCCATCGGCACCAGTCGATTGAGGACGCTGACCTTGCCCGCGCGCGGCGCGCTGGAGAGTCGGACTCGCGGGTCGTCGAAGGAGGCGACGATCTCGTCGGTTCCGTCGTCGGAGCCATCCGAGCCGACGAGGATCTCCAGTCGATCTGGCGGATAGTCGAGTGCGAGGGCGTTCTCGATCTTCCGACCGATCACGGACGCCTCGTTCCACGCCGAAACGAGGAGCGTGACCCGCGGAGGATCGCCGGCCGGAGCGCAGCGCCGCTCCCCTTCCCCGGCCAGGTAGCGGAAATCGCGCCGCGCCCGGCGGAAGGCGTCGAAGACCACGAGGAGAAAGGGGTACAGCAGGTAGGTATGGACCAGCGCCAGCACCGAGCCCCAGAAGACGGCCTCTGCCATGCCACAAAACCTTGTGCCGGCCGGGCTGGCGCTCAACGGGCCCCGGCGGTGGCGAGCCCCCGAAGGGCGGCGACGCGAGCCGTACCCAATCCACGCACGCGCGCGACCTCGTCCACCGAGCGAAACGGCCCGTTCCGCTCCCGATCCTCGAGGAGGCGCCGGGCCAGGCCCGGGCCGATCCCGGGGAGCGCCTGCAGCTCCTCCTCGGTCGCCTCGTTGAGGTCGATCGGCCGTCCGAGCAGAAGACCGGCCGCACCACGAGGGAGCGAGGCGGCTCGCTCTCCGATGCCGTCCGGACAAAGGAGAAGCGGAAGGCGCCCGCGGGCCTCCTCCTCCGCCTCGACCGCGAGGCGCCATGGGTCGGGGCAATCCGCACGGGTCGGCCCCGGCCGCTCGGGGAGGGCGCGGAACGCGAGGACGGCGGCGAGGACCCAGATGGCGGCGGCGCAGACGCGTTCGTCCACGTCAGGCAACCTCCGACGAGCGCGCCCTTTCTCCCATCCGCCAGGCGACCGATGTCACTTTGCGAGGAGCGCGTCGATCTCGTCGTCCGAAAGTCCGAGAAGGTAGAGAACGGTATCGAGGCCGCCGAGGCCGAGGCAAGCGTCGGCGAAGGCGCGCAGCGCCGGCTTGGCCCGGTAGGCCACGCCGAGTCCCGCGCGCTCGAGCATCAGACGGTCGTTGGCGCCGTCGCCGATCGCCACCACCTGGGGGAGGCTCAGGCCCTCGCGCGCGGCGATCCACTCGAGCAGCTCCGCCTTGCGCCGGGCGTCGACGATGGGGCCTTCGAGCTCGCCAGTGAAACGGCCCTCGCGGACCTGCAGGCGGTTGGCGAAGGCGTAGTCGAGCCCGAGGTGCCGCCGCGCGGCCTCCACCGCGGGGACGAAGCCACCGCTGAGAACGGCGGTGCGAATGCCCAGCCTCCGAAGCGCGCCGACGAAGCGCTCCGCTCCCGCGGCGAACGGGAGATTCGCCGAGATTCGATCGAGGATCTCCGCGGGCTGCCCGGCGAGGAGCGCCACGCGCGCCCGCAGGCTCTGCTCGAAATCGAGCTCGCCGCGCATGGCGCGCTCGGTGATCTCGGCCACCTTCTCGTACTTGCCGCAGGCGCGCGCCAGCTCGTCGATGACCTCGATGGTGACGAGGGTGGAATCCATGTCCATCACCACCAGGCGGCGGTGGAGGCGATGGACGTCGGCGCGCTGCAGGCCGAGGTCGATGCCCAAGAGCGCCGCCTGCTCCAGCAGCGCCTTCCGCAGGCCGAAGATCCGCTCCTCCGGTCCGGTGACGCGGAGGCGCAACAGGTCGAGGCCGCCGCGCGCCACCTCCCGCTTCATGCACGAGGGTCTCACCCCCGTCTCGCCGAGCCGTCGAAGGATCGCGGCGATCGCGCCCGCGGGAAGGGGCCGCCCGATGAGCAGGACCTCCCATGCCGAATCGTTCGAGTTCGGCCCCGCCGCGTCCTCCAAGGTGTGCGAGAGCCCCAGGCGGGCGGCTCGTCGCCGCACCTCGTCGGCCTCGGCCCCCGCCTCCTCCCAGGTCGCGGTGAGAAAGGACCTTCCCTCGCTCGCAGACTGCTCCAGCGAGAGCAAGCGGAGGTCGGCCAGCGCGGCCAGTAGCTCTGCCTCCCAGCCGCCGCCTGCCTCGCCCCATACGACCAGCCGCAGGACTCGCCCCACTTCACCTCCTCGATCGACGCTGGCCCGGGACCGGCCGGCGCGATAAAGAGCAGCCCGTATCGCAAGGAGTCTTCGAGATGTCGAGGTCCAGCATCCTTCTCGATGGAAATTCCCTCACCCTCGAGCAACTGGAGCGCATCGCAGCGGGCGGTGCCGAGGTGGCCCTGGCCCCCGCTGCCCGGGATCGGCTGCGCGAGGCGCGGGCCCTGGTCGACCGGCTCGCCGCGGGCGAGGCCGCGGTCTACGGCATCAACACCGGCTTCGGCAACCTGGCGGAGGTGCGCATCGCCCGGGAGGATCTGGGCCTTCTGCAGCGCAACCTCATCCTCAGCCACGCGGCGGGCGTGGGCGAGCCGCTCTCGCTTCCCGAGACCCGCGCACTTCTGGCCCTGCGGGTCAACGTCCTCGCCAAGGGACACTCCGGGATCCGCCCGGAGACGGTGGACACGCTGCTGGCCATGCTCGCGGCGGACGTCTTGCCGGTGGTTCCCTCCCGCGGCTCGGTGGGCGCCTCCGGGGATCTGGCGCCGCTGGCACACCTGGCGCTCGGTGTGATCGGCGAAGGCGAGGTCTTCTACCGCGGGAGGCGCATGCCGGCCCGCGAGGCCCTGGCGCAGGCGGGAATCGAGCCGGTGGTCCTGGGAGCCAAGGAGGGCTTGGCGCTCATCAACGGCACGCAGGCCATCTGCGCCGTGGGCGGGCTGGCCGCCGCGAGAGCGCAAAGGCTGCTCGAGGTCGCCGACATCGCCGGCGCGATGACGGTGGAGGCGCTGCGCGGCTCGCACCGCCCCTTTCTGGAGTCCATCCACCGCGTCCGGCCCCAGCCGGGCCAGGTCGAGTGCGCGGCCCATCTTCGGCGCCTGCTCGCCGACAGCGAGATCGTCGTCTCCCACGCCAACTGTTCCAAGGTGCAGGATGCCTATTCGCTGCGCTGCATGCCGCAGGTCCATGGCGCCGCGCGCGACGGCGTCCGCTTCGCGGTGGACGCGCTCACGGTGGAGTTCAACAGTGCCACCGACAATCCGCTCGTCTTCGCCGACGAGGAGCGGATCGTCTCGGGCGGCAACTTCCACGGCCAGCCGGTCTCGCAGGCGCTCGACTTCCTCGCCATCGCCGCGACGCAGCTCGCGGCGATCTCGGAGCGACGCGTGGAGCAGCTGGTCAACCCGGCGCTCTCCGGCCTGCCCCCCTTCCTCACGCCCAACTCGGGCCTGAATTCCGGCTTCATGATCGCGCACGTCACGGCCGCCGCGCTCGTGGCCGAGTGTCGCGTCCTCGCGCACCCCGCCTGCGTGGACTCCATCCCCACCTCGGCCGGACGCGAGGACCACGTCTCCATGGGGATGGGCGCGGCGCTGAAGGCGCGCCAGGTGGTGGACCACGTGGCCAACGTGCTGGCGATCGAGCTGCTCGCCGCGGCCCAGGCGCTCGACCTGGCGGGTGGCGATCTCGCCCCGGGGCGGGGTGTCGCCGCCGCCTACCGGGCGATCCGCGCGAGGGTTCCCTTCATGGACAGCGACCGCGAGATGCACCGGGACATCGCCGCGGTTCGGGAGCTCATCGACGACGGAACGCTGCTTTCCGAGGTGCGCGCGGCGATCGCCTCATGAGGGGCGGACCCAGTCGACGCTCTCGCCGACCACCTGGAAGTGGAGTCGCTCGTAGATGCGGCGCGGCGGCTCGTCGCGCCGCGCGGTGAGGGCCACCAGGTGGCAGCCCTTCTGGCGCGCCACCGCGGTTGCCGCCGCCACCAGGGCGGAGGCGATGCCCTTGCGGCGGTGGGAGGGGACCGTGCCCACGTCGGCGATGAAGCCCACCCCCTCCTGGCAGTAGAGGAGGAGCGAGCCGGCGACCGTCCCCCGCCGCGTCACCGCCGCCAGAAACTCCGCGCCGCCCAGCCGCATCTGGCGCAGCGCCATCTCGTCCATCTGGGTGGAGACGACTTCGGCGTACCAGGGCTCCTTGCGCCGAACCGCGTCCTGCGAAGCGCAGACGCGCGCGAGCAGGTCCTCGTCGTCGCGGTCCACCAGGTGGATCTCGTAGCCCCGCGGGACCGGCGCCTCCGCCGGCTCGCCGCGATTCGCCATGGCCACGCAGACCTGGCGGGTAAAGCCGCGAGGCAAGAGGAGGTCGTCCAGCCAGGCGATCGTCTCCGGATCGCGCGAGACGAGGCGCTGGTAGCGCATGCTCCGTCCGCCCCCGACGAGTCGGAACCCCTCCCAGAGCTCGTCGAGGCTGGGCCGGCCCACCACCGCGCGGATGCAGTTGACGTCGTAAATGAGCGGGTGCGCCGGATCGCGCAGCACCCGGCCGAAGGGGAGCCGGATCTCCTGGCAGCCGATCGCCAGGAAATCGTCTTCGGTCCGCAGGACGACCTCCGCGATCGGATCCGTATCGGACGAGCGCGCGTACATGGATTCGTCGACATCCTGTGCGCCCCCGTGCCAGGGGGCAACCCCACCCTCGATTCTGCCGCGCCAAACGCCGGAAACGCCAGCGGGGCCCCGCTCACTCCACGCGCACGACCCACTCCGGCGCAAGCCGGCCGAGAAGGTCGCCCAGCGCACGCTCGACCGGCTCCACCGCCTGGGCCTCCAGGGTCAGGCGGACCCGGTATTCCCCGTCCCCCATGCGCGGATAGCTGCCCAGCGAGACGGCGGGATGGTCGTGCGCGATGCGGTCGAGGATCGAAGCGATCGTCGTCTCGCCGACCGAGAGATACACGCAACGCAGGTGGAAGGGTGCGCCGCGATACCGCCGGGCGATGGCTTCGAGGTGCATCTCGAAGAGGCGCGGGATGCCGGGGAGCAAGAAGATCTCCTCGATGGCGATCACCGGAAACCACGACTCCGAGGTGACCAGCAGCTCCGCCCCCTCGGGGACGCGCGCCATGCGCAGCGCCTCCTCGGGCATCGAGTCGCCGTAGTGGCCGCGCAGCCGCGACTCGAGCTCCGGGTGGATCACCACCGACTTGCCCAGCGCGCGGGCGACGCCCTCCACGGTGAGATCGTCGTGGGTGGGACCGATGCCCCCGGAGGTGACGATCGGCGCGAAGCGGCCCCGGCAGCAGGCCACCGCCCAGGCGATCTCCGCCACGTCGTCGGAGACGGTGAGGATGCGGCCCACGCGGATCCCGGCGGCGCGGAACGTCTCCACCAGGAAGGGCCCGTTGCTGTCTCGGATCTTTCCGCTGAGGATCTCGTCTCCGATGACGATGGCGGCGGCGCGGCGCGAGAGCATGAAGACACCTTGTACTCCCCGTCGCCTGGAGGGGCAACGCGCGGGTTGACCCGAATTCGGACCACTCCTAGAAACGTCGAGCCGATGACGGTCCGGGAATTCTGCCTGCGGATCCTCGAGTCGGGCGACCTCGAGGCCAAGCTCGCGCCCCCTCCGCCCGAGATCTCGGACGAAGCGCCGGGTCCCGCGCTTCGAATCGATCGCCCGGCGCGCGCTCCCGGACTCCGGCTGCGAAGCGGCGCAGGTCCCCTGCCCCGCCTGCGCGAACTCGAACGGGAAGAGGCCCGGGCAGTCACCCTGGCGCGCTTCGCCCACCACGAGCTGATGGCGGTGGAGCTCTTCGCCTGGGCGCTTTTGCGCTGGCCGGAAATGCCCGCCGCCCTGCGCCGCGGCTTTCTGCTCACGCTGGTCGAGGAGCAAGCGCACCTCCGCCTCTACCTCGAGCGTTTGGCCGAGCTCGGGCAGAAGCTCGAGGACCACGCCCTCTCCGACTACTTCTGGAAGCTCGCCCCCAAGATCGACGCCCATCCCGCCGGCCCGCGGGCCTTCCTCGCCGCCATGGGGCTGACGCTGGAGCAGGCCAACCTCGACTTCAGCCTGCTGTACCGCGACGCCTTCGCGCAGGTGGGCGATGTGGCCACGGCTGCGGTGCTAGAGCGGGTGCACGACGACGAGGTCGGCCACGTGAAGCTGGCCGCCGTCTGGATCCGCCGCCTCTCCGGAGGCAAGTCGGATCTCGAGGCCTATCTGGAGGCGGTCCCCCACCCCCTCTGCGCCGCGCGCGCCAAGGCGCGCAAATTCTCTGCCGAGTCCCGGCGTCTGGCCGGGCTCTCGGAGGAGATGATCGCCCACGTTCGAGACGCTCGACCCCGATGATCGTCCTGCCCAACCTCGGCGCAGAGGAAGGCCGCGACCACGTCGCCCCGCCGGGCGACGCGGTCCGCGCCTTCGCCTGGCTCTTCGGCTCGGGCGCGCACATCCTCGACTGGGAGGGCGAGCTCGGCTGGCCCGAGGCCCTCGGCCCGCCGCTCGAGCAGCCGCTCTTCGAGCTCGCGGGCGACGCCTTCGCCTGGTTTGCCGACGCGGCCGCGCAGGCGCGCCTCCGGGCCGCCGGAGGTCGTCCGATCCTTCCCCCAGCCGAGGTCGTGGAGGCGATCCACGACAAGGCCTTCGCCCACCGGGCGGCGCTGCGTACCGGCCATCTGCCCGATTGCCTCCGGGGCATGGTCGACGCCCTCGAGGCCGAGGACCTCACCCCGACCGCCGTCGAGGCGCGGGTCCGGGAGCTGCCGCCGTGGTCGCGAGGCTGGGTGCTCAAGCCGCGCCTGGGCTCGAGCGGCCGCGGCGGCGTGCGGCGGATCGAGCACGTCCCCGGAGCCCTCGAGCGGCTTCGGCGGCGAGGCGGGGCCGTCTTCGAGCCCTGGCTGTCGCGAACCGAGGATCTCTCGGCGCTCCTTCTCGTCGGCCCGAAGGGAGAGCTTCGCTGGATCGGCACCACGCGCCTTCTCGTGCGCAGCTCGGGCGTCTATCTGGGCAACCAGGGAATCGTGGAGCCGGACGGCCGCATTTGCTCGGGCTCGCCACGCGACGAGGAGCTTTGCGCCGCGGCTGCCGAGGTGGCTCGCCTCGCCGCCGAGAGGGGCTATTTCGGGCCGCTCGGCGTCGACGCCTTCGCCTTCCGGGGGCCCGATGGCGAGGTGGTCTTCCGCCCCGTGGTCGAGGTCAACGCCCGTTTCACCATGGGGATGGTGGCCGCCGGCCTGGTCTCGCTGGCCTTGCGGCGGGGGATTCTGCAGCCGCCCGCCGAGTGGGTCTTCGTCCTCGACGGTGAGGCGCGGGGGGCGGAATTCGTCGTCCCTCTCGGGGAGCGGGCGCGACTCGGCTGGAAGCGTTGCTAAGCTGGCGGCGTGGAGCGGCAGTGGCAGTGGTCGGACCTGGCGTTTGGACTGGCCTTCCTCTTGGCCTTCCTCGCCTTCCTCCGCGTCCTGCTGCCCTTCCTGGCGCCGCTGGTCCTCGCCGCGCTGGTGGTCGCCCTGGTCTCCCCCGTTTACGAGCGCCTTGCGCGACGCCTCGGGGGTCGGAGGCGGCTGGCCGCCCTCCTCGCCTCGCTCGGCGTCCTCTTCGCCGTGGTCTTCCCCTCCCTGCTGGTGGCCTTCCTGCTGATCGAGCAGGCCGCGGAGCTGCTGGGTCGGCTCGCCACAGTCCTCGGCGAGGGCAGCCTCGGCGATCGCCTCGGTCGGCTGGGCTGGTTCCTCTCCCCCGTCCTCGAACGGCTGGAAGCGCTCGGGATCGCCGATGCGGTCCGAGGCGCCCTGGGACAGCTCGGCACCCTCCTCTCCCGGCAGATCGGTCCCGCCCTGGGGGCCCTCGCCGAGATCGGCATCGGGACCTTCATCCTCCTCGTCGGCATCTACTATCTCTTTCAGGACGGACCGGCCCTCTTCGAGGAGATCGTCGAGATCGTCCCCATGGATCGTGCCTACGCGCGGGAGGTGGGCGCCGACCTCGCCGCGGTCCTGCGCTCGCTCTTTCTCGCCACCTTCTTCACCGGCATCGTCCAGGGGATCCTGGGCTTTGTCGCCTTCGCGATCGTGGGCGTTCCCCAGGCCCTGGCCTGGGCGGCACTGATGGCGTTCTTCTCCATCCTCTTCTCGCTGATTCCCCTGCTCGGCACCGGACTGGTCTGGGTGCCCGTGGCGATCTGGCTCTTCCTCCAGGGGCGATGGATCGCGGGCCTCTTCATCGTCGGCTGGGGGATCCTGATACTCGGCTCGGTGGACAACGTGATCCGGCCGCTCATCACCCGGGCGACCGGTTCGCTCCATCCCCTCCTGGTGCTGATGACGGTGCTGGGGGGCGTCTCCTTCCTCGGTCCGCTAGGGGCCGTGCTCGGCCCCCTGATCGGAGCCGTGGCGGCGGCCTTCGTCCGCGTCTGGATCCGCGACGTGCGCCCGCGGCTCGGCTGAGCGGGCCCGCGCCAGCAAGACGGTTGGAGCCCCGCGGCGGCGCCACGCCCGAAACCAGAGCGCGACGGCGACGATCCCGAAGGCCGCGAGCAAGAGCCCCTGCGCGTCCGAGAGGCGGTCGCGCACCCGGTCGAGCTGGCTCGCGAAGGCGTGCCCGAGCGAAAAGACGAGGGTGACGCTGCTGAGCACCCCCACGGCATCCCAGAAGAGAAAGCGGCGCAACGGGAAGCGGTCGATCCCTGCCAGAGCGAAGGTGGCGGCGCGCAGCCCCGGCACGTGACGGGCGAAGAGGATCACCAGCGGCCCGCGCGTGGCGAAGAGGCGGCGCAGCTTTGCCCTCCGCGAGGGGGGAAGGAGCCGGCCCAGGCGCGGATGGGAGAGCGCCGCGTTGCCGAGGTGGCGCGCCACCAGGTAGAGGACGGTATCGGCGATGAGCACCCCTGCGTAGCAGACCGGCAGGCCGATCTGCCACCGCGTGATCCCCTTGCGCGCGAGGGCGCCGGAGGTGAGCAGGATCGCCTCTTCGGGCAGGGGGAGGCCCACCGCCCCGCCCAGCAGGGCGAGGATGACGGCGAGGTAGCTTCCGCTCTCGAGAAGCTCGTCCATCCCCGCGAAAGCTGGCCACTTGCTCGTGCCTTCCGCGACCGCCGCCCGGGTTCGACCGGCCGGGGACTCGACGAGAGGTCGCGTCGCACCCTCATTTGCTCTTGACTTTGCAAGTCATTCTCAATTACACAGCGCCCCGCCGAGGACGTCGTGATGAACCACCTCGCAAGGACCGCAGTCGCCCTCCTCTCGCTCCCGCTCCTCGCCGGGTCCGCGTCCGCCGCGGCCTCCACCCTGGCGGAGGGGAGCTACCAGACCGTCGTCACCGGCTCGCGCACCGAGCGCGCCCTCGAGGACGCTCCCGTCCAGACCATCGTGATCGGTCGGCGGGAGATCGAGGCCTCCGGGGCGCAGGATCTGGCCGAACTCCTCGACTCGATCCCGGGTGTCTACGTCGACGCCTCCAACGACTTCGGCGCGGGCGTCGAGATCCAGGGCCTGTCGGCCCGCCACGTGCTCATCCTCGTCGACGGCGAGCGCGTCAACGGACGCAAGAACGACCGCTTCGATCTGAGCCGGCTGCGGCTGGAGAACGTGGCGCAGGTGGAGATCGTCAAGGGGGCGGCCTCGGCGCTCTACGGCTCGGAGGCGATGGGCGGCGTGATCCATCTGCGCACGCGCCGCGCCGGACGGCCGCTGGAGGGCAACGCGGAGATCCGCGCGGGAACGCAGGGCTACAGCGCCTCCGCCTCCGCCGCGACCGCGGGCAAGGATTCGCTTCTGCGACTGACGCTGGGCCACCGGCACCACGAGCCCTACCGCCTCGACCCGACTGCCATCGGCACGACCGGCAGCGAAACCGACGACACCAACGTCGACCTGCGGGTTGAACACCGCTTCTCCGATGCGTTTTCGGTTACAGCCACCGCCAGCTACTTTCATCGCGACCAACAGGGCGTCGACGACCAGCAGACGAGCCGCGCCGTCTTCGACACCGCCACCCGCGTCGATCAGGTCTATCTGACGATCGGCCCGCGCTTCCGTCTTTCCGAGGACGCCTCGCTCTCCTTCTCCCTGCATGGCGGCTATGTCCTCGACCAGTACCGCCAGGACCAGCGCGGCTCCACCGCGCTCGATCAGCTCCACCGCACTCAGGACGTGCTGCTGCAGGGCAGCGCCCAGTGGGATCAGCGGATCGCCGACCACCACCTGACCGTGGGGGTGGACGTGCTTCACGAATCGCTGGAGACGCCCCGCCTGCCGGAGGGTTCCCACACGCGCTTCCGCCCCGCCGTCTTCGCGCAGGACGACTGGAAGATCACCGAGAACTTCGCCATCACTCCGGGCATCCGCGCCGATTACGACTCCTGGTTTTACGGCCACGTCTCGCCGAAGGTCGCGGCCCGGTACGTGCCCACCGAATGGCTCACCTTGCGCGCCTCCTACGGTCACGGCTTTCGCGCCCCCGAATTCAAGGAGATGCTCATCCTTTTCGAGAACCCGTCGGTGGGGTATCGGGTCCAGGGCAACCCCGACCTGCAGCCCGAGACCTCGCGCAGCGTCAACGCGGGCGCCACGATCCAGGCCACGCGCTGGCTGCGCTTCGACGTGAATTTCTTTCACCACCAGCTGGAGAACCTGATCCTCTCCGTCCCGCTGGACGAGGGCGGGCCCTCCGGCTCCATGGTCTTCAGCTACCGCAACATCGGGCGCGCCTTCTCGCGCGGCGTGGAGACCAGCGTCGGGCTGCGCGTGGCGCGGCAGCTTCGGGTGGACGTCGGGTACACGTATACCGACGCGCGCGATCTCGTCGAGGATCGCATGCTCGACGGCCGTGCGCCCCATCGCGTGACCCTTTCCTCCACGTGGAAGACGGACTTCGGCCCGTCGTTCACCGCACGCGGCGAGTGGGTCAGTGAGCGCGTCCTCCGCCCGCTGCTGCAAGACGACGAGATCAAGGGCGAGCCCTACGTGTTTCTGAATCTGCGGGCGCAGCAGCCGATCGTGGAGGGGATTTCGCTTCTGGCCGGCGTGGACAACGTCTTCGACGCCGGCGACGCGACCGCCCTCCCCATCCGGCCGCGCTCGTACTGGGCAGGAGTTTCCTTCGTCTACCGATGAAAACCGAGACAGTGGGAGGTCATCTCATGAGTCTGTTGCGAAATCGTTGGGCGATCCTCTTCGCCGTCGTCCTCGTCGCCGGCTGCAAGCTCGAGGACCCGGACGACGACACCACCGTCGGCGACGAGCTGCCGCCCGGGGTGGTCCGCATCGACGCCACCTCCAACACCGAGTGGACGCTCTACGATCTCGACCACGCGCGCATCGCCGGCCCCGCCGAGGGATGGGATCTCGGCTTCCGTCGACAGCTCATCGCCGTCAACGGTGAAGGCGGGGCGATGGTCGCCGTCCTCGAGGGGGTGAAGTTCGAGGAGATCACCGCCGCTCCCGAGGAGGGCTACCTCACCGACCACGTGGACCTCGCCGCGGCGGAGGTCGACGAAGACTCGCTCGCCTTCAACACCAATGGATGGTGGTACGACTACGACTTCAACACCCACCTCCTCTCGCCGAAGGCGAACCGCGTCTACGTGGTCCTCAGCAGCGAAAAGCGGGCCTTTGCCCTGCGCATGATCGACTATTACGACTCGGCCGGGACCTCGGGTTATCCGACCTTCGAGGTCAAGGAGATCGATCCGCCCGCCTCGCTCCCGGAACCCGAGGAGCCGGAGGAACCGGAGGAGCCCGAGGAGCCCCATCAGCCCGAGATTCCGGAAGACGCCATCGTCGTCGACGCCACCAGCGACAAGGACTGGGTCTTCTTCGACCTGGATACCCTCGAAGTCGTCGAGGAGAGCGCGGGCTGGGAGCTCGCCTTCCGGCGCCACCTGATCGCGACCAACGGCGCGGCCGGGGTTCGCGTGGCCATCGTCGACGGCGTCAGCCTCGACGAGGTGGAAGCCGTTCCGGAGGACGGCTACCTCTCGGACGACGGCGTGGACATCCACGCCGAGGAGCTGAACGAGGCCGACCTCGCCTTCCACCAGGAGGACCGGTGGTACAGCTACGACATCGGCACCCACCAGCTCCTCCCGCGCAAGCGCGTCTACGTGGTGGTGAACGCGGAGAAGAAGGCCTTCGCGGTGCAGATGCTCTCTTACTACAAGGACGGCGAGGCCGGTCATCCCACCTTCGTCGTCAAGGA
>QGUN01000062.1 GCA_003242475.1 Pseudomonadota bacterium
GAGGCGGCGAATACCTCGAACCCAGCTCAATCTCTGGGCGAGGTCCTTTTCCGGACCTCGCTCGGAACTGCGGTTCCTGCCCGCTTCTCCGTTCGCGCTTGCTATTCGGATTTCAGAGACCAAACCGTTCCGCCGGAGGCTTTCGCCTCCCTTGGAGGCGGCGCGGCTTTCTATTCCGCGCTGCGTGCGCCGTCAAGAACTTTTTCTCTCCGGCGCGTCCCTTCGGAACCGCTCGAGCTCCCCACCGATTCCGGTGGCCGGGGGTGTTCCCCGTGAAGGCGAGGCGGGCTTTTAGCGATTTCGCCCGGCGGCGTCAACAGGGAAATCGACCGGCCTCGCGCCCCGCTCATCCCAGCTCGCCCAGCCGGTGTAGAACCACGCTCAGGGCGGCGATCGCCGCGGTCTCCGCGCGGAGGATGCGGGATCCGAGACCGACGACGGGCGCACCTCGCTCCCGGACCTGGGCGACCTCCTTCTCGGTCAGGCCCCCCTCGGGGCCGACCACGATGGCGAGGGGTCCGCCGCGGGCGCCTTCGACCCATTCGCCCAAACGCAGTCCCTCCCTCTCCCCTTCCCAGAGGAGCGCCACCTTCTCCCCGCGCGCGCCTGCAGCATCCAGAAACGCTTCCAGGCTCGTCGGCGCCTCGACGACCGGGACGTCGGCGCGGCCCGATTGACGAGCCGCCTCCTCGGCGATCCGCTGCCAGCGCCGCAGGCGGTCCGGCACGCGCGAAGGCTCCAAGCGAACCACGGAGCGCTCGAGCTGCAGGGGGACGACGCGCGCGGCGCCTACCTCGGTGGCCTTCTGGATCACCCACTCGAGCTTGTCGGCCTTGAGCAGGCCCTGCGCCAGCGTGACGGGCGCGGCCGCGGGCGCGGATCGCCAGGCGCCGAGCGCCACTCGAGCCTGCGTCTCGCCCACCTCCACGACGGTGCCGCGGCGGCATCCCCCGCGGCCGTCGAAGAGTTCGACCTCGGTGCCGGGGCCGAGGCGGAGGACGTGGGCCAGATGATGGAGGCGCTCGCCTACCAACAACGCCTCCTCCCCCTCCAGCGAGTCGACGAGGAACCGCCTCAACGCGCCCTCTCCAGGTGAAGCGCCGACCACTCCCCGCGCCGCCGCTCCTCGCGGAAGGCCAGGCCGAGCGTCTCGTAGACGGCGCGAACCTCGGCGGCCTGGTCGACGGTGATCCCGGAGAGAATCACCGAGCCGCCTGGGCGCACGCAGCGCACCACCGCGGACGCCAGCTCGATCAGGGTCACGGCGAGAATGTTCGCCAGAACGAGGTCGAAGGTCTCGTCCAGCTCCTCGACCGGAACGCCGCTCGCCTCGAGCTCGGGAAAACCGTTGGCGACGGCGTTCTTCCTCGCGATCTCGACGGCGACGGGATCGTTGTCGAGCATGAGCACGCGGCCGGCCCCCAGGCGGGCGGCGGCGATGCCGAGGATTCCGCTGCCGCAACCAAGGTCGAGGACGCTCGTCCCGGGCCGGACGAGGTCGGCGGCGAAATCGAGGCAAAGGGCGGTGGTCTCGTGATTCCCCGTGCCGAAGGCCATGCCGGGCTCGATGACCACGGTCGCCGTCCCCTCGGGCGCCTTCTCCCACGGCGGCACGACCCAGAACGAATCGCGCACCTGCACGGGACGGAAGTGCAACTTCCAGCAATCCGCCCAGGGTTCTTCGTCGAGGATCTCCCAGCCGACGACGGCGCCGGGGACCAGGGCTTCGAGCCGCGCCCGGATGGCCTCCGGATCGGTCTCGGCGCCGAAATAGCCGGTCACCCGGGCCTTGCCTTCCGGGAGTTTCGGCGCGCCGGGGGGTGGACGGATCTCGTCGTCGAGGACCTCCACCCCGGCGGCTCCCTCCTCGTGGAGGAAGAAGGCGGCGGTCTCGGCGAGCTCCAGAGGAACCTCGCAGCGAAGTGTCAGATAGCGGTTCATCGCGTCACGCTCCCTGCCGGCGCATGGTAGAAAGGCTCCCATACCGGAAGGTGTGCCGATGGAAAAGCGGAGCCAGATCGTCGCCGACGCGGCCCCCACCGAGTTCGAGGCCCTGCGGGAAGAAAACCTTCGGCTGCGGCAGGAGCTCGAGGCCGCACTCGCGGAGATCGAGGAGCTCTCCGCCGAACTCGAAGAGAAGGCGATGGCCCTGGCGCATGCCCGCAACCAGACGCCGCCGCCGGCACAACCCCAAACGGCGAAGATCGGATCCCTCATCCGGGCGGCGATGGCCCGCGGGGCGAGCCAGGGAAAGCTGCGCGCCGCCTACCTGGAGGAGGAGCTGCAGCGCCAGGCGGAGCGCCACGCCGACCAGATCGCGAGGATGGAAGCGCACTTCGTCGCGCGGCTGGCAGAGGTGGCGGGGGGCGGTCCGGCCGCGGTGAACAAGGCACTCCAGGACCGCGTGGTCGAGCTCGAGCGGATGCTCGCCGATCCGCCGGAGCTGGCGCAGGCGCGGGCGACCATCGAGCGACTCCTGGCCGAGCTGGAGGAACTTCGCGAGGAGAACCGTTTCCTCTCGGCGGAAGTCGAACGATGGTCAGCCCTCGCGCGGTCGAAATGAAGCCGGAGGCGACGCCGTCGCGCTTCGGCGTCTACGTGCACTTCCCCTACTGCCTCTCCAAATGCCCCTACTGCGACTTCGCCTCGGTGGTGGCGGAGCGGATCCCGCACGAGCGTTACGCCCGGGCGGTGGTGCGAGAACTCGAAGGGCGGGCGCAGGAATACGGGCGACGGGGGGTGGAATCGGTCTATTTCGGGGGAGGCACGCCCTCGCTGTGGGAGCCGGAATGCGTGGCGACGGTCCTGCGCGCCGTCGACGAGCTCTTCGGCCTCCTGCCCGGATGCGAGATCACGCTGGAGGCCAATCCGGGCGCATCCGACGCGGCGCGCTTCGAGGCCTACCTCGAAGCGGGCGTGAACCGGCTCTCGATCGGAATCCAGAGCTTCTCCGCGCCGGTCCTCGCCGGACTCGGCCGCCGCCACGGTCCCGAGGAGGCGATCCGCGCGGTAGAGACGGCTCGCCGGGCGGGTTTCGAAAACGTCTCGGTGGACCTGATCTTCGGCGGCCCGCACCAAGACGTTCGGGGCGCGGTGGAGGACGCGCGGCGCGCGGTCGAGCTCGGCCCCGACCACGTCTCCTGTTACGGCCTCACGCTGGAAAACCTGGCGGAGGACGTGCGCCTGGCCAAGGAGGTCCGCCGCGGCCGGGTGAAGGTGGCGGACGACGACCTGCAGGCGGAGATGGGTGAGCGGGTGCGCGACGTGCTGCGCGCGGCCGGCTACCATCGCTACGAGATCTCGAACTACGCCACGCCGGGCTTCGAGTCGCGGCACAACACGCTCTACTGGGTCGGCCACGAGTGGGTGGCCGCCGGCTGCGGAGCTCATGGCTTTCGCCGGCTCGAGGACGGCCGCGGCCTGCGCTACGCCAATCCCCGCAAGCCCGATGCCTACCTCACCGCGGTGGAAACGGGCGCGGCGCCCGAGATCGAGCGGGAGGTGCTCGAACCCGCCGCGCTCTTCGAGGAACGGATCTTCTTGGGTTTGCGCCTCGCCCGCGGCGTGGACCTCGAGGCGGCCGCGCGCGAGACCATCGGCGAGGTGCCAGCGCGGCTATGGGAGGCGGTCGACGAACTCGCTCGCGCCGGCCTCGTCGCGCGCCGGGGTAGCGTCGTCGCCTGCACCGACCGCGGGCTCGACTTTCATACCGAGGTTGCCCTCCGGCTCCTCCCCTGACGGGATCCGAAGAACGAGGTCCTCGCCGACGCTCCGGTCGACGGCCCGCACCCAGGCGGCGAAGGCGGGATAGTCGTGGGGCGGGATTCGACCGCGGCGGATCTCCACCTCGTCGCGGACGACCAGGACGCCGTCCTTCCCGCCCACGGATCGCCGGAACGAGCCGAAGTCGGAACGCTCGCGGGCCGCGGCTGGCGCGACCTCGATCGTCCAGCCCGGCGGGATGGCGATCTCGGCCTCGACCACGAGGCGCTCGTCACGGTCGAGCAGAAGCGGCGTCTTCCGCTCGGCGACGACGAGGTAGCGCTGGGCGAGGTGCAGACGGAGGAAGTCGAGTTCCAGTCGCGCCCGATTCTCGCCCATCGCCTGGAGCGCCTCGCCGCGGCGGAAGGAGTACGAGAGGGCGACCTCGGCGTCCGAAACGTCGAGCTCGAGGTCGACGAGCTCGGCGCCGGAAAACTCCCGGGCGAGGGCGGCCTCGACGGCCTGCTCCAGATGCTCCCGATCCAGCCGCTCGAAGACGTTGCGCGCCTGCGCGGCGGACATGCCTCGGAAGGTCTCGGTCGCCAATCCTTCCAGGCTGCCGTCGCCGTGGAGACGAACGCGGTAGGAGAGCACACGTCCCGTCGTCGTCTCGACGGGCGAGACGGTGGGCACGCAAGCATCGACTCCGGTCCCCTGGCCGAGGACATAGCCGGGGACGCCCTGCACCTCCGGGGAGAGCACGCCCGTTCGCGCGTAGCGAATGGAGGGATCGAGCCAGAGCCAGCCACCGGTGGGTTCGGGGCGCGCCACCAGGACGAGCCTGGTGAAATCGGAGGGGACGGGGAAGCGCCGCGGATTGGGATTGCGGTCGAAGGGTCGGAGCACCACCCACGCATTCTCGATGCCGAGCGAGTCGAGCGCGGCCTTGAGCAGCACGGCACGGTTGCCGCGGCGGCGAGCCAGGACATGGGAAGCCCGCTCCTCGAAGCTGCCGTCGCCCTCGATCTCTGCCATCAGCCGCGCCCACAGCCGCTCGATCCGCTCGCGCGGGGAACCAGTGCCGGCGGCGTCCCGCGCCCAGCGCGCCACCTCCCGGTCCACCCAGCCGGCCCCCAGCATCCGGTCGGCGAGCTGGCAAGCTCCGTCGCGCTCGCCGGCCCCGGCGCCGACCTGGATCCAGGGGACGACCTCTGCCATCGAGACGGAGCTCGGCTCCGGCACGTGCGCCGGAAGGTCGCGGCCACGGGCGAGGAGGAGCTGGTGCGATCCCTCGTCGATCACCTCCCAGCGGGGAGGATGCTGGTGGGCATCCACCTCGAGGCCCAGCTCCTTGGGCGCGCGAACCGCGAGGATCGCCTCGACGGTGGGAAGGTCGCGGCTGGCGAAGAAGAAGCGCGGCGCCGTCCAGCCCGGCAGCGCGGCGGCTCGCCGCCCGTGCGCGCGGAGGTACTGGTATTCCACGTAGTCCCCCACCTCGAGGCGAGGGAAGGAGATCGAGTCCTTGGCGGCGATGAGCTCCGGCTCGAGGATCGTGCCGTCGCTCTTGATGGTGCGCAGCTCGAGAACCTCGGCGTCGGCGGGGAGATTCACCTCGCCCAGGATCTCGATGCCGCGCTTGTCGAGGATCTTCGCCAGGACGTGGGTTCGCTCCACCATCGACCCGTCGGGGTGGACCTCGAAACCGACGAAGTCGACGAGGATCACGCCGGGCGCGTCGAAGGACCGGGCGCGTGCCTCGAAGGCCCGGATCGCGGCGAAGGTCTCGGGGTCGTGTTGGGCGAGGATCGCGCGCCTGCGCTCGAAGGCCTCGGTGCGCAGGGCAGCGAGGTCGCCGCCGTCGAGTTCCAGGGCGCGCAGCCGAGCCTCGCGGGCGAGGTCCTCGCGCCCGGCGGCGGCCAGATACTCCGCGCGGCTCCTCGGAAGGAGGGCGCTCCAGGGAAAGCGCTTCTCCGCCTCCTCGAGGATGGCTGCGGCCTGCTCCGGTCTTCCGGCGGCCAGCTCGAGTTCGGCCCGGAGGAGAAAGGTCGAGAGCGCGTCGGGAGCGAGGCGCACGCGGCTCTCGGCGAGCCGACGCGCCAGCGCCAGATCACCGGCGTCGCGAGCGAAGCCGAGGGCTCGCGCCCGGCCACCTGGACAGGCCTCGGCTTCTTTGGCGAGCGTCCGCCGCGCCTCGGCGTCCCGGGCCCGGGAGGCGGCCGTCCAGGCGAGGCCGAGGACATCGCAGCGGTCGGAAGCGCGCTCGCGAAGCTCGTGCGCCGCCGAATGGAAGAGCCCCTCGAAACCGCGGTCGCGAAGATAACGCGCCCGCTCGACGCCCAAGGCGAGACTCTGTGGCGCGAGCTCCTTGGCGCGCCCGAGCGCCTCCTCTGCCGCGGACCAGCGGCCTTCGCGACGGTGCAGGGCCGCGAGGTCGAGAAGCGCGGCGAGGATCTCGCCTTCCGCGGCGCGCTCGAGATCCGCCACGGCGCGCTCGCGTCGCACCCGCTCGGGCAAGCTCGGATCGGAGAGCCATGCACGCCCCCGCCGCCACAGCAGAGCCGGCGACGAGGGTAGCTCCTCGACCGCCGCCTCCAGGGCCAGGCGCACCGCCTCCGGATCGCGACCATGGGCGAGCCCGGCCCGCACCCACGAGGCGAGAATCCCCACCCCCTCGGGCAGCGGAGTCGGCGTGGTCGTCAGGACGCGGACACCACGCCGGGCCGCACCATCGCCCGGCCGGGCCGCGCGGAAGGAAAGGTCCGCGGGACTTCCGTCTGCCGGCGAGAGCTCCACGGTGACCGCGCCCGTGCCATACCCCTTTCCGATGCGTACCGAGAGGAGGTGCTCGCCTTCGTCGAGTTCGACCCGCGCCACGACCAGAGTCGGCCGGGGACCGCCCCAGCCGGCGCGCTCCAGCACCGGGAGGCCGTCCAGGAAGAGCGCGACGCTGGCGGTGGGCGTCGTGCTCGCCCGGACCAGGTAGGTCCCTCGCCGCGGCACAGTCACCGCTGCCAGGGCGTAATACACGTCCCCGTCCCGAGGCAGATCGACGAGCGAGATCTCCCCGGTGGGGAAACGCAGGCTCGTTCCCTCCTGCTGGAGCGGCCCCGATTCGAATTCCGGCCGGCGTGAGCCGAACTCGAGAAAGGAGTAGCGGCTCAAGGGACCGACGACGGCCACCTCGGTCAGCCGGCCGGCGCGATCCGCCCACTGCAAAGCCGCCTCGGGATCGCGCCGCGCTTCGATCTCGATCAGGGCGGCGCGAAGTTCGGCGGCAACCTCCGCCGATGCGGCCTTTCGCTCGAGGAGCATGCGGGCCCGCGCGGCGATCTGCTCGTCCAAAGCGAGCGAGCGCCCCGCCAGCGCCCGCAGCCGCCGCGCGGCGAGTTCGGCAAGCGGTCCCCGCGCACCGCCGTCGAGCAGCGCCAGCAGGTGGCGGGCTTCGGCTGCCGGCTCGGCCGCGGCCGCCTCGAGCTCCGCGAGGAGGAGCCGGGCCCAGGGATGGTGTCGCTCGTCCACCAGCGCCCGTTCCGCGCGCTCGCGGCCGAGCGCACCGTCCCCGCGAACCAGCCAGGCGTGCCAGGCGGCAAGCGCCAGGTCGTCGGCGCCGTCGGCGCCCCGCTCCACCCGCGCCGCGGCGCGGTCGAGAGCTTCGAGTGGGGAGCGCAGCGCCCGTGACCCGCAGCCGGCGAGGAGGGCGATGACCAGCGCCCCGGCGAGGAGGTTTCGACGCCTCATCATCACTGGCCGGGCACCATAACTCGAAAATCGCCGCGCGTGTTCGCGCCGGTCGCCTCAGCGGGCGCGCAGGGGGAAGGTGGCGAGGGGCGTGTAGTGCGACCCGTCGGGCCCGAGCTCGCTGCGGTAGAGGACGAATTCCTGCACGAGGAAGCTCCCCAGGTCGACCGAGGCGAGGGCACGGCCGGCCTCGGCCAAGAGCCGGCTGCCGCTCGGGTCGCGCGATCGCGCCAGGGTGAGGTGGGGGCGGAAGGGACGATCCTCGCGGTGGCCGACGACGGCCAGCTCGCGAACGATCGTGGTCTGAAGCGAGAGGAGCGCGCGGCCTCCCTCGGCCCCGAGCCACAGCACCCGCGCCCGGGTGCCCCGCCCGAAGAAGCCAGCGCCGCGGAGCCGCAGCGAAAAGGGCTCGCTCTCCGCCGACGCCGCCTCGAGCGCGGCGCGGATCGGGTCGAGGGTCTCGGCAGGTAGATGACCGAGGAAGGAAAGCGTCAGATGCAGGGAGTCGGGGCGGCTCCATTTCTCGTCGGGCGCGAAAGAACGCGCCTTCGCCAGGGTCCGCTCCAGGGCCGAGGCGATCTCGGCTGGCGGATCGAGCGCCACGAAGAGACGGAGCCTTTCCGCCATCGGCGCTACTTCTTCTTCCCCTTGCGGGCGGCGGTCGCCGCCTTCGCCATCTTTGCCTTCCGCCGGGCCACCCAGCCTTCCTTGTTGAGCTGCGGGGTGCGCGAAAGAGCCAGGGCGCCGGGCGGCACGTCGGAAACCACGGTCGTCCCCGCACCCACGTACGCACCGTCGCCCACCCGGACCGGAGCGACGAGCTGCGTGTCGGAGCCGATGAAGACGTCGCGGCCCACCTCGGTGCGCAGCTTGTTCACGCCGTCGTAGTTGCAGGTGATGGTTCCGGCGCCGATGTTGGTGTTTTCACCGATCGTCGCATCGCCGAGATACGTGAGGTGGTTCGCCTTGGCTCCGCGCGCCATGGTGGTGTTCTTCGTCTCGACGAAGTTGCCGATCCGCACCTCCTCGCCGAGCACGGACTTGGGCCGGAGCCGGGCGAAGGGACCGATGCTCGCGCGGTCGCCGACCTGGGAGGATTCGATCACGCAGTAGGGCCGGATGACCACGTCCGCACCGATTCGGCTGTCCTCGATCACCGAGCCGAAACCGACCACCGTGCCCCGCCCGATGCGCGAAAATGCCGTGATGCGCACGTTGGGCTCGATCACCGCGTCGGGCTCGATCCGCACCTCTTCCTCGATCCAGGCGGTATCCGGGTCGACGAGGGTGACGCCCGAACGCATCAGATCGAGGTTCTTGCGACGGCGCAGGACGCGCTCGGCCCAGGCGAGCTCCACCCGATCGTTGACACCCGAGACCTCCTCCGCGGAAACCTCCACCGCCTCCGCGGGAGTGCCTCTCTCGTAAGCCAGCGCCACCAAGTCGGTCAGGTAGTACTCACCTTGCGCGTTCTCGGTGCCGATGTCTCGAAGCGCCCGGAAGAGGAAGGCGGCATCGCAGTCGTAGATGCCGCCGTTGCACTCCCCGAGGCGAAGCTCGCTCGCCGTGGCGTCCTTCTGCTCGACGATACGGGCGACCACGCCGCTGTCGTCGCGCACGACGCGACCGTACCCCGTCGGATCCTCGGGCCGCATGGAGAGAAAGGCGACGGGCGTCGACTTTCCTCGCTCGACCAGGCGCTTCAGGGAAGAAGGCAACAGGAGCGGAACGTCCCCGTAGAGGATCAGCACGCGCCCCTTGAAGCCCGATAGCGCCCGACGAGCGCAGGCCACCGCATGAGCGGTGCCGAGCTGTTCCTTTTGCTCGACGAAGCGCAACGGAGCCTCGGGGAAGCGAGCCGTCAGCTCCTCCTTGACCTCGTCCTTCCCGTGGCCGACCACGACGACGATCGGATCGCAGCCGAGCGCGATGGCGCACTCCACGGGGCGAGCGACGAGGGGCTTACCGAGCACTGGGAAGAGCACCTTGGGACGATCGCTCTTCATCCGCGTGCCCTTGCCAGCAGCCAGAATGATCGCAGCTCTCGGGGACGACATGGCGGAAGAGTAGAGATCCACCGGCGTGGCGTCAATCCACGGTCAAATGCTTTCTCCCGCGACGCCGAGAATCTGGTAGAGAAGGAACCACACAGCTTCCGGGGAGGTCCCATGGAACTCGATGGTGCCGTTCGGGTGGCGGTCGTGGAGGACGATCCGGCGCAGCTCGCCCTCGCCTCGAAGACCCTCTCCGCCGCAGGACTCCTGGTGGTGGGGCAATGGGAAACAGCACGCGCCGCCCTCTCCGGTCTGTCCAAGGAAGGGGTGGACGTCGCCGTCGTCGATCTGCAGCTCCCCGATCTCCCGGGCACGGAACTGACGCGCAGGATCGCAAGCATGAAGAACGCGCCTGCCGTCGTCGTTCTCACCGTGCACGACGAGCGCTCCACCGCGCTGGAGGCGTTGCAAGCGGGTGCCAGCGGCTACCTTCTGAAGGGCGAACTCGAGGACCTTCCCCGCGCGGTCCGCGTCGCCGCCGCCGGCGGTTCCTACATCGCGCCCGCGATCGCCCGCTACCTCCTGGAGGAGATCCGAGGCCTGAAGGAGGCACCCCACGCGAACGACAACGAGGAGGTCCGCAACGACCTCACCAAACGCGAGGCGGAAGTCCTCTCCCTCCTGGCCAAGGGCCTGACCTACGAAGACGCCGCTCGCGTCCTCGGCATCAGCCTCGGCACGGTCCAGAGCCACGTCAAGAGCCTGTATCGGAAACTCGAGGTCTCGTCGAAGGCAGAGGCGGCGGCGGAAGCCGTCCGTCGTGGCCTGGATTGATCGAACGATGAAGAAATTTGGAGCGCTTGTCGCTCTTGTTTCCTTTTTATTTTTCTCCTTCTCCGCTGCGGCACTTCCCGCCGCTGGAACGGGCGGGATGGTCGCCTCTGCTCATGCGGAAGCGACGCACGCCGGCGTGGAGATGCTGCGGCAGGGCGGCAACGCGGCGGATGCGGCGGTGGCGACTGCCTTCGCCCTCGCCGTGGCGGAGCCCTACGCCTCGGGAATCGGCGGCGGCGGTTTTGCACTCGTGCGCATGGGCGGAGAGCTCGTCTTTCTCGATTTTCGAGAGGTGGCTCCCGCCGCGGCAAATCGAGACATGTATCTGCGGGACGGGCGCCCGATCCCCGAGCTCTCCACCGACGGCCCGCTGGCCGTGGCGGTTCCCGGCGCGGTCGCCGGCTATCTCGAGCTGCACGCGCGCTGGGGCAAGCTCCCCCGCGCGAAGGTCCTCGAGCCCGCCATCCGGCTCGCCCACGAGGGCGTCGTCATCGACGAGCGCTACCGGGGTTACGCGCGGCATCGCCTCCCGGTGCTTCGCGCCGATCCAGAAGCAGCGCGGATCTTCCTTCACGATGGCGAGGTCCCCCCTCTCGGCTGGAAGTTGAAGCAGCCGGAGCTCGCGCGGACGCTGGAGATCCTCGCCGAGTCCGGCCCGGCCCCCTTCTACGAGGGTGAGATCGCGACGGCGATCGCCGCCGATCTGGCGCGACGCGGAGGCATCCTCACCGAGGCGGATCTTTCGGCCTACCGGGTCCGGGAGCGAAAGCCCCTCGTCGGGACCTATCTCGGCCACGCCGTGGCCACCGCGCCCTTGCCCTCCTCCGGCGGGATGATCGTCCTCTCGGTGCTCAACGCGCTGGAGAGCTTGCCGCCGCAAACGCCATGGCGAGATCCGGTGGCGCTGCATCTGTACATCGAGGCAGCGAAGCGCGCCTTCGCCGACCGGCGCCTGCTGGCCGATCCGGCCTTCGTCGACGTCCCCGTGGATCGGCTCGTCTCCAAGGAAAGGGCGCGCAACTGGGTGGAGGAGATCGGCTTTCTCGCCACCCCGCCCGAGGCGATCGCTCCGGGTGGCGCCGAGTCGCCCCGAGAGGGCGCCCACACCAGCCACCTCTCCGTGGTCGACCGGGAGGGCAACGCGATCGCGCTGACCACGACCATCAATACGCCCTTCGGCGCGGGAATCGTCGCGCGCGGGACCGGGATCCTCCTCAACAACGAGATGGACGACTTCGCTGCCGCGCCGGGCGTGCCCAACGCCTACGGCATCGTAGGCTCCGAGGCCAATGCCATCGCGCCCGGCAAGGTTCCCCTCTCGTCGATGGCTCCGACCCTCGTTTTTTCCGGCCCCACCACCGACTCGCCCGTGCGGCTGGTCGTGGGCTCGCCCGGCGGCTCGCGAATCCCCACCACCGTCGTCCAGGTCATCTTCCATCACCTCTTTCACGGCATGCCGATCGACCAGGCGATCGCGCAGGGGCGCATCCACCAACAGCACCTGCCCGAGGTGGTCTACGTCGAGCCTTACGCCCTGGACGCCGCCACCGCGGGCCTGCTCATGCTGCGCGGCCACAAGCTCGTCGAGACCGGACCCTGGAGCAACGCCACCGCCATCGCCATCGACCCGGAGACCGGAATTCGCACGGGCGCCGCCGATCCCCGGGGCGTGGGAATGGCCATGGCCGAATGAGCCGCCCGGGTGCCCGCGCCCGTGCCATTGGATAGCTTTTCGGGGATGAGGCTGCCGCCGCCCATCTTCGACGCACAGATCCGCGTCGGTCCGCTGACCGACCAGGACCTGGCCGACCTGCGCTTCTTCGGCGTGGTCTCTGCGGTGGCGGTCGCGGGCGACGACGCCCCCAAGGGCAAGGCTCAGGAGCTGCTCGCCTACCTGGAAGACATGCTGGTCCGGGGCGCACGCCGCCTCAAGCGAGCCGGCATCGCTCCCTATTTCGCCCTGGGCGTCCACCCCGCACGCATCCCCGAGCGCGGTTTCGAGGAAGTCCTGGCGTCCTTCCCCGAGCTCACCCGGCGCGCGCGCGTGGTCGCCATCGGCACCATCGGCCTGCTCGAGGGCGACGAGGAGGAAGAGGAGGTCGTCTCCCGCCAGCTGGAGATGGCCAGCTTCCTCGACCTACCCGTAATCGTCTCGCTTTCGCGAAGGGATCTGCGGATGGCGCGGCGCGTCCTCGCCCTGCTGCGCGAGCGGGAGTTTCCACCCAAGCGAGTCCTGGTCACCGGCGTGGACGGCGAGACGCTGCGCCTGGTGCGAAGCTGCGGCCACCTGGCGGGGCTGGTGGTGCATCCCGCGAGCCTCGGCCCCGAGCAGGCCGTGCGGCTGATCCGCAGCCACGGTAGCCAGGGGATCGTCCTGGCCTCCAATCTGGGAGACGGCCCGGGCGACCTCCTCGGCATCCCGCGAACGCTGCACCTCTTGGAGCGTGCGGGGATCTCCCGCGAGATCGCCCGGCGGGTGGCAGCGGAAAATGCCCTCGAGTTCTTCGGGATCGACCGGACGGCGCTGGCGCGCCGGCTCGATCAGCCGCGCTCGAGGTAGCGCTCGGCATCGAGCGCCGCCATGCACCCCGTTCCCGCCGCGGTGATCGCCTGCCGGTAGACCGGGTCCATGACGTCGCCACAGGCGAAGACGCCCGGCACGCTGGTGCGGGTGGTACCGGGCACCACGCGGATGTAGCCGCTCTCGTCCATGTCGAGCTGGCCCCTGAAGATCTTCGTGTTGGGCTCGTGCCCGATCGCCACGAAGACGCCGGTGCACTTGACCACCGCCTCGCCCCCGCTGACCAGGTTCTTCACCCGCACGCCGGTGACGCCGGTCTCGTCGCCGAGGATCTCCTTCACCACGCTGTTCCAGAGAAACGAGATCTTCGGGTTCGACCGCGCCTTGTCCTGCATGATCTTGGAGGCGCGCAGCGTGTCGCGACGGTGGATCACCGTGACGCGCGAGGCGAACTTGGTGAGAAAGGTCGCCTCCTCCATCGCCGAGTCGCCGCCGCCGATGACCACCACCTCCTGGTCCCGATAGAAGAAGCCGTCACAGGTGGCACAGGCGGAGACGCCCTTGCCCCAGTGCTCCTTCTCCCCCGGAACGCCGAGCCATTTCGCCGAGGCGCCCGTGGCGAGGATCACCGCCTCGGCGCGGATGGACTCCCGCCCCTCGTCGATCTGCAGGAGGAAGGGGCGGCGCCCGAAGTCGACGGAGGTGACCAGCCCCTCCACGAACTCGGTGCCGAAGCGCTCCGCCTGGCGGCGGAAGAGCTCCATCAGCTCCGGGCCGAGGATGCCGTCCGGAAAGCCGGGGAAATTCTCGACCTCCGAGGTGATGGTGAGCTGCCCGCCCGGCTGCGGCCCCGAGACGAGGATGGGCTTGAGGTCGGCCCGCGCGGCGTAGATGGCCGCCGTATACCCGGCGGGTCCCGACCCGACGATCACCAGCTTCGCATCCCGATCTGCCATCGATCTCGCTCCTCCGAAGGGCGCTGGAGCCTATCACAGGGTTTCTGGTCCAAAGATGCTCTTTCGACCGCCCCGTTGCGCCCGTTCGTCCGCGCGGGGAGGCCCGGCCCGCAGGCCGGGGCCCGATTCCCGTCGCTGTCGATCGCGGCAACAGGCGGCAATTCGCCGCGATTCGCGGGCTTTTCGCCCCTCCCCGGCTGGCACCCCTGCTGCAATTCCCCTGGGGCATGGAAAGCGCGACGCCCCTTTTGCCCACGGAGATGCGACCGCGCGAGCGTCTGCTCGCCTACGGCGCCGAGAACCTCTCGGAAGCCGAACTCCTGGCGGTGGTGATGGGGACGGTGGGGCCGATGCCCGCCGTTGCGGCCGCCAACGAGCTGCTCGCCCGCCATGGCGGCCTGCCCGAGCTCGCCCGCTGCGCGACCTCGGAGCTTCGCCGCCTCGTCGGGCCGGTTCGGGCGGCCCGGATCCAGGCGGCCTTCGAGCTCGGACGCCGGGCTCTCGTCCCCCGCCTGCGGATCCACACCATCGAAACGCCGCTGGACGTCTACCGGTACGCCCGGCCGCGCATGGCGCATCTGACCCGGGAGGTCTTCCACGTCCTCTTGCTCGACACGCGCCATCGTCTGGTCGCCGACCGCCGCGTGGCCGAGGGTGGCCTGGCAGCCTGCGCCATCTCGCCCCGCGACGTCTTCGAGCCGGTCATCCGCGAGGCCGCCCCCGCGGTGGTCTTCGTCCACAACCACCCCAGCGGCGACCCCACGCCTTCCCGGGACGACATCGCGCTCACCGAGCGGCTCGGACAGGCGGCCCGGCTGCTCGGCATCTCGCTCGTCGACCACGTCGTGGTCGCCGACGGCGGCTACGTCAGCCTGGCGGAGATGGGCAAGCTATGAGGGACGCGCTCGCCCTGCTCGCCGCCACCCTCCTTCTTCTCGGTGCTCCCGCCCTCCTCCTCGTCGAGGACCTGCGAGACCCCGCCTGCCCGCTACTGGAAGACGAGGCCGCGCAAGATCCTTTCCGCTCGCGTGCGGTCGAGAACCACCGCATCGCCCGCTGCCTCGTCCCCGCCGCCGACCCGAAGGTCTTCGTCGCCGCGGCCGAAAAACCAGCCGGGCGCCCGCTCGCCGATCCCGCGTGGTAGAAGGCCCGCGATGCACCTCGACCCAAACTTGCGGGAGGCCCTCCGGCGGCACTTCGGGTTCTCGTCCTTCCGTCCCGGTCAGGAGGCGATCGTCCGCTCCGTGCTGGAGGGGCGAAACACGGTGGCGGTGATGCCGACCGGCGCGGGCAAGAGCCTCTGCTATCAGCTCCCGGCCATGCTCCTGCCGGGTACCTGCCTGGTGGTCAGCCCGCTGGTCGCCTTGATGAAGGACCAGGTGGATTCGCTTTCCGCCCGGGGAATCCCCGCGACCTTCATCAACTCCTCGATCGACGAGGCGGAACGTTCGGAGCGGATCCAGAAGATGCGCGCCGGAGCCTACAAGCTCGTCTACGTTGCCCCGGAGCGCTTTCGCTCCCCACAGTTTCTGCGCGCCGTCCAGCAGATGGAGATCTCGCTGTACGCGGTCGACGAGGCCCACTGCATCTCCCAGTGGGGCCACGACTTTCGCCCCGACTATCTGCAGCTCGGCAAGGTGCGGCGGGCGCTTTTGCCACCCCGCAAGCCGGCGCTTACGGCCACCGCCACTCCCGGGGGGCGCGCCGAACTACTGAGGGTGCTTTGCATGAAAGATACC
>QGUN01000063.1 GCA_003242475.1 Pseudomonadota bacterium
AACGTACATTAGGCGAACCAACTTGGATCGAGGCCGGGCGGGCGACGGCCGGGATCGCGGCCTCGTCGGGCGCCGCTGAACGTTCCCGATTGCGCGCCGGGATCTCGGTGCGCGCGTCGGATCTCGAGGCTTGGCGGATCGATCGGTTTTACCCGCGGTGCTGCGGGGATCGCCCGATCAGATCTCGATGCCGGCGAAGAATCCGGGCCAGACGCGGACGGAGGATCGACGTCCGGAGCCCAGCTCGAGCGTCGGCGCGACGCCCAGCCTTTCGTCGCGCAGATCGTCCCACTGGACCGAGAGATTCGCGCTGATCCCGGCGAAGACGGCCAACCGGCGCGCGAGGTCCCAGCCGACGCCCAGGCGCAGCGCCGGAATCAGGGCCTGGGCATCGGCCCCCTCGAAGACGGTGGTCACCAGGACCTCCGGTTCGAAGAAGTCGATCCAGCGGATGGCGCTCGAAAGATGCAGCCCCAGCCCCGCGCCCAGGCTCCAGTTGATCTCGTCGCCGCGGGCCCGCTCCGGCCGGATCCCGGCGGTGAGGATCGAGTGGACGGTCGGGCTTCCCGTCTTCAGGGAGAGATGCCCCATGGCCAGCTCGGAGCCCCAGAGGCCGATGCGGAACCGGCCCTCCGAGACGATGTTGAGGAGCCCGATGGGCACGTCGACCGAGCGCGCGAAGTTGACCAGGCCGATCTGGACGCCGTCCACGTCGCGGGCGAAGTTCAGGACGCCGACCTGGAAGCCGTCCACGTCGCCGGCGCCGTTGACCGCCGCGAGCTGGGAGCCGTCCACGCGGCCCGCCTGGTTGAAGCCGGCGGCGAGCTGGAAGCCAACCAGGGAGCCGCCGATCCAGTTGGCGCCCGCGGACGCCTGAAATCCCGAGAGATCGCCGCTGGCCAGGGTGGCGCCTCCGGCGACCTGGACTCCCTCCACCGAACCCAGGGCGAAGGCGGCGCCCGCCGCGGCCTGGATCCCCTTCACGTGGTCGGCTCCGAGGACCATGCCGCCAGCGAGCTGGATCCCGTCCATCCGGCCGTCGGCATGGGCATAGGAGGCGCTGACCTGCATTCCTTCCACGCGCCCGAAGCCGAGGCTCGGCCCCACGGAGAGCTGGAGGCCGTCGAGGGTGCCGAAGACGAGGTTGGCGCCGACCGCCATCTGCAAGTGGTCGACCTCTCCCGCCGCGATGTTGAGGCCGATCGCCATCTGGACGCCCTTGACGTCACCGCCGGCGCGATTCAACCCGAGCGCGGCTTGCAGCCCGTCGACATCGTCCCCCGCCAGATTGGCCAGGCCGGCGATCTGCACGCCCTCCACGTCCTCCCGCATCCTCCCGATGCCGAGGCCGGCCTGGGTGCCGTCGAGGCGGTCTCCCGTGGCAGCCAAGAGAAAGAGGGAGAATCGGGTGATGGTCGGTCGGGGGCCGCCGTACGTGCTCAGGGAAGGCAGCACGGAAAACTCGAAGGGAACGACGTGGTACGTTTCCTCCCAATCCGCATCTCCCCGGCTCACCGCCTCCTCGGGAAGGACGAGCCGGAGATCGCCCGGGCCGATCTCGCTCGCCTGATCGGGCGCAAGGTTGACGCTCGTCTCGTAGCGGTTCTCGCCGTGGACCACGGTGACCACGTAGGCGCCGGGCGAAAGCCCCAGCCGGAGCGGGATTCCCTCCCGCTTGCGCGCCTCCACGACCAGATCGCCGGCGGCGTCGCGGACGAAGACCCGGCCGACGAGAGCGGGAGCCAGGTCCAGGGTGGCGGAGACCTTTCGCAGGTCGGTGACGACGAGGTCGCCGGATCCGTGCAGCTCGATCTCGTATGCGGGGTGCTGAGGACCGCCCAAGGTTCGCTCGGTCTGGGCCAGGGTCTCCTCGAAGGCGTAGCGGTAGGCCTCGGTGAGCGTCACCCTCCCCGCCCCCCGCATGTCGGCGGCACCGCGCAGGCCGGCCATGAGGTGGTGGGTGAAGAAGGAGCCGCGGAGGCGATCCGATTCCTGGGCGACCTCGTCGGCAGAACTCGAGGTGAGGATGGCATGGCCGCGGACACGGGTCGATTCGTCCACCAGGAAGGCAGGGCGGATGGTCCCGCCCTTGAGGCGCGTCAGCGCTCCCGAGGCGCAGGAGTCGAGAATGGCGACCACCACCTCGGCCGGCGGCTCGCGCAAGGCGCGCCGAAGCTCGCGGTAGTCGAGGCGCTCGTCGCCCCAGATCAGCCCCGCTTCGTCGGAATGTCCCGAGTAGTAGAAGAAGAGCTCCACGCGCTGACCGCGTGCGCGCGCGGCGCGCATCCGCCCGAGGAGGGAGGCCCAGGCCGAGAAAAAGTCCTCGCGGCCGGGATCGAGGAGGACCACGACGTTCTCGTCGGGGACGCCCCCGAGCTCGCGCAGCAGCCGCGCCATGGCGGTCGCGTCCTTGCCGGCGTAGCGGAGGCGGGCTCGGGTGGGACCGCCGTCGTTGGCGCCCACACCGAAGAAGAAGCGCTCCGCGGCGCCCTCGGCCCCAGCGACGAGGGGCACGAGGACGGCGAGAAGGAATCCGAGCCGGGCGGATCGTGGGAGCGTCATCGCGTTTCCCCTGGTTTGCGAAGGAGGAAGGTGGCCTGGTCGAAGTCGCGAGGAAGCGGGAGTCGCCTCGCATGTGCAGGGAGGCCCCGCGCCACCTCGAGAACGACCTCGATCGGGAAGGGCTCGTCGGCGGCGACGAAGAAAAAGCGCTCGAAATCCGGAGCGTCGTCGAGCTCGTAGGCGTGCGGCAGGATCACGGTCCGGCCGGATTCCAGGGGAGCGGCCAGCTCGCCTTCGAGCGGCAGGTGGCGGAATACGTTCCCCGAGCCATCGACCGAGACGATCGCACCGTAACGCCGTCCGGCGGAGACGTAGCCGAGCTGAACGAGGTCGCCCTCCTCGACCAGGGCGCCGTCGTTTAGCCGCTCCGCTCGGTCGCCCAGGCTGCGATGGACCACCAGCGCCGGCGCCAGGCCCTTGGTACGGATCCCCTCCTCTCCCCCTCCTCCGCGGACGACGAGGAAGAGGGCGATCGCGAGCGCACCCGCCGCGGCCACGGGAACGAGGCGGAGAGGGGCGCTTCGCGAAGGCGTCCCCATGCGGGCGAGGATCCGCGGCACCATCACCGCGGGGGGGTGGCGAGCCAGGAAGACCTCGGTCTCGGCCCGCATCCGTTCGAGCCGCGTGCGAGCCTCGGCATCTTCCTCGAGGCGGTTGCGCAGCTCGGCGCGCCGATCCTCGGGAAGCTCGTCGAGCAGGTAGCGCTCGAGCAGCCAGTCTGGGATCCTCCGGTTCACGATCCGACCTCCTGCCAGATCCGGGCGCGACGCTGGATTAGGCGCAGGCGTTTGCGGACGCCCGAGACCGAGAGCCCGAGTTCGCGTGCGACCTCCTCGAGGGTCATCCCGTCGACCCAGTGGAGGACGGCGGCGAGCCGAAGCCCCTCGGAGTCGAGAAAGGAGAGCCGCCCGAGCAGAGCGCGGGCGAGAGAGCGGGACTCGGGATCGTCCAGGGCGGCGATGCGGTGGACGAGCTCGTCGAGGGGATCCTCGGGCTTCCGCTTTCGGCTGCGGATCTGGTTGAGACAGACGTTGGTGGCGATGCGCAGCAGAAGCGCCGAGGGGTGGTTCACTTCCCCGCCGCTTGGATTCTGCAGGAGGCGGACGAAGGTCTCCTGCATGGCGTCCAGCGCGAATTCCTCGTCGCGCAGAAGCGCCAGGCAGCGCCGGTATACCAAGGGGCCGTACCGCCGGTAGAAGCCCTCGATGCTCTCCTGCAGCGCCATCGCTCCCGCCAAGACACCGGGGCGCCAAAAAACTGTCACCGGGCCCCCGCGCCGGGCCTGCCGATGGCGGGGCGCGGCCCTATCTTGGAGCGGACTTCACGCGGAGGAAATGCGATGAGCCGCTCCATCCGACCGAAATTCCACCAGCGCAGCGCCGAGATCCAGAAGTACGGGACCATCAACGACTACCCGATCGGGCTGTCGGAGGAGGTCCGGTCGCGCAGCTGCGAGGCGCTCAATCAGCTCCTCGCCGACACGATCACCATGCGCGACATGTACAAGAAGCACCACTGGCAGGCGTCGGGCCCGACCTTCTACTCGCTGCATCTCCTCTTCGACAAGCACTACGAGGAGCAGGCCCGGATCGTGGATCTCCTGGCCGAGCGCATCCAGACCCTGGGCGGCGTGGCGATCTCCATGGCACATGACGTGGCGGAGATGACGAGCATTCCGCGCCCGCCGCGCGGCAAGGAGGAGACGCCGGTGCAGATCTCACGGCTACTCGAAGGCCACGAGATCCTCTTGCGCAACGCGCGGGAGGCGGCGCGCCAGTCGGCCGAGGACGGCGACGACGGAACCAACGACCTCATCATCAGCGACGTGATCCGCACCAACGAGATGCAGGTCTGGTTCCTCGCCGAGCATCTCTACCCGACGGCGCTGGTCTACGCGGGCCAGCGACCGCAGCCGCCTGCCGACCAGCCCACGCCCCCGCCTCCGCACTGAAGCTCGTCGCCAGCCGCGCCGGCGAGCCGCCGGCGCGGGGTCCGCTGCCGGGCGGTCGAGGGAGCCGCCAGGCCCCAGGACCCGGATCCGGCTTCCGCTGCGCCGCCTGGGCGAACGGCTGCACGTGAGGCGCCGCTCCGTAGTCGGCGAGTCGCCGTGCGGGGCGCCCTTCGACCGGATGCTCTCGCCTCAGTTGGTGCCCGTCGGCCGATCACTTGGCCGTCTCACTCCGACCCGTCGCCGCGAAATCGAGACTCTTCGGGTTCATCCAGCCGGCAGAGGGAATGGACGACGTGATCGACGAGGGGGCGCAATCGGCCACCCGGCGGATGGAAAACCCAGTCCAGCAGGGTTTCGGGAGAGATTCCCAGGGTGCGGGCGATGCGAGCCCGGTCGGGAAGGGGTCCCTCGCCTCGCCCTTCCAGTCGGGCCCAGAGGCGCTCTCCCCCTTCCCTGCCCCGCCGCCGCGCGGCGAGGGCAAGGCGGAGGAGGAGGTGACGCAGCCAGACCGATCGAGCCCACTCTCGTTCCGCCGCGGAGGCCTCCCCCCGCAGCCCTCGCAGGGTGATGGCGTGGCGGCGGCGAAGCTCCTCTGCAGGAAGCTCGAGCTCCGTCAGCGCGGAGGGGAAGCGCCGGGCCAGGGCGCGGAAGCGGCGACGCCGCCCGGCGGCCTCCTTTCGCGGGAAGCGGGAGTACCCGCGCGCCTCGAGCTCGTCGCGACGGGCTCGGAGCTCCACCAGGGCGGCGTATTTCTCGGCGAGGGGAAGAAAGATCTTCAATGCTTGCCCGCGGCGGCGAGGATCGCGTCGGGGAAGATGCGCAGGCCGCGGACGCCGAGGATCCCCGCGCCCTCGCGGCGGAAGATGCCGTCCACCCGCTCGCCGAGGGAAGCGAAGGCCAGGGGAAGCCCGACCAGCTCTTGTTCCAGGGCGCGGACGACGAAGGCGGGCGCGATGAAGTCGCCGCGGAAGCGGACCTCCACCACTCGGTCGTCGGCATGCCGGAGCAGGGCCTCGGCAAATCCGATGGGGATGTCCGCCACGCCGCTCGTCTCGAAACCCTCCTCGTCCTCCCAGACGGGCGGGCCGAAGTCGGCCGCCGGGGTGGCGTCGGAGGCAGGCTCCGCGCGCAGCCCGTAGGTGCGTTCGTAGCCGGCGACGATGGCCTCCATCACCGCGGATAGGGGGCGCGGCTCCTTCCAGAGCTCGTCGAGGGTGACCGGAGGCGGGCCGTCGGCGCGGGGATCGCTGTGCACCGGGTAACCCCGCAGCGCCGCGGGGAGTTCGAGGCTCTCCGTGACGGCGACCACCGCCTCGAAGAGGACGGGGCCCTCCGGCAGGCCATCCTGGGAGAGGCGGGCGAGCTGGCGACTTTCCGAGGAGACGAAGTCGCGGCCGAAGTAATGGGCGCCCGAGGCGGCTCCGGCGCGCACCAGTCCGGCCAGGAGGCCACGGACGTGGCGGTTGATCACGCGGTCGGTGGGGATGGGGCTGTCGAGGATGGCGTCCGGACGCGGTAGCGCGAGGTAGAGGCCGAGGCGGCCCTCACCCGCGAGAAGCGCCCTCCCTCCTCCCGGACGCCGGTAGACGGGGAGGCCGGATTTCTCCCAGGACTGGCGGTCGAGGGCCGAGGCGGCGCGCTGGTGCCGCCCCAGCAGGATCGCCTCTCCCGAAAGCCCGGCCAGCAGAAGCCGCGGCCGGGGGTCGCTCCTCATCCGATCGAGGAGCCCCGCGCCGAGCCCCACGAAGGTCTCGGGGGAGCAGTCGGAAGCGATCTCGACGAGGAGCGTTCGGTCCACCGCCTACTTTTGCTTGCGGAACCGCGAGGGGAAGTCGGTACCGAAATCCTTGTCCGGGTGGATCTGGCGCGCCTTGGCGATGAGCTGCTCCTCGGTCTCCACGTTGTTGGGATCGGGGACGCAGCAGTCCACCGGGCATACCGAGGCGCAGGCCTCCTCCTCGTAGAAGCCCACGCATTCCGTGCAGAGGTTCGGGTCGATGACGAAGATATCCTCGCCCTGGGAGATCGCGCCGTTCGGGCACTCCGGCTCACAGGCGCCGCAGTTGATGCACTCCTCCGTGATCATCGTGGCCATCGAAACGCACTCCTTCGTTGGAAGCGGCCACCTACCGGTACCCCGGCCGGCTGCGGGCGGTCGTGGCGTTTCCTCGGTCGTGGTCCGGCGACTTTGTCGGGGCTTAGGTAGCGAAATCGTGGGCCGCCTGCAAGACTTCCGCCCTCCGCTCCTTGTGGGGAGGGTTTGGGCGCGATACCCCCCGTGGAGATCTGGTAAACTCTCGAGCCATGGAAGTCGCCGGGCGCCTCCTTGCCTCGTTGCGCAGGCTGGGCACGCGCGCGAGGGAAGTCATCCAGCCCTTCGTCGAGTCGATGCGCGCCCGCGACCGCTACTTCTGGCAGCGGTCCGCCGTGCTGGGCGCCTGGGCGGCGCTTTCGCTCCTGGCCATCGGGATCGCCCGCTCGGGCGGAGCCGGTGAGGCCGACAATGCGCTGCAGGCCTACGTGGCTCTGCGCGATTCGGCCCTGGGGTGGGCGATCCTCGTCCACAACCGCTCCGACGAGCCCTGGGTCGACGTGGCCGTCGAGGTCGATGGGGGAAAGACCTATCGCGCGGAGCGGATCGAGCCGGACCAGAAGATCGTGCTCTCGCCCTGGCAGTTCGTGGGCGAGGACGGAAAGCCGGCTTCCGGCCGGGCACCGAGCGGGGTGGTCCTTCGCGTGGGGAGGAAGGTGATCCGCCCTCCCCTCTCGCGGGAAGGGGAAGCGGGGGACGGATGAGGTCGATCGCGGGTTGGGGGGCGATTGCCCTTCTCCTCGGCGCTGCGTGCGCGGGAAGAGCGGGCGGGCTTCTGGCCCGGCACGAGGCCGTCCAGAAGGCCTATCCCAAGGATCGCTACGTGGTGGGCGTGGGCGAGGGGCCCACGCTCGAGCTGGCGAGGCGGCGCGCCGCGGTGGAGATCTCTTCTCAGCTCCAGGGCAGCCTGCGCGCCGAGGGGTGGGTGGAGGCGGAGGCCGCCTCCGTCGATGGCGTGCAGCGCTCGCGCGAGAGCGTGCGCGAGGAGATCCGCGTGGCCACCGGCCTCGCGCGACTCGAGTGGATCGAGGTGGTCTCCGCGCGAACGCGCGGCGACACGGTGGAAGTCTTCGCCGTCCTCGATCGGCATCGGGTCGCGGAGGGGCTCCGCTCCGAGATCGACGACCGCCTCGCCGGCCTCGATTCGGCGCTCGACCGCTGGGAGGGGGCACGAGGGCTCCTGGCCCGGGCGAAGGCCCTGGCGGAACTCGAGCGGGACCGCCAGGCCATCCAGTCCTCCCTCGACCTCTTGGCCGCCGTTTCCCGCCGGCCAAGCCGCCGGCCTGAGGCCTTTCTTCGGCTGGACCGCGCGCAACGGGAGGTCCGGGCGCAGCTCGGGAGGATCGCCTGGGAGATCTGCCTCGAGCCGGGCCAAAACCAGCCGCTCGTGGCGATCTTCGCCGGACGGCTGGCGCAAAAGGGCTTGTCCACCATGGAGTGCGGGGCGGAGGCGGGTGACCGGGGCCCGGTCTGGATTCTTCGAGGCCGACTGGGTGCCACCCTGCAGGAGATGAATCATCCGGGCGGCTATCCCTACTTCTGCGCCACCCAGCTCGGCTTCGAGGTGGAGGAGAAGGACGGAGCTTCCGTGGCCGGGGGCGTCGCCCACGGGCTTCGCTCGGGCGCCATGGCGCGCGAGGACGCCTGCGCGCAGTCGGCGCGGGCCCTCGCCGACGATTTTCTCCTGCAGATCGGCTGGGAATCAGCCGACCTCTCTCGTGCCGACGGCCCCCGCACCTCGCTCCCCTCTCCGCGCCGGACGCCATAGGCCCAGCGCCGTCTCGGCGATCCGAACCTGGTCGAGGAAGCCCACGAGCCGTCCGGATGCGTCGATGACCGGCAGCGCCCGCACCCGGGTGGTGACCAGGCGCTCCGCCGCGGTGCGCAGGTCGTCGGAGGGCCGGACGAAAACGAGGGGCTCCATCAGGTCCCCGGCGGTGGTCCAGCCGTGGACGTCCGGCTGGCTGGCCAGCAAGCGGACCGTCTCGGCCGAGACCATCCCCACGAAGGATCCATCCTCTCCCCGCACCGGGAAGACCTCCTGCCAGCTCGCGCTGCCGTGGTGGCGGATCATCTCCGGCGCGCTGGTGTCGCGGTCGAAGATCGCCGGCGCCGCCGCCGGGCTCATCGCCTCCTCGACCGTGGCCGAGGCCAGAAGCGATCGGCTGGCGGACTCCTGGTAGACGGGCGAGTCGCGCTGCGTGGCAGGCTGGGCCGAATAGAGCCCCCGCTTGCGCAGGGCGACGTAGACCACGCCCAGCGCGAGCATCAGGGGAACGAGGAGGTCGTAGTTTCCCGCCATCTCGCAGACGAGGACGAGGGCGGCGAGCGGCGCGTGGGCGATGCCGCCGTAAAAGGCTCCCATCCCCACCAGGGCGAAGGCGGCGGGCTGGATTTGGGCGTCGTCGAAGAGGAGCTGGGCCGCGAAGCCGAAGGCTCCTCCGAGCAGGCCCCCGATCGCGAGCGAGGGGGCGAAGTCGCCGGCGCTGCCTCCACTGCCGATGGTGATCGAGGCGGCGAGGATCTTCCCGAGCGCCATCAAGGAGAGGACGACGACAGCCCTCCACCCGGCACCCAGCCAGTCGGCGCCGTCGATGGCCGCCTGCACCGCCCCGTAACCGCCGCCGAGAAGGCCCAGCCCGTGGTCGATCCCCTCCTCGCGCGCGAGGAGGAGGAGGGCCGTGACCATGGCACCGAGCGCGAGCCCGCCCCAGGCCGGACGAAGCCATGCCGGTCCGGGCAGCCGCTTGGCGACCCGTCGCACGGCGTCGAGGCTCTGCAAGAAGACCACCGCGGCCAGCGCGATCACGATGGCCAGCGCCGCGTAGTAGACCAGGTGCCGCGGATAGAAGGGAAAGCTCTGCCCGACCGCGAAAAGCGTGCTCTCGCCGAAGATCGAGATGACCACCGAATAGGCGATCACGCTCGAGAAGACGGCGGGGATCAGGGCGTCGGATTCGAAGCCATCGCGGTACAGCACCTCCACCGCCAGGATCGCGGCGCCCAGGGGGGTGCGGAAGAGCGCGGAGATCCCGGCCGCGATCCCCGCCACGAGCAGGATGCGCCGCTCTCGTGGGCCGAGGCGGAGGAGACTGGCCACCCAGGAGCCGATGGCGCCGCCCACGTGCATGATCGGGCCCTCGCGGCCGCCCGCGCCGCCGGTGGAGAGGGTGAGGAAGGTGGCCGCGGGGCGTAGCCAGAGCACGCGCCGCCGGATCTTGCCGTCGTGCAGGTGGAAGGCGGCGATCGCCTCGTTCCCCCCGCCGCCGCGGATCTCGGGCGCCAAGAGGGAGAGCAGGCCGCAGCCCAGGCCCCCCAGGGCGGGAAGGAGGACCAGCAGCCAGGGGCGGAGCTCCCCTCCCCCGCCGCCGATGATCCGCTCTCCGTGCGCGCGCAGCGGCTCGTAGCCGGCGAGGACCTCGAGGAGGAACCACTGTCCGTATTCGAGGACGGCGAAGAACGCGGCGCCGACCAGGCCGGCCGCGAGGCCCACGATCGCCGCGTGGCCGAGCGTGCGACCCACCAGGCGCAGATCGAGCGGGGCGCTCTCCGCCGCGACGAGGGAGAGGAGGCCCTCGCGGGATTCGACGAGCCAGTCGCTGATCTGCGCGGCGAGACGCCGCATGCGCAGAGGAGATAGAGGATTCATCGACGGGAACCGCCCGTCCACCTCATCGGCGGGCGTTGGCCGGGGCGGCTCCCGATTCTAACTCCTTCGCTGGCGATCGGTGCAGGGCTTGGGGCTCGCCCGGCTCGAAGGCGATCTCCACCCGCGTCACCCGCCGCTGATCGGCGGCGCGAACGGTGAAGACGAAGTCGCCGTGGCGGACCTTCTGGCCCGGCCGGGGAACGTGGCCGATCATCGAGGTGACGAAGCCGCCGACCGTCTCGTAATCGCCTTCCTCGGGAAATTCCAGGTCCCAGTCCTCGAGGTTCTCGTCGACGTAGTCCTCCAGGTCGCGGATCGAGACCCCGCCCTCGACCTGGAGGACGCCGTCCTCGAGGAGGCGGATCGGCTCGCGTTCCTCCCGATCGCTCTCGTCGCGGATCTCGCCGACGATCTCCTCGACCACGTCCTCGATCGTGACGAGGCCGGCCGTTCCCCCGAACTCGTCCACCGCCACCGCGATCTGCAGCCCCCTGCGCTGAAACTCGGTGAGCAGGTGGCTGATCCGCATGGTTTCCGGGACGAAGAAGGGCTCGGCCAGAAGGTCCTGCAGCCGGAAGGCCGCGCGCGTGGAGCCGTCGAACCGGTGGATCTCCTCGAGCAGGCGCTTGGCGTGGAGGATGCCGACGACCTGGTCGATGGTGTCCTGGTAGACCGGGATCCGCGAGAAGCCCGACTCGACGATGGTGCGAACCACCTGGTCGTACGAGGCGTCGATGGGCAGCGCCACGATCGCCGGGCGCGGCACCATCACCTCCCGGACGCGCACGTGGGAGAACTCGATCACCGACTCGAGCAGCTCGCGCTGCTCCTCGTCGAGGGTGCCGTCCGCCGAGCGCTTCTCGATGAGATACTCGAGCTCCTCGGTGGCGTCGTGAACGACCTTGGGGCCGCGCCCCCGGATCTGGCGCGCGAGGGCGGCCAGAGGGCCGGAAAGTGGCTGGCAAACGAGGTCCAGACCGGTCGCCAGCGGGGCGATCCAGGCGAGATGGCGGTCGGGGTCGCGGCCGACGACCGAGCGCAGGGCCGTCTGCCCGACAAGGAGCGCCACGAAACCTGCGACCACCAGCCCGGCCAGCGCCCAGGCCGGCAGAACGGCCACCTCCACCAGGCGGATCGCGGCCGCGCCGAGGAGGATCTTCGCCGCGGCATCCACCAGCAGCAGCGTGATCCGGACGCGCTCGAGGTGGGCAGAGAGGTACGCGAGCACCCTCCCGGGGCGTTCGCGCTCGTCCAAGAGCGCCAGCAGCCGGTGCTCGCCCAGCGCGGCGAGCCCGGCCGAGGCCGACGAGCTGACGAGCGAGATCAGGAAGGTCGCGCTCGCCAGGAGGAGGGACTGAAGAGGTTCGCTACTTGATCCCAATTCGACTCCGGCCCGGGGCGCCCTTCCCCTCCCAGGGCTTTCCCCGGGCTCTGACGGTTCGGAAAAACCCGTCGATCAGGCGAACAGCTCAGGCCTGCCGCTCCTTCCAATCATAGCTCACGATCTCGCTCGCCGAGAAGAAGTACGCGATCTCCGTGCGAGCGCTCTCGGGGCTATCCGATCCGTGGACGGTATTCGCGTCGATGCTCTTGGCGAAATCCCCCCGGATGGTGCCCGGAGGAGCGTCCTTGGGGTTGGTCGGCCCCATGATCTCCCGGTTCTTGGCGATGGCGTTCTCGCCCTCGAGGACCATGATGACGACCGGGCCCGAGGTCATGAAATCGACGAGCTCGCCGAAGAAGGGCCGGTCCTTGTGGACGGCGTAGAAGCCGGCGGCCTCCTCCCGCGTGAGCTTCTTCATCTTCATGGCCACGGGCTTGAGGCCGTTGGACTCGAAGCGGTCGATGATCTTGCCGATGATCCCCTTCTCCAGCGCGTCGGGCTTGAGAATGGAAAGCGTGCGTTCGATTGCCATGGATGACTCCGTACCGGTGGCGAGCGAGCGACCGGCTCTCAGGCCGCGATGCCCCGCTCCTCGAGGACCCTCTTCATCGTGATGCCGAGCTCCGCCGGATTGGGCGCGACCGTGATGCCCGCGGCCTCCATGGCGCGGATCTTGTCCGCGGCCGAGCCCTGGCCGCCGGAGATGATGGCCCCGGCGTGCCCCATGCGCTTGCCCGGAGGCGCCGTGCGGCCCGCGATGAAGCCGACCACCGGCTTGGTGACGTGCTCCTTGATGTAGGCGGCGGCTCGCTCCTCGGCGTTGCCGCCGATCTCGCCGATCATGATGATCGCCTTCGTCTCGGGGTCCTCCTCGAAGGCCTTCAGACAGTCGATGAAGTCGGTCCCGTGCACCGGGTCGCCGCCGATGCCCACGGCGGTCGACTGCCCCATGCCGAGCTGGGTGAGCTGGTGCACCGCCTCGTAGGTGAGGGTGCCCGAGCGGGAGACGATACCGATCGATCCGCGCCGGTGGATGTGCCCGGGCATGATGCCGATCTTGCAGCCGCCCTTCGAGCCCTCCCCTCTTCCGGGCGTGATGATGCCCGGGCAGTTGGGACCGATGAGCCGGGTGGGCCGCCCCTGCAGCGCGCGCTTGACGCGCACCATGTCGAGGACGGGGATGCCCTCGGTGATGGCGACGATCAGCTCGAGGCCGGCGTCGGCGGCCTCGAGGATGGCATCCGCGGCGAAGGGCGGCGGCACGAAGATCACGCTCGCTTCCGCGCCGGTCTCCCGCACCGCTTCCTCGACGGTGTTGAAGACGGGGACCTTGTCCTCGAAGCGCGTCCCGCCCTTGCCCGGGGTCACGCCGCCGACGACCTTCGTCCCGTAGGCCAGCATCTGGCTGGCGTGGAAGCTGCCGGCGGAGCCGGTGATCCCCTGCACCAGGACCTTGGTGTTCTCATCGACGAAGATGGCCATGGGTCACTTTCCCTCCGCCGCGGCGACGGCCTTGCGCGCGCCGTCGAGCATGGTGTCGGCGGTGATGATGTTCATGCCGCTCTCGGCGAACTTCTTCTTGCCCAGCTCGACGTTCGTCCCCTCGAGCCGGACGACGAGCGGCCGATCGAGGCCCACCTCCCGGGCGGCGGCGATCACGCCGTCGGCGATCACGTCGCACTTCATGATGCCGCCGAAGATGTTGATGAAGATGGCCTTCACGTTGGGGTCGGCGAGGATGATCTTGAAGGCCGCCTTGACCTTCTTCTCGTCCGCGCCGCCGCCCACGTCCAGGAAGTTGGCCGGCATGCCACCGCAGTACTGGATGATGTCCATGGTGGCCATGGCCAGGCCGGCGCCGTTGACCATGCAGCCGATGTTGCCCGAGAGCGAGATGTAGGAGAGGTCGTACTCCTTCGCCTCGCGCTCGCGCGGGTCCTCCTCGAGCGGATCCCGGTAGGAGATCAGCTCGGGGTGGCGGAAGAGCGCGTTGTCATCGAACTCCACTTTGGCGTCGAGCGCGAGGATCTCGCCCTGCTTCGTCAGCACGAGCGGGTTGATCTCCACGAGCGAAGCGTCCGTGTGGTCGACGACCTTCGAGAGCGCCGCGCAGAACTGGACGAACTTGTTGACCGCCGGTCCGGTCAGGCCGAGGCCGAAGGCGAGCTTGCGGCCCTGGTAGGGTTGAAAGCCCACGGCGGGATCGATGGAGACGCGGAGGATCTTCTCCGGGTGCTTCGCCGCGACCTCTTCGATCTCCATGCCACCCTCGCTGGAGGCGATCAGGGTCATCCGACCGACCTGCCGGTCGAGGGTCATGCCGAGGTAGAACTCCTTCTCGATGTCGAGGCCTTCCTCGACGTAGAGCCGGTTGACCCGCGCGCCCTCGGGGCCGGTCTGGAGGGTGACCAGCGTCTTGCCGAGCATGTTTTCGGCGAAGGTGCGGGCCTCCTCCGGCGAGCGCGCCAGCCGCACGCCGCGGCCGCCGTCCGAATCCTTGAAGGTTCCCTTCCCTCGCCCGCCGGCGTGGATCTGGCTCTTGACCACGACCACCGGGGTGCCGAGCTGCTTCGCCGCCGCCTCGACCTCGCTCGGCGAGGAGGCGACGATGCCCCGGGGCGTGGGCACGCCGAACTTACGGAAGATCTCCTTCCCCTGATACTCGTGGATTTTCACAGTCGCTCCTCTGGGAAGTCTGCCCTCAGCGGTACCCCTTCGCCTTGGCGCGGATGAACTCGCGGTTCATCTCGGCGATCACCTTGATCGGGATGTTCTTGGGGCAGACCGCCTCGCATTCGCGATGGTTGGTGCAGTTGCCGAAGCCCTGCTCGTCCATGGCGCGGACCATGTTGACGACGCGGCGCTCGCGCTCCACGCGGCCCTGCGGCAGGTGGAGGTACTTCGAGATCTGCGCGCCGACGAAGAGCATGGCCGAGCCGTTCGGGCAGGCGGCGACGCAGGCGCCGCAGCCGATGCAGGCGGCGGCGTCCATGGAGGCATCGGCCTCCTCCTTGCTGACCGGGATGGCGTTGGCGTCGGGGGCGCCGCCGGTGTTCACGCTGATGAAGCCGCCGGCCGCCACCACGCGGTCCAGGGCGCTGCGGTCGACGACGAGGTCGCGGATGATCGGGAACGCCTTCGCGCGGAAGGGCTCGACCGTGATCTCCTCGCCGTCGCGGAAGTGCCGCATGTAGAGCTGGCAGGTGGTCACGCCCGGCCCGGTGGGTCCGTGGGCCTGGCCGTTGATCACCAGCGAGCACATGCCGCAGATGCCCTCGCGGCAGTCGTGGTCGAAGGCGATCGGCTCCTCGCCCCGCCCGATCAGTTCCTCGTTGAGCGTGTCGAGCATCTCGAGGAACGACATGTCGGGGCTGATGTTCTGGACCTCGTAGGTGACGAAGCCGCCGGGGCTGCGGGCGTCCTTCTGGCGCCAGACGCGAAGTCTTACGTTCATGGTACCCGCCATCACTTGTAGCTCCTCGTTGTCGGCTTGACGTACTCGAAATGGAGCGGCTCGATGTGCCGCACCGGCGGCTTGTCGTCGCCCTGGTACTCCCAGACCGCCACGTGGGCGAAGTTCTCGTCGTCGCGGAGCGCCTCGCCCTCCTCGGTCTGATACTCCTCGCGGAAGTGCCCGCCGCAGGATTCCTCCCGCGCCAGGGCGTCGCGGACCATCAGCTCGGCGAACTCCAGGAAGTCGGCCACGCGTCCCGCGCGCTCGAG
>QGUN01000064.1 GCA_003242475.1 Pseudomonadota bacterium
CCGCCGCGGCGCTCGATCTCGGCCTTGGCCTGGTCGCGGGTCATGGAGGAGAGCTCGCCAGTCAGGACGAAGGCCTTGCCGGAGAGCGGGCTCCCTTCGATCCGAGGGAGCGAGGGCGCCTCGACGGCGGGGTGGACGCCCGCGGCGAAAAGGCGCTCGATCACCCGACGGTTCTCCGACTTGGAGAAGAAATCGGAGACGGCGCGGCCGCGGACCTCCCCGAAACCCGGAATGGCCTCCAGGGCCTCGGGAGGTGTTTCGAAAAGCTGGCGGACGTCCGGGAAACGAGAGGCGAGCTCGCGCGCCATGGTCTCGCTCACCAGGCGGATGCCGAGCGCGGTATAAAATCGATTCAAGGAGCGGGTCTTGCTCTCTTCGATCTCCTTGACGACCTTCCGCGCGATTTTCATTCCCACCTTGTATGTCTTTTCTCCAACCACTCGGTCCAGGTCGGCGATCTGCTCGGCGGTCAGCTCGTAGAGATCGGCGAAGTCGCGGACGAGGCCGCGTTGCACGAGCTGCCGGACCAGCTCCTCGCCCAGGCCGCGGATGTCCATGGCGGACCGAGACGCATAGTGCAGGATGCGGGCCTCGATCTGGGCGGGGCAGGAGGTGTTCTGGCAAACCCAGGCGGCCTTGCCGGGCTCGCGGAAGACGGGGCTACCGCACGAAGGGCATTCGGAGGGGAACTGGAATTCGACCTCGTTTCCGGTGCGGGCGTCCTGGATGACGGTGACGACCTCGGGGATGACGTCGCCGGCGCGGCGCACGACGACACGGTCGCCGATGCGCACGTCCTTGCGGCGCAGCTCGTCCTCGTTGTGAAGGGTGGCGCGCTGCACGACGACACCGCCGACGTGGACGGGCTCCAGGATGGCGACGGGGGTGAGGACGCCGGTGCGGCCGACGTTGACCTCGATGTTTCGGACGACGGTGACCTCCTCCTGCGGCGGGAACTTGCAGGCGATGGCCCAGCGCGGGCTGCGGGCGACCTGGCCGAGGGCGTTGCGGAAGCGATCGTCGTCGACCTTCACGACGATGCCGTCGACGAGGTAGGGCAGCTCGTTTCGCCGCTCCAGCATGGTGCGCCAGTAGGCGTAGACCTCCTCCATCGACTCGGCGCGCCGGCGATCGGCGGCGAGGCGAAAGCCAAGGCGGGCCAGCCACTCCATGCGTTCGCTGTGCAGCGAGAGCTCCGCCGGGCCGCCGAGGACCTCGTAGGCATAGAAGACGAGGGGACGGGAAGCGGTGATGCGGGGGTCGAGCTGGCGCAGGGAGCCGGCGGCAGCGTTGCGAGGGTTGGCGAAGGTCCGGTCGCCAGCTTCCTCCTGGCGCCGGTTGAGCTCGGCGAAATCGCTCTTGTGCATCACCACCTCTCCGCGGACCTCCACGCGCCCCGGGACCTCCTCGCGAAGCTGCAAGGGGATGGAGCGGATGGTGCGCAAGTTGGGGGTGACGTCCTCGCCGACCTCGCCGTCGCCGCGGGTGGAGCCGGAGACGAAGCGGCCGTCCTCGAAGACGAGCTCGACGGCCAGTCCGTCGAACTTGGGCTCGCAATAGAGGGCGATGGGGGCGCCTGGCGCCAGGAGTTCCTCCTCCTCGAGGCGCTTGCGAATGCTCCGGTACCAGCTCGCCGCCTCCTCCTCGTCGAAGACGTTGGCGAGCGAGAGCATGGGGACGCGGTGGGGGACGCGCCGGAAGGCCTCCGAGGGGGCTCCGCCCACCCGCTGGGTCGGAGAGTCGGGGGTGACCAGCTCGGGGTGGGCGCGCTCGAGCTCCTCGAGCTCGCGCATCAGCCGGTCGTACTGGGCGTCGGAGATGATGGGCGCGTCGAGGACGTAGTAGCGGTAGTCGTGCTCCCGGATCTCGCGCCGGAGCTCCTCGAGGCGCCGCTGGACGTCGGTCGAAGGCGGCCTGCTCATGGAGGTGGAAACCTACACCAGAACGGGAAGGAAAGCGGTCCTTCCTTGACAGGGACTTGCGGATGCCTATAGCGTGTCTACAACCAATCCTTCCCCGATAGGTCGAACATCCTCTCCCGTTCCGGGCGAGGGGACCAAGAGCACACCTCACGAACGCCGTATCGGCATACGTCACCAGGAGGCCGCGCAGCGGACTCCTGCATCGCTTCGAGAAGAGTCGTGCCCGAGCGTACTTCCGAGATCACGGTTGGCAGCGACAAGGCTGCCGAGCGAGAGACCGAGACGAAGGCCACCGAGCCGACCGAATCGACCCGCAGGAGGAAGGCTGCCAGGAATGCGGACGGCGCGGATGGGGCTGCGGCCGAGGCTTCGTTCGAGGCGTCGGAGTCCGAGGCGCCGGCCGCGATCCCGGATCCGGCGGAGGCGACGGCGCAGGGCCGCGGCCGTCGCCGGCGCCGGAAGGGAAAGGCCGAGCCCAAGGTCTACGACATCGAGCAGGACGAGGAGAGCCTGGCGCTGGCGGAGTCGGAGGTCGAGCCGCAGATCATCGTCAACCTCACCGAGCTCAAGCGTCTCAAGACGCACCAGCTGGCCAAGATGGCGCACGACCTCGGCGTGGAGGCGCCGGGGGGCATGCGCAAGCAGGACCTGATCTTCGCCATCCTGCAGACGGATGCGGTGAAGGCGGGTCGAATCTACGGCGAGGGCGTGCTGGAGGTGCTTCCGGACGGCTTCGGCTTCCTCCGCTCGCCGGATTTCTCGTACCTCCCGGGGCCGGACGACATCTACGTTTCGCCTTCGCAGATCCGGCGCTTCAGCCTTCGCACCGGCGACACGATCTCCGGCGTGGTTCGCCAGCCGAAGGAGGGCGAGCGCTACTACGCGCTGCTCAAGGTGGAGTCGGTCAACGGGCTGTCGCCGGAGGAAAACGCCAACAAGCCTCTCTTCGACAACCTCACGCCGCTCTACCCGCAGCAGAGGCTTCGGCTCGAGCACGATCCGAACGAGATGACCACGCGGATCATCGACTTGCTCGTGCCGATCGGCAAGGGCCAGCGCTGCCTGATCGTGGCGCCGCCTCGCGCGGGCAAGACGGTGCTGTTGCAGAACATCGCGCACGCGATCACGAAGAACCACCCGGACGTCTACCTCATCGTGCTGCTCATCGACGAACGGCCCGAGGAGGTGACGGACATGGAGCGCAGCGTGCGTGGGGAGGTGATCTCCTCCACCTTCGACGAGCCGGCCACGCGCCACGTGGCGGTGGCGGAGATGGTGCTGGAGAAGGCCAAGCGCCTGGTGGAGACGGGCAAGGACGTGGTCATCCTCCTCGACTCGATCACCCGCCTGGCGCGCGCCTACAACGCGGTGGTGCCACCCTCCGGCAAGATCCTCTCCGGCGGTGTCGACTCCAACGCGCTGCACAAGCCCAAGCGCTTCTTCGGCGCGGCTCGCAACATCGAGGAGGGCGGTTCGCTCACCATCATCGGCACGGCGCTGGTCGACACCGGCTCGCGCATGGACGAGGTGATCTTCGAGGAGTTCAAGGGAACGGGTAACTCGGAGATCGTCCTCGACCGCAAGCTGATGGAAAAGCGCATCTTCCCGACCCTCGACATCAACAAGTCGGGTACGCGCAAGGAGGAGCTGCTGATGGACGAGATGACGGTCAACCGCGTTTGGGTGCTCCGCCAGCTCCTCCACCCGCTCTCGACCATCGACGCCATGGAGTTCTTGCTCTCCAAGATGCGGGGGACCAAGTCGAATCGGGAGTTCCTCCAGTCGATGGCGAGCTGAAAGGAAGGCGCGAGCCGGATTGTTGGAGTCGAAGCGGCGCAGATGGGGGCGCGTCCTCGTTGACGGTGGGCCGCCCCTGTGGCACAAGCGCCGCGGGCACCGGACCACGGCGGCCAGGTGCCGGTCGCGGCAATGCCTCGCCGCGCCGGCTCCGACGCCGTGCAAGCGTGCCAGGAGGAGACGATGAAGGAAGGAATTCACCCGGAGTACCGGGAGGCGGTCGTCACCTGCTCGTGCGGGGCGACCTACCACACCCGCTCGACCAAGGGCAGCTTCCAGGTGGCCATCTGCGCCAACTGCCACCCCTTCTACACGGGGCAGCAGAAGCTGGTCGACACGCAGGGGCGGGTCGAGCGCTTCCGCGCCCGCTATGCCAAGCACAAGGCCAGCAAGTGAGTCGTGCGCCGCGCCAGCCGGCGCGGCGTCCCTCCCGGTCCATGAGAAGGCTCCTGCGCCTCTTGCCAATCGCCCTCGCCGATGGAGCCCGGCCCTACATCGGCGGCCAGGCCGTGCTCGAGGGCGTGATGATGCGCTCTCCGAAGAGCTTCGTGGTGGCGGTTCGCCGCCCCGACGGCTCGATCGCGGTGCGCGAGGAGCCCTGGAACAACTTCTTTACGCGCCACCGGATCTTCCGCCTCCCCTTTCTGCGCGGGGCGGTCGTCCTGATCGAGAGCCTCTGGAACGGCTACGTGGCGCTCGATTTCTCGGCGCAGCACGCGGCGCCGGAGGAGGCGGGAAAGCCCCAGTCCAACCTGGCCATCGGGCTGACGCTGGTCCTCTCTCTGGCCTTCGGCCTGGCGCTCTTCGTGGGCTTGCCGCATTTTCTGACGTGGGGGCTCGGGCAGCTTCTCGGCCGGCCGCTCGACACCACGCAGCTTGCCTTTCACCTCATCGACGGGGCGCTGCGCCTGGTGATCTTCGTCGGCTACATCGCGCTCGTCTCGCGGCTCGCGGAGATCCGGCGCGTCTTCCAGTACCACGGGGCCGAGCACAAGACGATCTGGGCCTACGAGAAGGGGCTGCCGGTGGAGGTGGAGACGGCCGTCGCGCAGACCACGCTGCACCCCCGCTGCGGGACGAGCTTTCTGCTCATCGTGGTCGGGATCTCGATCGTCCTCTTCTCGATGGTCTTTCCGTTGATCCCGCGACTGGCGGAAGGGGAGCTGGCCAACACGCTGCTGCAGATGGCGATCAAGCTCCCGCTGACGTTCCCGATCGCGGGGATCTCCTACGAGCTGCAGCGGCTTTCGGCCAAGCGCCCGGACCTGCGCCTGATCCGGGCGTTGGTCGTGCCGGGCCTGTGGCTGCAGCGGATCACCACGCGCGAGCCCACGCCCGACCAGCTGGAGATCGCGGTGCTGGCGATGCGACGCTGCATCGCCTACGAGCGCGGCGAACGAAACGAGAGCCGGGTGGAGATCTTCCCGGCCCTCGCGGATGCGCTCACGGCGTAGGGATCACTTCTCGAAGGCAGCCCGCTCCCGGAGCCCCCGGACGTCGCGGATGCAGAGGATGCGCCCGACGTTTCCCAGGAGGCCGTCGCGCTTCATCTCGTTGATCAGGGTGGAGACGAAGGAGCGGGAGGCGCCGACGAGGTCCGCCAGGTCCTGCTGGGTGATGCCCCGTAGGTCGTACTCGCCGCCGTGCGGGCAGGGGTCGCCGTGCGTGTCGGCGAGGACGAGCAGGGTATCGGCCAGGCGCGCCGGGACCTCCTTGAAGGTCAGGCCGAGCAAGCGGCGCCGCATGGCCCGGTTGCGCTCCTCCAGCGCCCGGATCACGTCCAGGGCGAGGTGAGGCCGGCTCTCGAGGAGCTGCTGGAAGGAGTGGTTGTCGATGCTCCACACCTCGGTCTCGCCGGCGGCGATGGCGAACTCGTCCAGGACCGTGCCCTCGGGTCGCAGAAGCTCGCCGAAAAGGTCGCCAGGGCGGAGGATGCCGGTGACGGAACGCGTGCCGGTCGGACCGGTGCGGACGAGGCGGACCCGCCCCTTGCGCAGGATGTAGACCCGGTCGGCGGGATCGCCCGGCCGGTAGATGACCGAGTGGGAGGGGTGGGCCTCGATCTGGAAGTAGCCCCGGTACTCGACGGACTCGGGCGCGAGATCGGGCAGACCGGAGCTACGGTTCAGCGGGAACGTGGCGTGGTACGACGACACAGAACGGGGCAGCTTCTGCACGGCGCAACCTCCATGGATGGGTAGTGGGTGATCACCCGGCTACTTCAGGGACCGTGCCAGCGCTGCCCAGGGGTCGGGCCGTGGGGTAAACACGTGACGTTACGCGATGTTTCACGGACGACGATGTTCCACGGCGGACCGCGTCGACAGATGGTTCGAACGATTCGTTGAATCGTGGAATGAATCGTTCAATCCGTGCGCGGCGCGCAAGGCGGCCTTCCCCGGCGATACCCGTCGAAAAGGGCCGCTCAGGAGGTGAGGCCGCGGGGTTGGGAGTAGGTGAATCGGCCGGAGGGCGCCGCGCCGGCGGTGCGGCTCTTGCGGGGATCCCCGATGCCGAACTTCTGGATCTTGCGGTCCAGGGTGGGGCGGCTGATGCCGAGGATCTGGCAAGCGCGGCCCTTGTGCCAGCGGCTGGCCTCCAGCGCCTGGAGGATGGCCTGGCGCTCGGCTTCCGCCAGCGAGAGCAGGCGCGGTGCTTCGCGCACCATCGGGGGCGGCGGGGGTGGCGCCTTGGGGAAGGGGAAGTGCTCCTTGAGGAGGACTTCGCCGGGCGCCATCACGGCCGCGCGGATGAGGGTGTTTTCCAGCTCCCGGACGTTTCCGGGCCAGGGGAGCTTCTTGAGCTCCTCGATGAGGTCCTCGGAGACGCGGGTGATGCGCTTGCCCAGGCGCGCGCCGATGCGCGCGAGGAGGCGCTGCACCAGCTTGGGGATGTCGTCGGGGCGCTCGCGAAGCGGCGGAAGCTCGATGGTGACCACCTTGAGGCGCTGGTAGAGGTCGGCGCGGAAGCGCTTTTCACGGACTTCCTGTTCCAGGTCGCGATTGGTGGCGGCGATGATGCGGGCGCGCAGGGGCAGCTTCTGCACGCCGCCCACCCGCTCGAACTCCCGCTCCTGCAGGACGCGAAGGAGCTTGGCCTGCAGGGGCAGCGACATCTCGCCGATCTCGTCGAGGAAGATCGTGCCGTCCTCGGCCAGCTCGAAGCGCCCGTACTTGGTGTGGGTGGCGCCGGTGAACGCGCCCTTCTCGTGGCCGAAGAGTTCGCTCTCGAGGAGCGTGTCCACGATCGCCGAGCAGTTGATCCCGATGAAGGGCTTGGGCTCGTCGGAGGAGTACTCGTGGATGACGCGGGCGATGAGCTCCTTTCCGGTACCGCTCTCGCCCTGGATGAGAACCGTGGCCCTCGAGGCGGCGATCTTGCCCACCTGCTTGATGATCGCCTGCATCTGCGGGCTTTCCGCCACGATCTCCGAGGCCAGGTTGGGCGCGGAGGTATCCACCGCGAGGATGGCGGCGCGCCGCGTCTCGCGCCGCAGGTCGAGTGCCCGGTGCAGGACCATCTCGACCTCCTTGGGCGAGAACGGCTTCGGTAAATAGTCGAAGGCCCCGTTCTTCATCGCCCGGATGGTCGACTCCATGTCGGAGTGGGCGGTCATGATGACCACGGGGGCCTGCCCGGAGAGGCGCTTGAGTTCGGGAAGGAGCTCGATGCCGTTGCCGTCCGGCAGGCGCATGTCGCAGAGGATGAGGGCCGGATGGCAGTGCTGGAGAATCTCGCAGGCCTCGGCGAAGGTGGCGGCGGTTTCGACGGAAAAAGCGTCCCGGTCCCGGGCCTGTTCGAGCTGAGCCTTCAGAAGTTCACGCAGCGACTCGTTGTCCTCGATGATGAGCAGAGTCTCTTTCATCGCCGGGGCTCGAGCGAGGCCAGACGATCGAGTAGCTGCCGCATGTGCTCGAGCTCCTTGCGCGCGATCTGGAGGCGCACGCGGCCCGCGTTGCTCTTGATCTCCTGGCTTTCGCTCAGCGAGTGAATGGCAAGGCTTACCGAGGTCGCGGCGTTACGCAGCTCGTGCACGATGTCCGCCGTGGACCCGGGTCCGGAAACGCCGGATTCCGGGCCACGTACTGCAAGCCGTTCCATCGATTCACCTTTCGGCGCTGTCCGTTTGTGGAAGTCATTATCACCGGTTTGTCGAAGTCGTGGCAAGGGATCGCGAGGGGCCGCCCATCCGGGGCGTCGGAGCGTTAACGGGTCGCGAAAAAGGCCCCCAATAGGGGGCCGGCGAGCCGCGTGGCGCGGGCGAACCTACCTTCGCTTCCTGGCCTCGGCGGCGAAGTCGTTGAGGTCGCGGCTCTGGCGCAGCGAGTCGTCGACCGTGCGGGCGCCCGAGGTGGAGGAGGCCTTGCCGGCCAGCGCCTCGGTGGAGGTGGCGAAGAGGTTGCGGACGTTGTCCCCGAAGGCGGTGATCACGCCGATGGCGGCGATGGCGACGAGCGCCACCACGATGACGTACTCGGTCATGCCCTGGCCGTCTTCCCGGCCCCAAAGGCTTCTTTTCCAGCGGAGGATCAGCTTCTTCATGGCGGTTCTCCTTTCGCGCCGCCCATGGTCGCAGGGTCGGCGGAGGACCGCCCATCGGTCGATCGACCGACCTTGACTTACGGACCGCGACGGTTAGAACCAAACCTTCGAAATTCGGTCCTTTTCGACAAGGATCGAGGAGCCGAATGGATGCGGGACAAGGATCGGATCGCCCTTTCTGACCGCCACAACGCCCGCGGGATCGAGCTCGCGGACCACGGCATGCTCGACGAGGCGGTCAAGGAGTTCCGAAAGGCCATCGAGCTGGATCCGGAGGCCGCCCACGCCTACGACAACCTCGGGACGGTCCTGGCGGAAAAACAGCTCTACCGCGAGGCCCTCTCCTGCTACCTGACGGCCATCCGCCTCGATCCGGACGCCCCGACCGCCCACTACAACCTGGCCTCCTTTCTGGCCACCTACGGCCTCGAGATGGCGGTCGAGGAGTACCGCGAGGCGATCGACCTCGATCCCGAGTACCCGGACGCGCACCTCAACCTCGGCATCGCCCTGGCGGACCTCGGGCGGGTCAAGGAAGCCGAGATGGCCTTCGAGCGGGCCATCGAGCTGGCGCCGGACGACCCGCTTCCCCGGCAGGAGCTGGCCATCCTGCTGATGGAGGAGGGCCGGGTTCGGCAGGCGGTTCCCCACCTGCGCGAGGTGGTCAAGCTCGACCCCGAGAATTTCGACGCCCACCTCGACCTGGGCATCTGCTACACGCAGCTCGGATTTTTCGACGAGGCGGAAAAGTCCTTCTCCCGCTGCGCCGAGATCGCCGCGGACGACCCCTCCTTGCTCTACCACCATGCGGCGCTGCACGCGCTGAGGGGGCAGGGGGAGAAGGCCGTCGAGCTGCTGCGCAAGGCGGTGGCACAGGAGCCGGATCGCATCCGCTCCTGGCTGCGCAACGACCGCATGTTCGACTCCCTGCGCGGCGACGAGGCCTTCGACGCGCTCCTGCACGGTTAGAGGTCTTTCCCCCGCGCCGGCCGGCGACAGGCGCAGGCGGCGCTTCGCCCGCCCGCTCGGTCGGCCGGCGTGGCTTGCGCCGACGCCCCATCGGGGCCAGATTCACTGCTCGTCAGCGAGGTGCGGGTGTCGGCGGGAGTCCTGGTAGACGGGATCACCAAGAGTTACGAGCACCGCGGTTCTCGCGTGGTCGTCCTGCAGGACGTCAATCTCGTGGTGGAGCCGGGCGAGTTCGTCTGCATCGCCGGCCCATCGGGTTGCGGGAAGACGACGCTTCTGCACATCGTGGCGGGGCTCGAATCTCCGGACGAGGGCGAGGTCTACGTGGGCGGCAAGCCGGTCACCGGGCCCTCGCTCGAGCGCCCCATGGTCTTCCAGCAGGGGGCGCTCTTTCCCTGGATGACCAACCTCGCCAACGTGGAGTACGGCCTGAAGATGCGGGGAGACCCGCCGGAGGAGCGCCGGCGCGTCGCCCTCGAGGCCCTCGACCGGCTGGGCCTGGCCGGCCACCAGGACAAGTACCCCCACCAGATCTCGGGGGGCCAGCGGCAGCGGGTGGCGCTCGCCCGGGCGCTGGTCCTCGAACCCCAGGTCCTGCTCTGCGACGAGCCCTTCACCGCCCTGGACTCGCTGACGCGCCGGCGGCTGATGGAGGACATGTACCAGCTCTGGGAGGCCAACCGGATGACGGTGCTCTGGGTGGAGCACAACCTCCATCTGCCGGCGCTTCTGGCGGACCGCGTCTACGTTCTTGCCTCCCACCCGGGGCGGGTGATGGACGAGGTGGTGGTGGACCTGCCCCGGCCCCGCTCGCCCAACGACCCGGCGGTGATGCGGGTGGGGGAGTGGCTGACCGCCTGGGCGGAGGCGCTGGCCCGCATCGACCAGGGGCAGCGGGTCACGTTGCCCCCGCCGCCGGATGGCGCCATCCTCCGCGAGTCCCTTCACTAAGGGTGAGTTCTCCGCTCGCATCTTGTGCGGGAGCGGCGTACACCGGTAGCGTCCTGGTTATCCACAGCTTTTCCAGAAAATGCCCGTTCCTCGCCGCTTCGACCTGCGCTAGGGTGGCGCACGATAGGGGGACCTTTTGGCGTCGTCGCCTTGCGGGGGCCCGGCGCTGCGTGCTAGATCCGACCGGCCGCGTGGCGTGACCATACGTTGCCATGCGCTGTCGGAGGGCGGATGCGCATCAAGCGCCTCGACATCTGCGGCTTCAAGAGCTTCATGGCCAGGACGGTCTTCGTCTTCGGCGATGGAGTGACCGGCATCGTCGGCCCGAACGGCTGCGGCAAGTCCAACGTGGTCGACGCCATCCGCTGGGTGATGGGGGAGCAGAGCGCCAAGCACCTCCGCGGCCGCTCCATGGAGGACGTGATCTTCAACGGGTCGGAGAAGCATCCGCCGCTCGGCATGGCGGAGGTCTCGCTGACCTTCGTCAACGACCGCGGGCTCGTCCCCCCGAAGTACGCCTCCCTGCACGAGATCACGGTCACGCGCCGGCTCTTCCGCAACGGTGAGAGTGAGTACCTGATCAACAAGGCGCCTTGCCGCCTGCTCGACATCATCGAGCTCTTCCTCGGCACGGGGGTGGGCACCAAGGCCTACTCGATCATCGAGCAGGGGCGGATCGGCCTGATCGTCTCGGCCAAGCCAGAGGACCGCCGCAACCTCATCGAGGAGGCGGCGGGCATCACCAAGTACAAGGCCCGGCGCAAGGCGGCCGAGCGCAAGATGGAGCAGACGGAGCAGAATCTGCTCCGCCTCAACGACATCCTCGGCGAGCAGCGCCGCCGCCTGGAAAGCCTCGAGCGCCAGGCCAAGAAGGCCGAGCGCTACAAGGCGCTTCGCGCGGAGATCCGCCAGGGCGAGTTGCACCTGGCGTCGTTGAGATGGCTGGAGCTCCAGGCCCTGCGCAAGGTGGCGGAGCAGAAGGGCAAGGCCGCGGCCGAGGAGCAGAAGCGGCTTTCGGCCGAGGTGGAGGCGCTGGATGCCTCCATCGTCGGCGATCGCGAACGGCTCGCCGCCGAAGCAGCCGCCCTGGAGAAACTCTCCGAGGAGGTGGCGCGGCTTTCGCAGGGCGCCGCGCTCAACCAGACGAATCTGGAGTTCTACGAGCGGGAGAAGGGGCAGCTCGAGGCGCGCAAGCGCGCCGCGTTGGAGGAGATCGAGGCGCTGAATGCGCGACTGCGCGGCCTCGACGAGGAGGAGGCGCGCATCCTCGAGCAGCTCGAGAGCTTGCAAAGCCAGGACGGGGTGGGGCGCGAGGCGCTCGCCGCCCACGAGAGCCGGGTCAAAGAACTGCGCGCGGCGGAAAAGGAGGCCGCCGAGCGGCTGGAGAGCGAGCGGCGCGCGGCCATGGAGGTCCTCTCCCGCGCCGCCTCGATCAAGGGCGAGCTCATCAACGTCGACCGGCGCCGCTCCGACCTGGTCGACCGCATCGCCCGGCTCGAGGCCGAGCTCGAGGAACTCGAATCCACCGTCGAGCGCCTGGAGAGGGATCGCAAGAGGCTCGGTGAGCAGGCCGCCGAGGCTCGCCAGCTCAAGCTGGAGCTGGAGGTGCGCCGGGGCGAGGAGGCCGAGCTCTTGGAGCGGCTGCGGCAGGACCTCGTCGCCGCCGAGGAGCGTCTCGGCGCCTTGCGCGAGGAGCATGCGGACCGACGCTCCCGCCTGGCCTCGCTGGAGCAGATCCAGCGCTCTTACGAGGGCTACGGCCGCGGCGTGCGCGCGGTGATGACGCGAAACGGCGAAGGTGGGCCGCTGCCGGAAGGCGTGCTCGGCCTGCTCTCCGAGCGGATCGAGGTACCCGCCGAGTTCGAAGCCGCGGTGGAGGCGGTGCTCGGGGAGCGGTTGCAGGCCATCCTGGTGGAGGACGCCGACGCGGCGATCGCGCTGGTCCGCTACCTATCGGATACCCACGAGGGGAGGGGAACCTTCGTTCCTCGCGAGGTGCGGGCCCGCGAGCCGCTACCGCCGCTCGACCACCCTGCCGTGCTGGCGCGGGCCTGCGACGTGGTCCGCTCGGCGACGCACGAGGAGCTCGTCCGCGCCCTGCTCGGTGACGTGGTCTTCGTCGCCACCCTCGAGGATGCGGTGGAGCTTTCCGCACGGGGGACGGGCCATACCTTCGCCACGCTGGAGGGCGAGGTCGTCTTCCCCTGGGGCGGGATCGTGGGCGGCGACCGCGACGGCGCCGGCGCCGGTCTTCTGCAGCAGCGCCGCGAGGTGGAGCAGCTCCGGGAGGTCACGCGGGAGCTGGAGCAGAAGGTCGTGCTGGCGGCCGAAGAGCATCGCCGCCTGGCGAAGCGCTGCGAGGAGCTGGAGGCCTCGCTCAAGGGGCTGGAGCGTTCGGGCCACGAGCGGGAGCTCGACCTTCTGAATGCCGAAAAGGACCTCGGGCGCGTCACCGAGGAGCTTTCGCGGCTGCGGACGCGCGCGCAGGACGTGCTCGCCGAGATCGATGGGCTGCAGAACCAGCTGGCGCTGCTCGACGTGGAGGCGGAGCGGATCCGCGGCGCCGCGGCGCAGGCGGAGGCCGACCGGGCGGCCCGCGAGGAGCGCACGGCGCAGCTGGCCGCGGAGCTGGCGGCAGCCCGAGAGGAGGTTCAGAAGGCGGAGGCGGAGCTCACCCGGCTGCGCATCGAGGAGGCCCAGGCCCGCGAACGGCGCGAGGGTGTGGACCGTGCGCGCCGGCGCGTGCAGGAGGAGAGGGAGCGCACCCGCGCCGACCGCGAGCGGAACGAGGCGCAGATCGGCGAGATCGAGAAGCAGATCGAGGAGATCTCCCGCCGGATGGAGGAGACCTCCGGCAGCATCGTCTCGCTCGCCGACGAGCTGGAGGCCGCCAAGGAGCGTCTGGCGGTGGCGCGCGAGGCGCACGCCCGGCTGCAGGAGGAGGTGGGCACGCGCGAGCGAACGCTACGGGAGATGCGGCGCCGCCTCGAGGACGTAACGCAGCGGGCGGCCACCTGTGCGCTGGAGGAGCGGGAGATCGCGCTGGAGCTCGAGCACCTGGAGCAGACCATCCGGGAGCGCTACAACCTGGAGCTTCTGGACCACGTCTGCGACTACCACCTGCAGCCGCCGCCCGGTGGGGAGCTGGAAAAGCGCATCGCGTCGCTGCGCCGCGAGGTGGAGCGGATGGGCGAGGTCAACCTCACCGCTCTCGAGGAGCACGCGGAGCTGCTGGAGAAGTACGAGTTTCTCGATCGGCAGCGGGAGGACCTCGAGGCGAGCCTCAAGAAGCTCCGGCAGGCGATCGCCCGCATCGACGCCGCCAGCAAGGAGCGCTTCTTCGAGACCTTCGAAGCCGTCAACGAGAGATTCCAGCAAGTCTTCCCGCGCCTCTTTGGTGGGGGCAAGGCGCGGCTGGAGCTCGTCCGGGATCCGCTGAAGCCCGACGCCGAGCCCGGCGTGGAGATCGTCGCGCAGCCGCCGGGCAAGAAGATGCAGAACGTCAACCTCATGTCGGGCGGCGAGAAGGCGCTGACCGCGGTGGCGCTGATCTTCTCCATCTTCCTCATCAAACCCACGCCCTTCTGCCTGCTCGACGAGGTGGACGCGCCGCTCGACGAGGCCAACGTCGGCCGCTACAACGAGCTCGTCCGGGAGATGAGCAAGACCTCCCAGTTCATCCTCATCACGCACAACAAGCGGACCATGGAGATCGCCGACACGCTCTACGGCATCACCATGGAGGAGCCGGGCGTTTCCAAGACCGTGAGCGTCAAGCTCTCGCGGGACGCGGAGGAGGAGCTGCGCGAGGTCGCCGGCGCGGCCTGAGAAGCCGACGCGCAGCGACGAGTGACGCGGGCGGCCTTCGGGCCACGTCGAGGCGCGAGCCCGCCGAGGCAGCGCCGCATCCGCCGCCGCTGGTCGCGGCAACCGGCTCCCAAGTCCCGGTAGGGCCCGTCGCACGAGATCCCGAAGGAGACCGTCGTCTGCTCTCCGACCTCGTCGCGACGGTCTCTTGGGATCCTGCCCCTCCGGAAGGCGGCTAAGCAGCAAGGCAGGGCCGCCCACGAAGGCGAGCGGTCCTGCGACACGGCAGGCGGACCCGGCCGGGCTTGGCAAAGGCCCGCCGCGGATCCACCATCGGGATCGGGGATGCTGATTCGGGTGGCGGTGGTCCTGCCGGCGCTTTTCGCCTCGATTCTCTTCCAGGAGATCGCGCTCCGGCTGCGCGCGCAGGAGCGCTCGGCCTGGTGGGCTTCCAACGGCCGCGACGTGGCCAACGCGCTGGCGCTCGCGCTTCTGCTCTTCGCCATCCGCTGGCTGGGAGCGTCCTGGGACGTGGCTCTCCTGCTCGGCGCCACGATCACCCTGGCGCTCACCGCTCTCGCCCGAGCGCTTCTGGGCATGGAGCGGCGGATCTGGGTGGTGGCAGCGGTGGGGATCGTTCTCGTCCTGCCGCTGCTCTTCTGGCCGCAGCGGACCTTCGAGCAGGCGCTCGCCGTGGTGGATTGGCTGTACGGCTCGTAAAGGGCACGGGCCCCGGCGCCCCCGCCCTCGCGCGCCTTCTAGCCCCGAAGGAGGGCGTCAAGTTCGCCGCTCTTTTCGAGGGCGTAGAGGTCGTCGAAGCCTCCCACGTGGCGCTCGCCGATCCAGATCTGGGGGACGGTTCGGCGCCCGCCGGTCATCTCCACCAGTTTCGCCCGCATCTCGGGGTCGTCGGAGACGTCGATCTCCTCGAATTCGACGTTCTTCTTCCTCAGCAGGTCCTTCGCCCGGTCGCAGTAGTAGCAAATGCGGGTCGTGTAGATCTTCACGTGCGGCATGGTCGGGGCAATGATGCGCGTCCGACCGAAAGGTTGCACGGGAACAAAAGAGAGCGGCCCGCTCCGAAGAGGGGCCGCTCTGCCGATCACGCCAGGGGCGCGATCACATCATGTCGGGCATGCGGGATCCCGTGTCCTTCTCCTCCTTCG
>QGUN01000065.1 GCA_003242475.1 Pseudomonadota bacterium
TCATGTCGCACGAGAGCGGCAAGATCGAGATCGTGGGTGTGGACGACCGGCACATCTACATGCGCTACCACCGCGCCAAGAACCCCGCCGACGAGGGCCGCTTCATGGTCTTCCAGCGCGACGACGGCGCGTTCTGGCTCGATCAGCTCGTGCCGGTGCGCGGCCTCGGCGCGGTTCCCGCACGCGCTGCTTGACGATTCTTCGAGCCGCGTCCCCGCCAGGACGCGGCCAGAAAAAGAAAAGCGCCGCACGATCGCGGCGCTTTTTCATTTTCGGATGCCGGGGGTCACTTTCCGTAGCCGCGCACCAGCTCGACCAGGGTACGAACGGCCACGCCAGTTCCACCCTTGCTGAAGTAGCCGCGCTCCTTGTCGGAGGTGGAGGGACCGGCAATGTCCAGGTGGACCCATGGCGTTTCGCCCACGAACTCCTTCAGGAAATGCGCGGCCGAGATCGCGCCGCCCCAGCGCGTGCCGGAGTTCTTCATGTCCGCCACGTCGGAGTCCAACTCCTTCTTGAGCTCGGGGACGAGCGGCATCCGCCACAGATCCTCGCCGGATGCCTTCGCCGCCTCGAGCACGCGGCCGACGAATTCCTCGTCCGCACCAAAGGTGCCCACGGTGTAGTGGCCGAGCGCCACGATGCAGGCGCCGGTGAGGGTGGCAATGTCCACCACGCCGCGGGGCTTCGTCTCGCAGGCGTAGGCGAGCACGTCACCCAGGACCAGCCGCCCCTCGGCGTCGGTATTGGTGATCTCCACCGTCTTGCCCAGGCGCGATACGAGCACGTCGCCCGGACGGTAGGAGGAACCGCTCGGCATGTTCTCGCAGGCGCCGATGAAGCCGTAGACGGGGAAGTCGGGCTTGATCACCTCCCCGATTACCTTCATCGCCCCGATGACCGCGGCGGCGCCGGCCATGTCGGTCTTCATGTCCACCATGGCGTCGGCCGGCTTGAGCGAGAGGCCGCCCGAGTCGAAGGTGATCGCCTTGCCCACGAAGGCCAGCGGCGCGGCCGTGGATGCCGAGGCCCCCTTCGGCACGTAGCGGATCTCGATGAGCTTCGGGGGTTCCTGGCTGCCCTTGGCCACCGCGAGGAACATCCCCATCTTGAGCTGCTCGATCTTGCGCCGGTCGTGGACGACGACCTGCAAGCCCGCCGCCTTGCCCATGTCCGCGGCGGCCTTCGCCAGGGCGGTGGGCGTCATCACCGCCGCGGGCTCGTTGACCAGGTCGCGCGCCAGGCTGACCGCCTCGCCGATGGCCAGGCCCAGGGTCAGCGCCTGCTGCGCCGCCGCATGGCGTCGCAGGCTCTCGTGGTGCAGCGAGGCATGCGTGATGCGGAAATCCTTTTGTTTCCCCTCGCCGGTCTTCCACTTGTCGAAGCGATAGGCACCGAGGAAAAGTCCCTCCGCCCCGGCGCGAACGGCCTCGACTGCGTCCACCTCCTCGGGAAGGGCGAGCGCGATCTTGGCGCTTCGCAGGCGGCGCGCCTCCTTGGCCACGGTTCCCGCCGCCATGCGGAAGGCCTCGTGCTTGTACGCATCGCGCTTGCCGAGCCCGACGAGCACGGCGTAGGCGGCGGCGATCTTCCCGTGCGTGGGGAAGACCAGCTTCTGGCCTTCCTTGCCCTCGAAGCACTCCGCCTGGATCGCCGAGTTCAGGTGACCACCGAGCGCCTCGTCCAGGCTCGCGAGGAGAGGATGCCGAGCGCGCTTGCCGAGATCGTCCTCGAAGAGCGGAAGCGCCACGAGCCCGACCTTCGCCTCGATCGGGGAGGTGGCTGCGAGCTTGATCTCCATGACTGCTCCTTTCGGGTTGCCTCTGGGGCGGATGGCTTCGGGTTCTACCACACGCGGCACAGGGGGGAATACGTTTCCTGCGAGAGCCGCGAGGCTTACGCGGAGGCGATTTGCCGGCGACGATCGTCTACCTGGTGGGCGTGGAGAGGCTCGCGCTCGCGCCCGGCGGTCTACCCGCACCGGTGGCGAGGGCGCTCGTGGAGGACCTCGAGTACGCGAGACTGGGCGCGGCCTGGTTCGACCTTCCGTGGTACGGCAACGTCGCCGGCGAGCTCGCCCGCATCTTGCTCGGATGGAATGCGCCGCCGGAGCCGGCGCTCGAGCTTCTGCGGGCCGCGCCGGTCCGAGTCGGACTGCGGCTCGCCGAGGCGGTGACGCGAGGCGCACTGGTGGGAACCGAAGCCGGACTCGCTCTGGTCGCCGGCTACTTCCTTCACCTTTGCTTCGATCGCAGTCTCGAGCGAACGATGCAGAAGCTCCTCGGCGACGAGGCGCGCGATCCGGGAGGGCTCCCGGCGCGGCGGGGCGTGGAGTGGGTCCAGGCGCTCTTGTGGCTGCGGGAGACTCTCGGCTACGACCCGCTCGGCACCCCGGAGATCCGCCGGCGCTTCCAGGTGGTCAAGCGCCGTGGCTACCCGGCGCGCGGCCTCGGCCGCGGCATCCACCTCTTGCTCAGCACCGCCTACCTCGACGTGGTCGGGCGGGCTCCCGAAAAATCCGAGGTGGATTCCTGGGTTCGAGGTCTGTGGCTGTACGGCCGCATCCTCGGCAGCGCGCCGGGGAGGTTGCTTGCGCTCCCCGAGACGGTTCCCGAGGCGACCTGGGCCTGTTACCGCGGCGATGGTGTCGACGTGGCCGAGGCGATCGAGGAGGGAATGGACCAGGCGCGCGCTTGTATTTCGCGTCTGTACGAGTTGATGCAGACGGAGCTCGCGCTCGTCGAGGCCGAAGCGATGTTCACCGGATTGCTGGGTTCCGAGGCCGCGGCGCCGCGCGCAGGCGAGGCGCTGCCCGCCGCCGATGCTTCCGCACGCCCGGGTTGATGCTTACCCGATGGGCATGGGCGTGGTGCTCCTCGCGACTCTGCTCTGGCTCGCCCAGCAGGATCCTTCCTCGGTTCCCGATCCCGATCCGACGCAGCAGGACAATCCCTTCGACCTCGGCATGCCCGGGGATTCCCCCACCGAGGATTTCGGCGAGCCGCCACGGCCGGAGGAGCTCTTCACCGTGGTGGGCACCGTAGTTTCGATCGCCGAGCAGAGCCTGACGTTGCGCCGACGCGGCGAGATCGACGCCGAGTTCAAGGTCGACGAGCGGACCGCATTCGCCCTCGACGGCGAGGAGGTCACCTTCGACCGCATCCCCGCGGGCAGCACGGCGGAGGTCCGCTACGAGCTGCGAGGGGACGAACGGGTCGCCCGCGAGGTGCAGGCGACCTCGCCCCGCGGTCGACGTCGACCCTGACGCCTACATGTACATGCCGCCGTTGACGTGGAGGACCTGGCCGGTCACCCAGGCGCCACCCGTCCCCGCCAGGTAGGCCACTGCCTCGCCGACGGCACGGGGATCCCCGAAGCGCCCCAGCGGGATCTGCGCGAGGATCTTCTCCTGCACCTGGGGCGGGATCTTCCGCACCATGGGCGTGTCCATGAAGCCCGGGCAGACGGCGTTGACGGTCACGTTGTCCTTGGCCAGCTCCCTCGCCAGGCTCTTGGTCAGGCCGATGAGGCCCGCCTTGGAGGCGGCGTAGTTGGCCTGGCCGTAGTTGCCCATCGCCCCCACGATGGAGCTGATGTTGATGATCCGCCCCTCCTTGCGGCGGGTGAGTGGGGGGATCACCGAGCGGCAGACGTGGAATGCGCCGCGTAGGTTGGTGTCGAGCACCTCTTCCCAGTCCTCGTCGGTGAGTTTGTGGCAGGTGCGGTCGCGGACGAGGCCGGCGTTGTTGACCACGACGCAGATGGGGCCGATCTCTTCCTCGATGCGCTCGACCATGCGGTGCACGTCGATGGGCTTGCAAATGTCCGCCTGGTAGGCGCGCGCCTCGATGCCCCCCGTCGAGAGCGAGGCGGCGAGCTCCTCGGCAGCCTTGCGCCCGCTGCGGTAGTGCAGCGCCAGGTCGAAGCCGTCCTCGGCCAGCCGTTCCGCGATGGCGCGACCGAGCGCGCCCGAGGCCCCCGTGATCAGAGCGACCTTCGCCATCTCCCCCTCCAGGCTCGGGTTCGAAGGAAAGCTATTCAGGCCGAGCGGCGGCGCACGGCTCCGGCGCCCGCTCGCTCGCCTCCCGGTGGTGCGCTTCAGATCGAACGCACGTGATCGAGGAACGCACCGAGCCGGCTCTCGAGCGTCCGCCTGCCTGCCGCTTCCGCCTCGGCGATGGAAACATCGGGCGCCACGTCGACGCGGACGTCCACGTAGTACTTGATCTTCGGCTCGGTGCCCGAGGGGCGGGCGATGATCCGGGTGCCGTCTTCGAGGAAGAAGGAGAGGACGTTGGAGGAGGGCAGGCTGAGCTCTCGCACCTCCCCCGTGCGCGCATCCCGCTCGACGCCTTCGCGATAGTCGCGACCGAGAACCACCCGCTTGCCGTCGATCGCCAGGGGAGAATCCTTGCGCAGCCCCTCCATGATGGCATCGATGCGCGCCTTGCCTTCCTCGCCCTGCAGAGTGACGGAGTGCTGGCGCGAAAGATAGAGCCCATGGGTCCGCCAGATGGACTCGAGCTCGTCGAGGATCGTGCGGCCGCGCGCGGCTGCATGGGCGGCGAGCTCGGCGAAGATCACCGCCGCGCCGATCCCGTCCTTGTCGCGGCAGGTGGTTCCGATGGAGTAGCCGAGCGCCTCCTCGAAGCCGAGCACGAAACGCGCCCCGGTCTCGGCCTCGATCTCCATCGCGCGGTTGGCGATCCACTTGAAACCGGTGAGGACCTCGTCGTAGCGCGCACCGTGGTGCTCGGCGATCGCCCGTGCGCCCGGCGTGGAGACGATGGTCGAGAGAACCAGCCGCTCCCCCTCTCGAGGATCGTTGGCGAGGAGGTACTCGGTGAAGAGCAGCCCGATCTCGTTGCCCGAGAGGAGCCGGTAGCCACCTCGCGGGTCGGGGACCGCGACCGCCAGCCGATCCGCGTCGGGGTCGTTGGCCAGCACCAGGCTCGCCCCCGTGCGCTGGGCCAGCGCGATGGCGAGGTCCATCGCACCCGCCTCCTCCGGATTGGGGAAGCGCACGGTGGGGAAGTCGGGATCCGGATCGAATTGCTCCTGCACCACGTGCAGCTTCGTAAAGCCGTGCTCCCGCAGGGCTCGTAGGGCGAGAGCGCCACCCACGCCGTGCAGGGGGGTGTAGACGATCTCGACCAGGTCCTTGCCGTCCGACGTGACCGATTGCCGCGCGACCGATTCGAGGTAGGCGCGCGTCGTCTCGCCGTCGATGTCGCGCCAGAGGCCCTTTGCCCGCGCGTCCTTTTCCTCCATGCGGGGGATGCTGGCGAGGGGTCCGACCCGGTCGATCGCCTCGCTGATGCCTCGATCGTGCGGCGGCACGATCTGCGCGCCGTTGGACCAGTACACCTTGTAGCCGTTGTACTCGGGCGGGTTGTGGCTGGCGGTGATCATCACGCCGGCCGCGGCGCCGAGGTGCCGCACGGCGAAGGCGGTCAGCGGGGTGGGAGCGAAGTCGGGAAAGACGAGGGCGGGGATGCCGTGGCCCCCGAGGATGGAGGCCACGTCCTGGCTCGCCTGCAAGGAGAGGTGCCGCGCGTCGTATCCCACCACCACGCCGCGCCGAGCGGCGTCGGGGACCTTCGCCTTGAGGTAGGCGGCGAGTCCGGCGGTGGTGCGCATCACCACCATTCGGTTCATCCGATTGGGCCCCGCGCCCAGGATCCCGCGGATCCCCGCCGTTCCGAACTCGAGCCGCGAGCCGAAGCGCTCGCGCAGGCCCTCCACGTCGTCGCGTTGGAGAAGGGTGGTTACTTCAAGTCGGGTAGCCGGATCCGGATCCTCCGCGGCCCATGCGCTCGCCAGCCTCCGAAGCTCCTCCTCCCTCACCTTCGTCCTCCTTCGCTCCGGGTGAAGCCCCCACCGTTTTGAGGCATACTCCGACGCCCCCCATGCTCTCCGTCCGCAACCTGGTCAAACACTACCGGGTGCACCGCCGCAGACCCGGACTCCTTCCCGCCCTGGCCTCCGTCTTCCGCCGAAGATATACCGTCGTGCGCGCGGTCGACGGCATCTCCTTCGAGATCGGCGCCGGAGAGCGCGTGGGATTTCTGGGCCCGAACGGGGCGGGAAAGACCACCACGCTCAAGATGCTGGCGGGCCTTCTGCATCCGACCTCGGGAGAGATCTCGGTGGCCGGCCACGTCCCCTTCCGGCGCGAGCGCGACTTCTTGCGTTCGATCATGCTCGTGACCGGGCAGAAGCAGCAGCTTCTGTGGGACCTGCCTCCGGCCGAGACCTTCGAACTCAATCGGGCTGTCTACGAGATCCCGAGGGACGAGTACCGCCGCACGCTCGCCGAGCTGGTGGATCTTCTCGACCTGGGCGATCTCATCCACAAGCCGACGCGGCAGCTCTCGCTGGGCGAGCGGATGAAATGCGAGCTGGCGGCGGCGCTTCTGCATCGCCCGCGCGTTCTCTTTCTCGACGAGCCCACCATCGGCCTGGACGTCACCATGCAGGCCGCGGTTCGGGATTTCATCCGCGAGTACAACGAGAGACACGGCGCCACCGTCCTGCTCACCAGCCACTACATGGACGACGTGGCCGCGCTCGCACCGCGCGTGATCGTCATCGATCGCGGTCGGCTGATCTACGACGGGAGCCTGGAGAATCTCGTCCGCCAGATCCGTCCCGACAAGCGCGTGACCTTTCGCCTGGAAGGGCCCCTTCCTCCGGTGGAATGGGCGAGGTTCGGTGCATCGGTGGTCGCGCAGGACGAGGCGCGGATCCAGCTCCAGGTCCACGGCGGGCGGCTGCGCGAGCTGGTGTCGTGGGCGCTGGGCCAGCTCCCGGTGGCCGACCTCGTCGTCGAAGATCCGCCGCTGGAGGAGGTGCTTTCGGAGCTCTTCGCCCGTCGCCACGAGGAGGGCGAATGAGGATCCTTTCCGCCATCCCGACCATGCTCCGGGTCGGCTTCTCCTCCGCGGTGGCCTACCGCGCCGAATTCCTCGTCTGGATCCTCACCACCAACACGCCGCTCATCATGCTCCTCGTCTGGTCGAGCGTCGCCCGCGAGGAGCCGCTCGGCCGGATGGGGCAGGAGGAGCTCGGCGCCTACTTCCTCGCGGCCCTGATCGTCCGGCTGCTCACCGGCTCGTGGGTGGTCTGGGACATGGTCTTCGAGATCCGCCAGGGTGAGATCGCCATGCGGTTGCTGCGACCCGTCCATCCCTTTCTCGCCTACGCCGCGGAGAACGTTGCGGCCTTGCCTTTGCGCGCGCTGGTGGCCTTGCCCGTGGCGGTGGTCGCCCTCGCATGGCTGGGTGCCGATCAGCTCAGCAGCGATCCGCTGGCGTGGGCGTTCGTGCCGCTCTCCATCGCCGGCGCCTGGCTCATCACCTTCTTCGCCATGGCCGCCATCGGCTCGCTCGGTTTTTTCTGGGAGAGCACGCTCTCGGTCTACGACCTCTGGCTCGGACTGTTCTTCGTCTTCTCGGGATACACGGTTCCGCTCGAACTCTTCCCACCCGAGATCGGCGCGGCCATCGAATGGCTTCCTTTTCGCTTCTTGCTCTCCTTTCCCGTGGAGGTGATGCTCGGCCTCGTGGACCGGAGCGCGATGGTGACGGGCTTCGTCGCGCAATGGCTCTACGTCGTCCTCTTCGCCCTCGTGGCACAGGCGATCTGGCGGGCAGGGCTACGGCGCTACGCCGCCTACGGAGGTTGAAGTGCTGCGCTACCTCCGCCTCTTCGGGATCCAGCTGCGCACCTCCGCCCTGCTCGGCATGCAGTACCGCCTGGACTTCGTGCTGGACGCGCTCATGACGCTCTTCTGGACCGCGTCCTCGCTCGTCCCCCTGGTGGTCCTCTTCCACCAGCGCAGCGACATCGGTGGTTGGAGCTGGCCGCAGGCGCTCCTGGTCGTCGGCTTTTTCACCGTGCTCCGCGGAGTGATCGAGGGCGCCATCCAGCCCGCGCTGCAAAACGTGGTCGAGCTCGTGCGCAAGGGGATGCTGGATTTTCTCCTGCTCAAGCCGGCGGACTCGCAGTTTCTCGTCTCCACCTCTCGTTTCGAGATCTGGCGGGGCGTGGACGTTCTCGCGGGCGCGCTCATCCTCGTCTGGGCCCTGGTCGAGCTCGAGCACGTCCCCACGCCATTGCAGGCGCTTTCGTCCCTGGCTTTGCTCTGCGGCGCCGTCGTGATCCTCTATTCGATCTGGATCGCCGTCGTGGCGCTCGCCCTGCGAGTGGTGAAGGTGGACAACCTCACCTATTTCTTCAGCTCCGTCTTCGAAGCGGCGAGGTGGCCCGCGCCCGTCTACCGCGGCGCGCTCAACTTCGTCTTCACCTTCGTCATCCCGCTGATCGTGATGACCTCGTATCCGGCCCTGGCCATCGTCGGCGAGCTGGAGGGCCGCGCCATCTTCTTCTCCCTCGCCGGCGCTCTCGTATTCGCCCTGGCCGCGCGCCTGGTCTGGCTCCGCGCGCTCCGCTCCTATACGAGCGCCGGCGGATGAGCCGCGATCGAGTCACTCGGTTTCGGCTCGGCGAGATCGGCGCGGCGACGGCGGATCGAGATTCGCTCAGTCGTGCAGGCGAAGGAGAACGGGCGCGTGGTCGGAGGGCTGCTTGCCCTTGCGCTCGTCACGGTCGACGAAGGACTCGGCGACGCGCTCGCGCAGCGGTCGCGTGGCGAGGATGAGGTCGATGCGCAGACCGCGGTTCTTCGGGAAGGCGAGCATCCGATAGTCCCACCAGGAGTAGGTTCCCGGCTCCTGGTTGTGGATGCGGAAGGTATCCTCGAGCCCCCAGTCGAGAAGGCGCCGGTAGGCCTGTCTCGCCTCGGGATGGAAGAGCACGGTGGTTTCCCATTCCGCGGGGTCGTGCACGTCTCGCTCGTCGGGCGCCACGTTGAAGTCGCCGCCGAGGACGAGCGGCATGCCGGGGTCGTAGTGGCGCTCGAGGTGCAGGCGCAGCCGCTCCAGCCACTGCAGCTTGTACGCCCATTTCTCGCTGCTCACCTCGCTGCCGTTGGGGACGTACGCCGAGAGGAAGCGGATCCCTCGGGTGGTGGCCGCGACCAGCCGAGCCTGCGGATCTTCCACGTCGTCCTGCAGGCCCATGACGACGTCCTCGAGCGGCGTCTTCGAGAGGATGGCCACGCCGTTGTAGGTCCTCTGTGTATTGGCCGCCACGTGGTAGCCGAGACCGGCCAGGTCGATCGCCTCCAGGTCCGAGAGCTGGCACTTGAGCTCCTGCAGGAGCACCACGTCGGGTGAGCGCCGCTCGAGCCAGGCGAGGAGCCGTTCACGCCGGGCACGAATGGAGTTCACGTTCCAGGTCGCGATCCACATGCGACGGTTCTATCGGTCCCCATCCCCGCCGTCCACGCCCTAGCAGCCTGTTGCAGTCATCGGCCGTCGCCGCGGTAGCTGGTGACTGCGTCAGGCTCCTAACGCCTTCGCGGCTTCGTGCGGCCGATGAGGACGACCGGCTCCGAGTCGACCGGCGCTCCTCCATCGGGCGCTCGGGAGGTATCCTTCCTTCCATGTCGCGCGGCGATCCGATCCCCGGCGCGGCCTCCTTCGCCGAGGCCCTCGTGCAGCAGGTGGCCTTCGGCACGCTGGCCGCGGTCGCCCTCCCCCAAGAGGGCATCGCCCCCGAGCACCTGGAAGGGCTGCACGAAAAGGAGCGCGTCTTCGCCCTCGCCTTGCGGGGCCGACGGCGGATCGAGTGGGTGGGGGGGCGCCTGGCCCTGCGTCGGGCCGCGGCCGCGCGAGGCCTGGAGCTCGGCCCGGTCCTCCCATCCGCCTCGGGCGCGCCCGTGCTGCCTCCGGGCGTCGTCGCTTCCATCTCGCACAAGCGACGGCTCGCCGCCGCCCTCGTCGCCGAAGGGGAGGCCACCCTGGGGGTGGACCTCGAGGAGCTCGGGCCCCCACGGCCCGCGATCGCACCGAGGATCCTCGACGCGGAGGAATTCGCCACCTGGATGCGGCTCCCGGACGAGGAGCGCTGGCCCTTCCTGGTGCGGCGCTTCGCCTTGAAGGAAGCCGCATACAAGGCCATCTATCCCCACGTGCGTCGCTTCGTCTCCTTTCAGGAGGCGAGGATCCCGCGGGCCGAGCCGGGCCCGGTCGCCATCGAGCTCCGCCTTCGAGGAGGCAGGGTGCCCATCGAGCTCGAGGCCGAGCTGCGCGAGGAGGGCGGCCACGTCTGGGCGCTGGTCCGGGCGACGCCGCGCCCGACGAGTTCGGGGAGGGGCGAATGGAGAAGTTGAGGAAGAGCGAGGAGGACTGGAAGCGCGAACTGTCTCCCGAGCGCTATCACGTGCTTCGGGAGGGCGGTACCGAGCCTCCGTTCTCGGGCGAGCTGCTCCGCAACCGGGAGGAGGGCACGTACGTCTGCGCCGCCTGCGGGCTCGACCTCTTCGGCTCGTCGCAGAAGTACGACTCGGGAACCGGCTGGCCGAGTTTCTGGGCTCCCCTCGACCGCGACCACATCGAGGAGCGCGAAGATCGCAGCCACGGAATGCGCCGCACCGAGATCCGCTGCGCACGCTGCGGCTCCCACCTCGGCCACGTCTTTCCCGACGGCCCGCCCCCGACCGGTCTCCGCTACTGCGTCAACTCCCTCGCCCTCAAGTTCCACAAGTCCTGATGCAGGCGGCGCCGACCGTCGTCGCCCCGCGCGGACCTCGCCAGGCTGCTTTCGCGTGCGCGAGCCGGCTCATGCGCGGCGGCCGGAGAGGCGAAGCGCGGCCCAGTTCGCCAGCAGGTCGCGGTGGATCTTGGCGTTGTGCCGCGCGTCGAGGGGGAAGGGGCGCGGGTAGACGAGGATGTGGCGGATCTCGCGCGTCGGCTCGTGTTGCTCGCCGAGGGCCAGGAGTTCCGCCGCGAGCACGTCGGAGCGAAGCCGCGCCTCCGGCTCCGGCTCGACCACGAGGACGGGGACCTGCGCGCCCGGTTCCTGCACGCCGACCAGCGCGGTTCGGCGCACGGCGGGGTGGCGGTTGTAGATCTCCTCGACGCAGATGGTGTGCAGGGTCCGGGTGGCGGTCCGCACCCGCTGGGCCTTCTGGCCGCAGAGCCAGAGCCGGCCCTTCTCGTCGAAGTAGCCGACGTCGCCGGTGCGATGGACGGTCTCGCCTCCCTCGCGGATCTTGGCGAGGCGGTTTCGCTCCTCGCCTCCCCAGTAGGCCCGCGTGACCATCGGCCCCTTGACCGTGATCTCGCCGACTTCGCCTTCCGGTACGACGAGCTCGTCGCTCCAGTGCTCGATGGGCGCGTCGACGAGACGGATGATCCGCACCGTCGCGCTCTCGATCGGAAGGCCCACGCAGACGCCGGCACCGCTCAGCGTCCGCTCGCGGGTATCGGAGAGAAGCTCCTCGGCGGAGATGCTGGCCAAAGGCAGCGCCTCGGTGGCGCCATAAAGCACCTGGATCTGCGCGCCGGGAGGAAGGCAGCGCGAGAGCCGCTCGAGGACCTCGAAGGGGACGGGAGCTCCCGAGCAGAGGACGCGGCGCAGCGGCGACAGGGCCACCACGTGCTTCTCCGCCCAGCGGGCGAGATTGTCGAGGAGGGCCGGGGAGCCGACGAGCGAGGTGCAGCCCTGGGTGAAGATGGCGTGCGCCACCTTTACCGGATCGGCCCGCCCCGGATTGCGCGCGTCCACGTCGGGGATCACCGCGGTCGCGCCGAGGGCGGGCGCGAGGAAGGCGAAGGGTGGAAAGGTGGCCAGGTCGACCTCGCCGGCCTCGATGCCGAAGGTGCGCCGGAGCACCTCCACCTGGGCCTGGAAGGTGCCGTGGGTGTAGATCGCTCCCCGGGGAAGGCCGGTGGTGCCGGAGGTGAAGAGGATGGCCGCGGGTTCGTCGACCTCGGTCTCTTCCATCTCGAAAGGCCCCGGGTCGCGCAGGCTCGCCAGCGAGGTCCCCAGCCGAAGGAGCTTGGGCCCCACCGTCACCGCGATCCGGACCGAGCGGAAGAGCGCGGGATAGAAGGCGCGGGCCAGATGCGCACCGGGAACGCCGACGAAGGCCTCCGCTCCGATCTCCTCCAGGCAGCGCAGAAGCGGTCTTCGCCCGATCCCCGGGTCGACGAGGGCGATGGTCGCGCCCAGCTTGAAGAGGGCGTAGACCAGGGCGAAGTAGTCGAGCGACGGCGGGACCATCAGGATGACGCGCATTCCGCGGCGCATGCCGAGCCCGGCGAGGCCGCGCGCGAGCGCATCGCTCTCCTCGTCCAGCTCCTGGAAGGTGAGGTGGCGCCAATCCCCTCGCTCCCATGCGATGACCGCGCGGCCGCGCGGATTCTCTCGGGCCCGGAGGCGGAGGTTGGAGGCGAAATTGAAAGTCGGCATCGAATCGGCCCTTCCCGGCGGGGTGGTCACCACGTGATCCCCAGCATGATGGAGGAAAGGCCGCTTCCGATCCCCAGCAAGGCGACGCGGTCCCCCTCGGAAAGAAGTGCCTGCTCCTCGGCCATGGCCAGGCCCATGAGGAGGGCGACCGCGCCGGTGTCTCCATGGCTCTCCACGGTGGAGAAACCCTTTTCCGGCGGAATGCCCAGCGCGTCGAGGACGGGAGGGCGGCCCCCGGATCCGACCTGGTGACAGACGAGCCGGTCCACGTCGTCCGGATGCCAGCGGAGCTCGGTGAAGAAGCGCTCGAAGGCGCGCACGCCCAGGTGCACGCCGTGTACGAGGATGGCGGAGGAATCGGTTCTCGCCCGGAGCGGTGCCTGCCCCAGCAGGCCCTGCTCGGAGCCGAGGAAGCGCAGACCATGCTGCTCGGGAGCCGTTACCGAGGCGCCGCCGAGGAGGCGTCGACCGGTGCGGGAGACGGAGGCGTCCGACAGCACGATCGCCGCGGCCGCGGAGCCGGCGCCGAGGGTGGACACGGCCAGGCGGAAGGCGTCGAGCGAGGGATTGGCGTTCAGGTGCCGGACGGTTTCGTCCACCGTCTCGCGCGCGCTCTCCGCGGCCACCACCAGCGCGGTCCGGATCTGACCGAGCTCGATGCGGTTGGCGAGGTCGACCACGGCCAGCAGCGCGCTCAGGCAGCCGGCGGAGAGGTCGAAAAGCCACGCGTCGGGCGGCGTCCCGAGGATCGCGGCCACGGCGCAGGCGATGGCGGGTTCGAGGCGGTCGCGGCTCACTCCGGCGTATACGACGGCGCCGAGCTCGGCCGCGGGCAGCCCGGCCCGCTGGAGCGCGCGCTCGGCCGCCTGGGCGGCGACCGCGGGGAGCGACGTCCCGGGCGGCCAGTAGTGGCGCTCGCGCACCCCGGTCAGCGCCTCGAGCTGGCCGGGGCCAAGGCCGAGCGCGTCGTAGGCCGGGGCCAGCCGATCCTCGAGCGCGCGGGTGCTCACCCGCTCGTAGGGGAGCTGGTAGGCCACCGATTCGATGCAGACGCGGGACCAGCGCATGGGAGGCTTTTCAGCCAGCCAGAAGTCTCGCTTCTCGTAAACCACTTTTCGTTCGAAGCGAAGGGGTCGCGCGGTTGAAGTAAGCTCGGGGCCATGGCCGACTTCACCTTCCTGCACGCCGCCGACCTCCACCTCGACACGCCCTTCGAGGGCCTGGTTCGCGTGGCGCCGGAGATCGGCGAGGCGCTGCGCGACGCCTCGCTCGTGGCTTTCGACCGACTGGTCGACCGAGCGCTGAAGGAGAGGGTGGCCTTCGTGGTCCTGGCCGGCGACGTCTACGACGGGCCCGAGCGCGGCCTGCGCGCCCAGCTCGCCTTCAAACGTGGCCTGGAACGGCTCTCCGCGGCGAACATCCCGGTCTTCGTGGTGCATGGAAACCACGACCCGGTGGAGGAGGGATGGTCGGCCATTCGGAGCTGGCCGCCGGGCGTCCACGTCTTCGGCTCGGACGAGGTGGAGCGGCGCACGGTCGAGCACGAGGGGAAGGTCCTCGCCGTCGTCCACGGGCGGAGCTTCGCCCGGCGGGCCGAACGGTCCAATCTGGCGCGGACCTTCGCGCGGACGTCGGAGCCGGGGCTGCACGTGGGCCTGCTTCACGCCAACGTGGGCGGCCAGCCCGGCCACGACGACTACGCGCCCTGCAGCCTGGAGGACCTTCGGGCTTCCCGTCTCGACTACTGGGCGCTCGGCCACGTCCACACCCGCCAGGTCCTCCTTGAGGGCGAGACCTGGGCGGTCTATCCGGGAAATCTCCAGGGCCGCTCCTTCAAGCCCTCGGAACTGGGGGCCAAGGGCGCTTCGCTGGTGCACGTTCGATCCGGGCGCGTCGAGCGGGTGGAGCACGTGCCGCTTTCACCCGTGCGTTTCGAGGCGCTGCAAGTCGACGTCACGGGATGCGAGGATCTCGGCGAGGTCGAGCAGCGCCTGCTTTCGCGCGCCGAGGAACGGATCGAGTCGGGGGTGGAGGGATATCTCCTCTCGGTCGAGCTCGTCGGCCGGTCGCCGTTGGAGGAGGAGCTGGCGAATTCGCTCGACGAGTTCGCTCGCGCTCTCGACGACGCCACGCTCGGGAAGACCCCGTGGATGCACTGGGCACGCTTGCGTCTCGCGCTGGCGCGCCCCGTGGACCGGTCGGCCTTGCTGCAGCGCCGGGACCTTCTCGGCGCGTTGCTTCGCCGGCTGGAGGTGCTGGCCGAGGACGAGGAGGCGAGAAAGGCCATGCTCTCCGAGGTGGATGCGCCGCTGCGCTCGTTCCGGGGGTGGCGCGAGGCCCCGGGCGTCGACGACGAGGCCCTGCTCGCCGAGGTCGAGGCCGAGGCGGTGCGCAAGCTCGAGGGCTGAGGGAGCGGCTTC
>QGUN01000010.1 GCA_003242475.1 Pseudomonadota bacterium
GCGGGCGCCGGGGAACGCTCCCGCGCCCGCCGCCGGTCTCCCCTGCCCCCCCCCCGCGGCGCGGCGGCGGGCGCCCGGGCGGGGGGGAGCCGCTCCTCGTAGGCGCGAATGCGCTCGTCGAGGGCCCGGATCTCCTCGCGGGGAGCGTCGGCGGCCACGATGGAGAAGGGCTTGCCGCGGTCGCGCAGGTGCAGCTCGACCTGAAGCACGCCCTGGCCTCGGCCGAGCGGGTAGAGGACGGGGGGCGGACCCTCCACGGCCACCGTGCGATCGCCCTCGGGAACGGATTCCATGTGGCTGCCGACGACGAGGTCGACGCCTGCGATCCTCAGCCCGATCGCCTCGGTCCGCCGGACGTGGGCGAGGCCCACCACCACCTCCGCGCCGCGCGAGCGAAGCTCGTCCGCCTGCTTCTGCACCGCGGCGGGATCGGGGGGCTCGCCCAGAGGAAGGAGCCCCACCGCGATCCCTCCGACCCGGCGAATGGCGGGGCCCTCGACCCGCACCTCCTCCGGCAGCCAGGCCGACGCGTCGAGCACGCGGTCGCGCTCGCCCCAGACCTTGGCGGAAAGTCCCATCCGCAGCAGGGCGCGGGAGACGGCTCGCGCGCGGATCCTCGCCTGCACCTCCTCCTCGGGCCGGTAGGCCTCCTGATCGAAAAGCGCGTCTCCCGCGTCCACCAGGAGAACGGGCGACGTTTCGCGCAACTCGGCCAGATAGGCGGCGAGCCGGTCGAGTCCGCCCTTCATGTCCTCCGAACAGCCGCAGGGTTCGAGCTGGCCCCAAAGGTCCGAGACGAATACGAGGGTCGCCCGCCTTTCCCCGGGCGTTCGACAGGCCTGGGCGCAGGCGGCGAGCAGGGCGAGGGCCAGACAGGCGAGGACGCGCACCATCTTCCGTTCCGACCGGCGTCGGGCCGGCCTCCGGCCAACCGGCAGCGGGGGGAGGGGATTCCCGCGGCCATCCCTCTACCGGCAGGCGGCGCAAAGATGCAAGCCGAAGGCGGCTTGCGCCCGCGCAAGGGTGGCGGCAGGATGCGCGCCGTGCGTGCCCTGCTGAGAACGGATCGCGCCGACGACGAGCTGGCCCAGGCGCTGGCGCGCGCGGGCCTTTACGTGGAACGGGTCGCGCCCGGGGAGGCCGGCCTGGAGGCGAGGCTTCGAGATCCCGACCTGGCCGTCGTCGACCCTCGGCTCGTCCACGGCGACCGCCTCCAGTCTTCGCGGGAGGGGCGCGGTCTGGAGGTGGCCGAGCGCTCGCTCGAGGAATTGTGCGCGGAGAAGTTCTCCTCGCTCCTCGATCGGCTGGGGGGCGAGACCTTCCCCGACCTCTACGACACGGTGGTCGCGCAGGTGGAGCGGGCGCTCTTCCGCGTGGCGCTCGAACGGGCGGGAAGCGTGGGAGCGGCGGCGGAGCTTCTGGGGATCCACCGCAACACGCTCGCCCGCAAGCTCGCGAAGCTGGGGCTTCGTTCGGCCCCGGCGAGGAGACGCGCTTGAACCCCGCGGCGGTCCTTCTTCTCTACACCGCACTCATCACGGTCGCCGCGCTGGCGAGCGCGGCTCTTCCCGTCCTTCTGCCACGCCTCCAGGATCGGGCGCATTTTCTGCTCTCGTTCGCCGCCGGCGTGATGCTGGGCGCGGCCTTCTTCCACATGCTCCCGGAGGCGGTCGACGGGGGCGGGATCGAGGCGCTGCCCTGGGCGCTCGCCGGCTTCGTCTTTCTCTTTTCGCTGGAGCGCTACGTCCTCATCCACTGGTGCAAGGAGGACGAGGCCTGCGAGGTCCATGGCGGGCACCACCATCATCTGCGTGCCACGGGGCTGGCAGCGCTCGTGGGTCTTTCCATCCACACCCTGGTCGACGGCTTTGCCCTGGGCGCCGCGGTGGCCGGCGGCGTGGGCACCTCGGTCTTTCTCGCCATCCTCTTTCACAAGGTGCCCAACTCCTTCTCCCTCGCCTCCATCCTGGTCTACGGACGCTACGCGCGACGCACGGTGGCTGCCTACGTGGGGCTCTTCGTGCTGATGCTCCCGCTCGGCGCGCTGCTCTATTTCCTGCTCTACGGCGCGCTGGACCACGGCACCTTCGGCGCACGGGCGCTCGCCTTCTCGGCCGGCACCTTCCTCCACCTGGCGGTCTCCGACCTCATCCCGGACCTTCACCGACACCGCGACCACCGCCTGGCCCTCTCCCTGACGCTGGTCGCGGGGATCGCCTTGATGTGGGCGGTCGATCACCTCGCCCACTCGTGACATCGCCGCGGCCAGGGACGCTCAGACGTCGCTGTCCAGGCTGGCGCGAACTTCCTCGTGGAAGTCCTGCCTAAACTCGATGAGGTTGCGGAAGCGGATCCGGCCGGTTCCCGGGATGTAATCCTCCTCCGGGCCGATGAGTCGGCCGTCGATCCGCGTGTCGGAAAAGTCCATCTGGGTTCGCTTGCGGACGACCTCGCGGTCGGGCTCTTCGACCACGCGCGGTTCTTCCTCTTCTTCCGCGAGCGAGATGGCGGGGACGAGCAGTCCCAGGGTCAGAGCCACGATGCGTTTCATGGTGCCGCCTCCGACTAGAGGCTGTGCACGATCCGCGCTTTGCGGAGTCCGGCTCCGCCCATCCGTGGAGGGAGGGCCGGCTCACCGGCCGCCACCCGGGCGGGAGCGGGTAGGGGCGCTCGAACGGCTGCCGCAGGAATCGCCGACCGGCGCGCGGCGGGTGGTGTATCTTCCCGGTACCATGCGAGCGGAAAGCGAGATCCAGGCGATTCACGAAAGGGTCCGGGAAGAGAGCGCCTTCGTCGACGCGCTGCTCGCGGAGACCTCCCGGGTCGTCGTGGGTCAGGAGCGGATGATCGAGCGGCTTCTGATGGGGCTCCTGACCGGCGGCCACGTTCTGCTCGAGGGCGTGCCGGGTTTGGCCAAGACGTTGACGGTCAAGACGCTGGCCGCAGCGATCGATGCCTCGTTCCGGCGGATCCAGTTCACGCCCGATCTCCTCCCCGCCGATCTCGTCGGCACGACCGTCTACAACCAGGCGACCGCATCCTTTGCGGTGCGCAAGGGGCCGATCTTCGCTCACCTGATCCTGGCCGACGAGATCAACCGCGCCCCCGCCAAGGTGCAGAGCGCGCTGTTGGAGGCGATGGAGGAGCGCCAGGTCACCATCGCGGAGCAGACCTACGCGCTGCCGGATCCCTTCATCGTGATGGCCACCCAAAACCCGGTGGAGCAGGAAGGGACGTATCCGCTCCCCGAGGCGCAGATGGATCGCTTCATGTTCCATGTGAAGGTCGGCTATCCGAGCCGGGAAGAGGAGCGGGCGATCCTGGATCGAATGGGAGAGAAGCCGGCGCCGCAGGCGCGCAAGGTGGTCGATCCGGCGCAGATCGTCCGGGCTCGGGCCGTCGTGGACGGCATCTACGTGGATCCGCGGGTGAAGGACTACGTGGTCTCCCTGGTCTTCGCCACGCGCGAGCCGGCGCGTGCGGGTCTTCCCGACCTGGAGGGTGTGGTCGCCTACGGCGGCAGCCCGCGCGCCAGCCTCGCGCTCTTGCGCGCCGCCAAGGCGCACGCCTTTCTCCGTCATCGCGGCTACGTGACACCGGAGGACGTCAAGGCGGTGGGCATGGACGTGCTTCGGCACCGCGTCCTGCTCACCTACGAGGCCGAGGCCGAGCAGATCACGTCGGAGCAGGTGGTGCAGAGGGTCTTCGATCGCGTCGAGGTGCCCTGAGCCCATGCTGACCCGGGAGATCGTCGCGCAGGTACGCAGGCTCGAGATCCAGACGCGCAAGGCGGTGGCGGAGACCTTCGCCGGCTCCTACCAGTCGGTCTTCAAGGGGACCGGCATGGTCTTCCAGGAGGTGCGTCCGTACCAGCCTGGCGACGACGTGCGCGCCATCGACTGGAACGTCTCCGCGCGCATGCAGCAGCCCTACGTCAAGGTCTTCACCGAGGAGCGGGAGCGAACCGCCATGCTCCTTCTGGACCTCTCCCGCTCACTGGACTTCGGCACGGTGGACCGGACGAAGGGCCGCCTCGCCGCCGAGCTCGCGGCGCTGCTGGTCTTTTCCGCCGTCCGCAGCGGCGACCGCGTGGGTGCCATCCTCTTTTCCGATCGCATCGAATCCTTCGTTCCCCCGAAGAAGGGCAAGAAGCACGGGATGGCGCTCGTCGCCCGCATCCTCACTGCGCAACCCGAAGGGCGAGGCACCGACATCGCCGGGGCGCTTCACCACCTCGGTCGCGTGATCCGACGGCGCGCCATCGTCTTTCTCCTCAGCGACTTTCTCGGTTCGGACTTCGAACCGGCTCTGAAGGTGGCGGCGAGGCGCCACGAGCTGGTCCCCATCGTTCTGCGCGACCCCGCCGAGGAGGAGCTCCCTGCGCTCGGCCTGGCCACCGTCGAGGATCCGGAGACCGGCGCGCGAATGGAGATCGACCTCGCCTCCGAGCGGATGCGGCGTCGCTACCAGGCCCTGATCGCCGCCCAGGTCGAAGCGCGGCGCAGGCTCTTTCGGCGCCTGGACATCGAGGCGGTGGAGGTTCGTTGCGGCGAGGATCCGGTCCGCCCCCTGGCCGCCTACTTCGCCGCGGTGCGGAGAAGGAGGGCGGGATGAGGCGGCGTCGCGCCTTTCTCGCCTGCCTCGCCGCGCTGACGACCGCCTTCGGCGCCCTCGCCGAAGGGGAGCGCAAGCCACAGCCCTTGAGCTTTCTCTCCGCGGTCGAGCCTTCCGAGGTCCAGCTCGGACGTCCCTTCGTCCTGCGCGTCGAGATCCGGCACGCGGCGCGGGAGCGCTACCGGCTTCCGGCCGATCTCGAGTTGCCGGACGTCGTCGTGCGGAGGCGCTCCGAGGAGAGCGTGGCGGAGCAACAGGAGGGGATCGTCCGCACCACCTTCCGGATCGAGGGGGTGGTCTACGACCGCCTCGGCGAGATCGAATTCCCGGAGATCCGCGTGGAGGCGGAGGACGAGGCGGGCCCGCTTTCGCCTCTGCTCGTTCCGGGCGCGCGTCTGCGCATCCTCGAGGTCGGCGCGGGAACGGAACTCGAGCCGCCCCCGGACCCCTTGCCCGTCACCGTCTTCGCCTGGGAGCGGCTCGCCATCGCTGCCGCGCTCCTCGCGGTTTCGATCGCGGCCTGGGTGTTCTGGCGGAGGCGGGCGGCGAAGAGGGTGGAGAAGTCACCGCGTCCTCCGATCGAGGTGGCGCTGGAGGAGCTCGGCCGCCTGCGGGCCTTGCCTCCGGCCGATCGCGAAGCGGGGCGGCACTACTACTTCCGCCTCTCGGAGATCCTCCGCGTCTACCTGCGGGACGCCCACGGGCTGGCGGCGCCGGAGATGACCTCGGACGAGCTCTGCGCCGCGCTGCGACGGTGGCCCATTCCCGGGCTTCAGGCCGAGCGCATGGAGGCATGGCTTCGTCGCGGCGACCTCGTCCGCTTCGCCCGGGTCGAGGTCGTCGCCGACGAGGCGATCCGCGACTGCGACGAGGCGCGAGCGATGATCGAGGCCATGGAGGCCGCTCGCGCCCGGGAGGTGGTGGGAGCGTGAGCGGCCTCGAATGGCAGCGCCCCTGGGCCTTCGTCCTCCTTCTGCTCCTGCCGCTCTTCTTTCTGCGCCGGCGGCGGCCCGCGCTGCTTCTGCCCACCTTCTCGGCGCTGCACGCTCTCGGCCCCGGCCTGCGCGGTCGGCTCGGCTGGCTTCCTGGAGCGCTGCGCGCCCTCGGATGCGGCCTGCTGGTCCTCGCGCTCGCCCGGCCCGTTTCGCCGGCCGACGGTGGGCTCGACCTGACGGTGGAAGGAATCGACATCGTCGTCGCCCTCGACCTCTCGGGATCGATGCAGGCCGTGGACTTTCAGCCGCGCGACCGACTCTACGTGGCCAAGGAGGTTCTCGACGACTTCGTGCGGCGCCGGCCCCGCGACCGCATCGGGCTGGTGGTCTTCGCGGGGGAGGCCTACACCCAGTGTCCTCTCACCCTGGATCACCGGGTTCTACGCGCCATCCTCCGCCAGCTCGAAGTCGGGGGCATCCCCGATGGGACCGCCATCGGGGATGCCATCGCCACGGCGCTCAATCGCCTGCGGGAAAGCGACGCCAAGAGCCGCATCGTCATCCTCATCACCGACGGCGACTCCAACGCTGGCGTCATCTCTCCGATGGAGGCGGCGCGAATGGCCTCCGACCTGGGAATCCGGGTCTTTCCCATCCTCGTCGGCCGCGAGTGCGACGACCCGCGCGGCTGTCCGGTTCCCTTCCCGGCGGGGACCGACCTCCTCGGCCGTCCGCGGTACCGCGAGGTCCACATCCCCACCGACCCGAAGCTCTTGGAGGCGATCGCTCGCGAAACCCGGGGCAATTTCTACCGGGCAACCGACCGGGCCTCGCTGGAGGGAAACCTGCAGGACGTGCTGGAGACCCTGGAGAAGACCGTGTTGGTCGAGGAGCGGCAGCTGGCGGGATTCGAGGACCGCTTCGAGTGGTTTCTCTTCCCCGGCATCCTCGCCCTGCTTCTGGAGGCCCTGCTCTCGGCCACCTGGATGAGGAGGTTTCCGTGAGCTTCGCGGCGCTGGCGCTTTCCCTCTGGGGTCTGGAGCTTCGCCTCGCCCATCCGGAGCGCTGGCCCTACCTGGCCGGCGCATGCGTCGCCCTGGCGCTGGCGGTCTGGGAGCTCGCGCGGCAGAAGCGGGCGAGAACGAGGCTCGCCGGCACCGAGGAGCTGAGGCGCCGGATCGTCACGGGACTTTCTCCGGGCCTGAGGACCCTGCGCGCGGTTCTCTTTGCCTTCGGCCTCCTCTTCGCCGCTGCCGCGCTTCTTCGGCCGCAGCTCGGCCAGCGGGAGGTGGCGGTCAAGCGGCGGGGGATCGACCTGGTGGTGGCGGTGGACGCTTCGCATTCCATGCAGGCGCGCGACGTTCTCCCCTCGCGCCTGGCACGGGCCAAGCTGGAGCTCTCGGCGCTCATCGACCGCCTGGCCGGTGATCGCATCGGCCTGGTGGCCTTCGCCGGCGAGGCCTTCGTGCAGTGCCCGCTCACCCACGACTACGCCGCGGCCAAGCTCTTTTTGCGGGCCATCGATCCCGAGGCCATGCCCATCCAGGGCACCGCCATCGCGCGCGCCCTGGAGACCGCCGCCGCCATGTTCGAGGCGGCGGAGGACGGTGCGCGAAGCCGCGCCATTCTCCTGCTCACCGACGGCGAGGACCACTCGGGAAGGCTCGACGCCGCGGTTCGCTCCCTGGCCGAAAAGGGGATCCGCGTCTACGCGCTCGGGCTCGGGACCGGAGCCGGAGCGCCCATTCCCATCCTCGACGCGGAAGGAAACGTGGTGGCCTACCGCAAGGACCGCGCGGGTCGGACCGTGATCTCGCGGCTCGAGGAGGATCAGCTCCGGCGCATCGCCGAGGCCACCGGCGGCCGCTACCTGGCCGCGCGCGGCAGCGACCTGGGTATGGCTGAGATCCACGCGGAACTCGACCGCCTCGAGAAGACGGAGCGGGAGGGCCATCTGGCACTTCGATGGGAGGAGGCCTACCACTTCCTCCTCGGTCCGGCGCTGGTGCTCCTCTTTGCCGCGGCGCTCTTGCCGGAAAGGAGGGCGCGATGAGGTGGCTTGCCCTCGGCGTCTGGGCGGCGGTCGCCGGAGCCGGGCCGGTGCCCGTCCTCGAGCGTCCGGATACCGACGTGCAGGCCGGGATCGAGGCGCTGCGCGAGGGCGACGCCGAGGCCGCGCTCTCGCATTTCGACCGCGCGGCCCGGGCGCGCCCCGAGCGGGGCGAGATCCACTGGAACCGTGGCCTGGCGCTGCGCGCGCTGGGCAGACACGACGAGGCCAAGGAGGCCTTTTCGCGGGCGCTCGCCTCGGGCGGGGCCGCGCGCGAGGCCTTGCACGGCCTGGGGCACCTGCACGCGGAGGAGGGCGATCTGACGCGCGCCATCGCGGCCTTCCGGGCCGCGCTGGAGCGTGATCCCGACGACGAGGTGGCGCGACGCAACCTGGAGGCGTTGCTGCGTCTGCGGGCCGAACAGCAGGCCGCCCAGGAGGAGCAGCAGGAGCAGAACCAGCCGGAGTCGGATTCGGAAACGTCGCCGGACGGAAGCGACGAGGAGCGCGCCGAGGGGACGGGAAGCGAATCCGGCGAAGGCAACGAGGACGAGCAGGCGGGCAGCGAAGGCGCTGGCCAGGAAGAGGGCGAGACTCGGGCGCAGAACGAGGGCGCGGGCGAGAACGGCGCCGAGACCGCGGAGCGCGAGAGCCCGGCCAGCGGCGACGAAGGAGCCGACTCGGGCGCGACCGCACTCGGCGAGCCGGGCGAAAGAGAGCCCGAGGGCGAGGCCGCGACGGCAGGGCCGCACGACCCGGACCCGCTCTCCCGCACCGAGCGGATCCTGGATGCGCTCCGGGCGCGGGAAAAAAGCCTGCAGCTCTTCCGCACGCAGGATCGCACGAGGAGTCGAAGGGATGTCGACAAGGACTGGTAGAAGCGGCGCGCTGGCGCTCCTGTTCGGGGCCCTTCTGGCTCCCTGGCTCGCGCGGGCCGAGGTAGACGTACGCTTCACCGCGCGGGTCGACCGCCACGAGGTCAGCCTGGACGACTGGGTGACCCTCACCGTCGAGCTCGAGGTCACCGGGGGCTCGATCCGCGACTTCCGCCTTCCCTCCGCGCCCGATTTCGCCATTCGCTCGCAGAGCCAGTCGGACCACAGCTCCTTTCAGTTCGGCTCCGGGGGCGCCCGGCGGACGCGCACGCGGACCTACACGCTGATCCTCGAGCCGCTGCGGGAGGGGGTGCTCCGCATCGAACCGGGCTCGGTGGTCGTCGACGGAACGACCTACCGGACGGAGGCCCTCGAGGTGCGTGTGCAGGGCGGACCGGCTCGCGCGCCGGCTCCGCCCGGCCCGCAGGTCACCTCCGGCCGACGTCACGACGACGTCTTCGTGGACGTGCAGCTCGACAAGGAGCGCGCCCACGCGGGCGAGGAGATCGTGCTGACAGTCTGGCTCTACGCGCGGGTGGACATCACCCAGGTCACCAGCGTCGAGCTTCCCGAGCTCGACGGCTTCTGGGTCGGCGAGATCGCCAATCCCACCCAGCTCTCCGCGCGCATGCAGGTAGTGGATGGCGTCCCCTACCGCGTCTACCTCCTCAGCCGAAAGGCGCTCTTTCCGCTGCGGGCCGGCGAGCTGGAGATCGGCCCGGCGTCGGTCGAGGTCGCGGTGGCGACGCATCCCTTCCGCACCCGGACCGTGCGCCGATCCTCCAGCCCCCGGGTCGTGGAGGTCGTTCCCCTGCCGCCCGCAAAGGAGAACCTGCCCCTCGGTGGCGTCGGCGCCTTCCGGTTGGAGAGCCGCCTCGAACCTTCGCGGGCCAAGGTGGGCGATCCCGTCACTTTCCGCCTTCGCGTCGAGGGCAAGGGGAACCTCGGTTCCATCGCCTTCCCGACGCTCCCCGAGATCGAGGGCCTGCGGGCATTCGAGCCCACCGTCACCGAGAAGGTCGACGTTTCGGACGGGCACTACGGCGGGAGCAAGACGCAGGAGGTGGTGCTCGTTCCCCGCCGCGAGGGCGTTTTCGAGATCCCCTCGCTCGCCTGGCTCGTCTTCGATCCGACCTCCGCCTCCTACCGGCGCCTGCAGACCGAGCCCCATCGGCTCGTGGTCGAGGGGGGAGAGGCCGCGGTCGCCGCGGCGCCGGCCCGCATGGACGCGGGTCTTGGCGCGCTGCGCGAGCCGATGCGGCTGGATGCGCCGTCGCGGATCTGGCGACGGCCGTGGTATGCCTGGGCGCTGGCGGCCCCGACCCTCCTGCTCGTCGCCGCGCTCGTCTTGCCCCGATTCCGCCGCGGGGGCGCGGTGGTGGTGGATCGAAGGGCGATCCTGCGCGAGCTCGAGCGAGCCCGTCGGGCGGACGAGGGAAGCTGGCCCGAGGCCGTTCCCAGGCTCTTGCACCGCCATCTCTCCGCGGTCCTGGGGCGGGAGACCGCGGGCCTGCCACGGCGCGACCTCGAGGCGCTGCTGGCGGAGGCAGGGGCCTCGCGGGAGGCCATCGCGGGGCTCGTGGAGCTTCTGGAGGCCTGCGAGCGGGAGCGCTACGCGCCGGCGGCGATGCGCGGCTCGGAGACCCGGGCCTGGGAGCGCGCCCGCGCCTGTCTCGAGGCGCTGCCGTTCGGAGGTGGCCGGTGAGCGAGGTCTGGAGCACGGCCGCACGGGCACATCGCGCCTTCCACGAGGGCGACTACCAGGGCGCTGCCCTCCACTTCGAGAGGCTGGTCGAACTCGGAGCCGGCAGCGCCGACGTCTGGTTCAACCTGGGTGCGGCCCACTACCGCGCCGGGCGCAAGGGCCACGCCGCCTGGGCATGGGAGAACGCCCTTAGGGTCGATCCGGGAGACGAGGAGGCGCGCGCTGCGCTGGAAAGGCTGCGCGAGGAGCTTCCGCGCGCCGAGGTCCGGATCCAGGCGCCCCTTCTCGACGAGCTCGGCGCGCGCCTCGACGGCGATCTGGCCGCGATCTTCCTGCTTTTCGGCTGGGGCTTCGGCTGCGCCTTTCTCGCGCTCGGCCGTCTCCGCTCCGCGCGGCGCGGTCTTGCGATCGGCCTCGCCGCGCTCGCGCTCCTCGTGGCCGCGGTCGGCGCCGCAGGCCTCTACCTCGTGGAGCGCAACCTGCGGGCGGGTTGGGCCGTGGTCCTCGAGCCCGTCGACCTGCGTGCGGCGCCGCACGGTGAGGCGGAGACAGTCCGCGCCCTTGCCGAGGGAGCGCGCGTGCGCATCGAGCGTCTGGAGGGCCGCTGGGCCTTGCTGCGCGCGGGAGCGGGCCCCGGAGGCTGGGTGCCCGCGGAGGCGCTGGGGAAGGTGGGGTTCTGAGCGCTCCTGGGCGCCGTCGCGGTGACCGACCGTCGCCTCGGCAGGCTGCCGATGGCAACCGGCTCCTAGCCTTCGCGCGAGGGAAGCAGGCCGAGGCTGCGCATCCGCCGCCAGAGCGTCGCCCGACTGATGCCGAGTCGCCGCGCCGCCTCTTCGCGGTTGCCGCCGACCTCGGAGAGGACCTGGAGGATCCGCCGCGCCTCCGCGGAAGACTGGCCCTGCGCGCCCTTGCGCACCTCGTCCGGCTCGAAGAATTCCGGTGGCAGGTCGGTGGGCAAGAGGATCGGTCCCTCCCCCACGACGAAGGCGTATCGGATCACGTTCTGCAGCTCGCGGACGTTGCCGGGCCAGTCGTGCGCCTGCAGCAGCGCCAGCGCCTCGGGGCTGATCTCCTCGATCCGCCTCGGCCCACGCCGGTTTCCCTCCTCGATGAAGCGTCGGGCCAGCAGGAGGACGTCCTCCGGGCGGTCGCGGAGCGGCGGCAAAAAGATCGGGACCACGCGGAGGCGATACATCAGGTCCGCCCGGAAGCGACCGGCCTCGACTTCCCGCCGAAGCGATCGGTGCGTGGCGGAGATGAAGCGGACGTCCACCGGGATCGCGTCCCGGGCTCCGACCGGCATCACCGTCCGCGTCTCGAGGACGCGGAGAAGCTTGGCTTGCAGCTCGAGCGGTAGCTCTGCCACCTCGTCGAGAAAGAGGGTGCCGCCGTGGGCGAGCTGGATGTGGCCGGGCCGATCGCGGACGGCGCCGGTGAAGGCCCCGCGCGCGTGGCCGAAGAGCTCGCTCTCCAGGAGGTTGGCCGGGAGCGCTGCGCAGTTGATGGCGTGGAAAGGCCCGTTTCGGCGGCGCGAGAGGTCGTGGATGGCGCGGGCGACGAGCTCCTTGCCAGCGCCGGTCTCGCCCCGGACCAGCACCGTCTCGTCTCCCTGCGCCACCCGCTCGACGAGGCGGAAGACCTGCAGCATCGCCGGGCTGCAGGTCAGCATGCCCTGAAATTCCACTCCTTCGCAGGGCATCGAGGGGCCGCCCTCGCCGAGGGAGAGGAGGTGGCCGCTGCCGCTGCGCAGCGGATAGGCACGGACGCGAACGGTGGTCTTTCCCCGCGGGCCCGTCACGGGGACGAGGGCGCGCACCGGCAGCTCGTCTGCCAGCTCCTCGGCGAGGCCTCGGCCGGTGCTGGTGGGCTCGGGGAAGAGCTCGGCGATGGAGGTCCCGGCTTCGGGACGCCTTCCCAGAATGGCGGCGGCGCCCGCCGTTGCAAGCGCCACCTTTCCCTCGCGATCGACGAGGATCGAGCTACCGGCGAGCCCCTCGAAGGCGTCTTCGATCAATCGCCCGGGGTCGACGCCGTTGCCTGGGGATTCGCGCGCCATGGAGAAGGCGGCCCACCCTCCCGAGCAAGGGAATCGCTCGGGGGGGGAAGCTTAACCCATTCGCTCGAGGGAGGGTGGGCCATAAAACCTGGCGCACTATACCCGATCCAGGACCGAGATTGGAGCGAAAAAATCGGTTCGGAGTTCAGGTCTGCGGGTATCCGGCCGCGTCCATGGGCGCGCCGGCGTTGAGTGGCATCTTGAGGAAGCGCTTGCCCGAAGCGCCGCCGGGAAGCCGCCCCGCCTGGATGTTCACCTGGATGCTCGGATAGAGCAGGCGCGGCGCATCGAGCTCCGCGTCGCGGCGCTGCCGCCGCTGCACGAAGTCGTCCTTGGAGATGCCCGCGGGCAGCTGCACGTTCTTCTCCTTCGACTCGCGGATCGTCGTCTGCCAGCGCAGCGGGCGGCCGTTGGGCTGGTAGTCGTGTCCAGCGAAGACGCGCGTTTCGTCGGGCAGCGAATAGAGCTTGTCGTGGATGGAGACGTAGAGCGCCTCCGCGCTCCCCCCTGGGAAATCGGTCCGGCCGGTGCCCTGGTCCTCGACGAAGAGGGCGTCGCCCGTGAAGACCGCGTCACCGATGAGGTAGCTCACGCAGGCCGGCGTGTGACCCGGCGTGTGAATCACCTTGATCCTCAGGCTCCCGGCTTCGAATTCCTCACCATCTGCCAGGAGGCGGTCGAACTGGCTGCCGTCGGTCGGGAAATCGTCCCCGAGCTCGAAGACCTCCTTGAATGTCTTTTGAACCTGTTTGATGTTTTCGCCGATCGCCACTTTGGCTCCGAAACGCTTCTTGAGCGCCTGCGCGCCGGTCAGGTGATCGGCGTGCGCATGAGTCTCGAGCACGTAATGGAGCTTCAATCCTGCCTGCTCGATGAAGCGGGAGACGCGGTCGACCGAGTCGTGCGAGGTTCGGAACGTGATGGGATCGAAGTCGAGAACCGGGTCGATGACGACTGCGTCCTTCGTTCTTTCGTCGTAGACCACGTAGGTGAAAGTGTGGGTATTCGCGTCGTAGAAGGTCTCGATCTTCATTGGCTCTCTCCTCTCGGGTCTTCGCTGGAGACCCTGATATTGGATGCGTGAGGCGGGTGGTTGGTTCTGATTTTCTCTTTTTCCGATGTTCGGCTCACGCGAATGTTTCGAATTGCGGCGCCGACGACGAGTAGGAGCGCGACCGCACCCCCGGCGCGCAGTGCTGGTACACCCAGAAGCTCTGCGGGTGTCTCGCGGAGCAGGATGAACCCCGCCATGCAGAGGACGAACCAGCCGAAACTCTGTCGGAGCGCGGCGGCGGAGAGCTTCCGGCCGATTCGGCTGCCGAAAAGGGATCCCGCCACGGCGAAGGCGGCGATGGTTCCCAGTAGCGGCCAGTCCATCTGCACGTGCGTGGCGTGTCCGGCCAGGCCCGCCAGAGACTGCAGGGCGATGACCAGAAGCGAGGTGCCGATGGCGTCGGCCATGGGAAGCCCGCCCAAAAGCGTCAGCGCCGGTACGATCAGAAAGCCCCCTCCCGCCCCCACCAGCCCGGAGATGGAGCCGACGAGAAGGCCGAGGGCCACCACCTTCGCCACGGGGAGCGGTCCGTCCCGCGGCGGCGCCTCCTTCCGGCCTCGGATCATCGCCATCGCCGTGGCCAGGGCGACCGCGCCGAATCCGAGGAGGAGGTACTGACCGGGGATCCAGGCGGCCGCGCGACCGCCGGTGAAGGCGCCGATCATCCCCACCAGGCCGAAGAGGATGCCGGTGCTCCAGTGCACCCGGCCCGCGCGCGCGTGCGAGACGAGGGCGACCAGGCTCGTCACCGCCACCACGAAGAGCGAGCCGGCGATCCCCTGCTTCTCCTCCATCCCCACCAGGTAGACGAGGAGGGGCAGGGTGAGGATCGAGCCGCCCCCGCCGAGCAGGCCGAGGGTGATTCCGACGAGAAGGGCCAGGATGGAGGCCAAGAGCACCATCTCGGCCGCAGGGACTAGCACGAACCGGGCCAGGCTCCGAAAGCGGGCCGTGGAGTCCCTTCGCGCACCCTTCGACCCGAGTCCGCCCGCCCGCCTGAAACGTGGCGTTTCAGCGTTTCAGCGACCGAATCGGGCCTCCGACGGGCTCAGGGATGGGTGTAGCTGGCCTGGATGCCGAGAGGGAGGCCGAGAGCCCAGTATGCGAGGAGGAAGAGCACCCAGCTCACGAAGAAGGTGATCGTGTAGGGGAGCATGGTGGAGACCAGCGTCCCGATCCCCGTCTGCTTCACGTAGCGCTGGCAGTAGACGACCACGAGGGGGAAGTAGGGCATCAGCGGGGTGATGATGTTGGTCGTGGAGTCGCCCACGCGGTAGGCGGCCTGGGAAAGCTCGGGCGAGAGCCCGAGCTGCATCATCAGCGGCACGAAGATGGGCGCGAGCAGCGCCCACTTGGCCGAGGCCGAGCCGATGAGGAGGTTCACCCCGGCGACGAGGACGATCATCCCCACCACCGTCACGGCGCCCGGCAGCGAGAGCGCCTGGATGAAGGCGGCGCCTTTCAGCGCCACCAGCGCGCCGATGTTCGAGGCGCTGAACGCGCTCGTGAAGAGGGCGGCGAAAAAGGCCAGCACCAGGTAGTAGCCCATGGTGCTCATCGACTTGCTCATGCCCTCGATCACGTCCTTGTGGCTCTTCACCGTCCCCGCCGCGTAGCCGTAGACGACGCCGGGGAGGAGGAAGAAGAGGAAGATCAGCGGGACGATCGCCTGCATCAGCGGCGCGGCGTTGGCAGTCAGATCGCCGTCCGGCGCACGCAGCGGCGAGTCGGGGGGAAGCGCGGCGAGGAGGAGGAGGAGGGCGCCGACCCCGACCGAGGCGAGGGCGGCCCAGAGGCCGCGGCGTTCGCGGGTCGCGAGCCCATCCATGGAGGGCGCGTCGCTCGATGCATCGGAGTCGAGCGGCATCCGCTGCAGGCGCGGCTCGACGATCCGGTCGGTGACGAACCAGCCGAGCGAAACGATCAGCACGCCCGAGGCGGCGGTGAACCACCAGTTGCACAAAGGGTTCACGAGACGTTCCGGCGCGAGGATCTGCGCCGCACTCTGGGTGAAGCCCTGAAGCAGGGGGTCGATGCCGGAGGGCACGAAGTTGGCGCCGAATCCGCCCGAGACGCCGGCGAAGGCGGCGGCGATCCCCGCCAGTGGATGGCGGCCCGCGGCGGCGAAGATCACGCCACCCAGCGGGATGACCAGAACGTAGCCCGCGTCGGCGGCGGCGTGGCTGAGCACGCCCACCAGGACCAGCATCGGCGAGAGAAGCACCCGCGGTGTCACCGCCAAGGCGGCGCGCAGGGCGGCGTGGATGAAGCCCGTATGCTCGGCCACACCCACGCCGAGCAGCGCCACCAGGACCACGCCCAGGGGAGGAAAGTCCACGAAGGTCTTGACCATCGTGGCCAGAAAGGCCGCGAGCGCCTCGCCGGAGAGCTGGTTGTGGATGCGCAGCGGCTCACCCGTCCTCGGGTCGATCTCGGCGAAGGAGACGCCGGCGAGGAGGGCGGAGAGCCCCCAGGTCAAGAGCAGGGCGACGACGAAGAGGATCGCCGGGTCGGGAAGCCGGTTGCCGATGCGCTCCACGGCTTCCAGGAAGCGATCCATCCAGCGGCCAGACGCGGACGCCGGCCTCTCGACGCTCGAGACGGTCGGATCGGCCACGCGAACCTCCGGTGCTCTCGGGTGAAGGAGGTTCATTCTGCCCGAGAGCCCGGGCCGGCGCCAGTCGACCCGGGCCCCACGCTCGCCCGCGCGGGCGTGAAGGTCTCAGGCGGAGAGGATGCCCGCCACGACGAGCATGGCCACGAGGATGCTCATCAGGCTTTCGCCCGCGATGACACCGGAGGCGACCGGCACCACGGTTCGCTCGGCGAGCTTCGGCTTCTTGCGCCGCAGCCACTCCGCGATGGAGGCGCCGATGAACATCGAGATCGCGTTGCTCGCGGGGACGACCAGAGCGATGCCCAGGCCCGAAGCCGAGGGGATGAAGGCGCGCAGCCGAGGCGGCGCGAACCTCTCCAAGAGCGCAAGCGCCAAGCCGAGGAGAAATCCGACCAGGATGGCCGAGCGGGCGGCCGGCGAGAGGGCACCGAGACCGTCGGTGAAGGCCTGGGAGACACCCGCCCAGACCAGCGCCGAGGGCGCCGGCCATTCCTCGCCGCCCAGGACGGTGGGATCGGGGAAGAGCAAGAAGAAGGCGGGGACCACCACCGCCGCGCCGGCGAGCACGCCGAAGAGCTGGGCGTAGAACTGCTGGCGGGGGTTGGCGCCGAGCAGATAGCCGCTCTTGAGGTCGGTGAGCAGGTCGGCCGCGTGCAGGCCGATGCCGCCGGTGACGTTGGCGCTCATGAGGTTGCCGGGGAGGTTGCCCGGGTTGACCACGCCGTAGACGAGCTGCGTGACCGGCCCCAGCGCCTTGGTGGGCGTGATGTCGGTCTCGCCCGTCACCCGCGCGGCCACGAATCCCATCACCACCCCGAGCGGAATGGCGAGGATCGCCGCCCAGATGGGAATCGCGAAGAGCTTCCACATCAGGAAGACGACCGCCGGCGAGAGGAGGGCGAAGCCGACGGGGAACCACCAGTCGGGGCATTCCACCTTCGTCAGCGGATCGTCATCGGCGTCCTTCTTGCGGAAGAAGGAGGTCAGACCGCGGAAGGAGCGCGAGATGCTCTTCCAGTCGAGCAAGAAGCTCGCCAGCCCCGAGGCGACGAGGATGGCCGCACCGGGCCAGAGCGTCCAGTTGACGATGCCCTTGTAGGAGACGTCCGTGACCAGCCCCTGCTCGACGAGGCGCGGGGCGAGGAAGGCGTAGGTGAGGATGCCGCCCAGAAGCATCGACCAGCCGGTGCGGAAGCTCATCAGCGCGCCGGCGCCGAGGAGGACGAGCTCGGTCTTGAGCGTGATGGTCCAGTCCCGCGCGGCTCGCCCGGCGATCTGCAAGGGCAGCGGGATGGCGCCGGGGAGGTTGAAGGGCATCCACGCGGCCTTGGCGTCCCGGAACCAGGCCAGCACCGCGCCGACCAGCGCGGAGAGCCCGAGGAGGCGGGCCTTTTCCGTTCCGCCCCCCGCCTCCGCGTGCGAGGCCTCGTGCAGCGAGCGCAGCGTCTCCGCGGTCGCCGTGCCCGTGGGGAAGGGGAGCTGCTCCCGGTTGATGAGCTGTCGCTTGACCGGGATGGCGGCGAAGACCCCGAGGAGCGCGATGGCGCTGAACCAGACGAAGAGCGAGATTCCGTCCGGCCGGACCGGCGTGAGGATGAGGAGCGCCGGAAGCGCTGCCATGTTGCCACCGCCGGTCATGAAGCCCGCGGCGGAGGCCACCGAGCCCATGGCGTTGTTCTCGAGGATCGTGAAATCGGTTTTCACGATCCGCATCTTCTTCAGGCCGCGGAAGATGGCGAAGGCCAGGATGCAGGCGGTGAGCGTGACGCCCAGGCTCCAGCCCGTCTTGAGCACCACCGAGAGGTTGGACAGGCACATGATGCCGCCCAGGACCATGCCGGTGATCACGGCGCGGACGGTGAGCTGGCGCTCGCCCCACCGGTAGGTGGTGTAGAGCCAGCGTAGTTCGGGGTCCTCGGGGAGCTGGGCAGGGGCGACCGGCCGGGCCAGGGCCTCCGCCGGCGCGTTCGGCGCGACATCGGGGTTTCTCATGCGGCTCCCCTATTTCGCAGAAAGGAGCGCGCTTGAAAACCATTACGAGCCGACGCGGGAATCGCGCGTCGCGAGGCGGCGCAGGCGGCCGGCGGTTGAATTGCGCGGCGGTCCCGAGGGCGGCCCGAATTTGCGCGGGACGGAGGAGCGCGGAGGCGTGGCCCGGCGCTCAGATGCGGGGGAGGAAGGGGAGATCCTCGTCGCGCGGAAGCTCGAGCTCGGTCTCGGGCGGGGGCATGAGGGGGAGGATGACCTCGAAGGTGGAGCCCTTGCCCAGCGCGCTTTGCACGCGAATGGTGCCGCCGTGGGCCTCGACGACTTGCCTCGTGATCCACAGGCCCAGGCCGAAGCCGCCGTAGTAGCGGGTGGAGACGGCGCGCTCGAAACGGCCGAAGACGCGTTCCTGGTCCGCGGGGGAGATGCCGATGCCGTGGTCCTGGACGACGATGTGGGCGGTTTCGCCATCCTCGAAGATCTCGACGACGATCGGCTTGCCCTCGCCGTACTTGATGGCGTTGGAGAGGAGGTTGTCGACGATCTGGTCGATTCGAAGCGCGTCCCAGTAGCCGATGATCGGGCGGTCGATTCCGCGGAGCTCGAGCTCGCTGCCCGATTTCTCCAGCGCGATCTGGTACCGGTCGACCACGTCCGCGACCACCGAGGCGAGGTCGACGCGGCTTCGCTCGGGTTGTAGCCGCCCGTGCATGATCCGCGAGACGTCCAGCAGCTCGTTGATCAGGTCGCCGAGGCGCCTCGTCTGCCGGAGCGCCGATCGCAGCCGGACCGCGATCTCGTTGGGCAAGTCGACGTTTCGGTCGACGAAGCGCTGCAGGGCTTGGAGCTGCAGCTGCAGCGTGGTCAGCGGCGTGCGCAGCTCGTGGGCAGCGACCGAGAGGAAGAGGTCGCGGGCCTGGATCGCCTCGAGTGTCTCCTCCTGCGCGAGCTTTCGGTCGGTCACGTCGATGCCGATGGAGATGACGAGTGCATCCTCCCCGGAGCCCAGGCGCGTGTTGGTCCACTGAAAGAGACGGCGGGTGCCGTCGTGCGCGATCAGGTGGTTCTCGCCGACGGGATGATCGTTTTCCAGCCGCCTGCGCACCAGCTCCACCTCTTCCGGCGGGACGAAGCCGAGATCCCAGATGGTCTGGCCTCGCACCTCCTCGAAGCTCCGGCCCACGAAGTCCTGGCAGGTTTTGTTGAAGCGGACGATGCGGCCGTTCTGCTCCATCACCATCACCAGCGCGCCGATGGTGTCGAAGATCGCGGTGCCGAAATCGCGCTCGCGCTCGAGGTCGGCGGTGCGGCGGCGGACCTTCTCCTCCAGATCGGACTTGGCCTCTCGCAGTTCCTCGGTGGTCGCGACGATCTCCTGCAGCGCCGCGCCGATCGTCAGCGTGGTGATGGAGACGGTGACCAGGTAGAGGTGAATGAGGATCTCCGAGGTTCGGGTGGCGGGGAAGCTGAAGGCGCTCCAGCCGTGGAGCGTGCCCCAGATGGGGAAGAGCGAGGCGACGAAGACCGCCACCGAGCCGCCCCACGTCCCTGCGCGCAGCGTGATCCAGAGCGTGAGCGGCAGGACGAGCAGGAGGAACATCTCCTTGAAGGGGCTGAACTTGGGCAGCACCGGCGTCGAGGAGGCGGCCGTGGTCCACAACAGCGCCAAGAGCAAGAGCGCCAGCTCGAGAACGCGACCGCGGGTGAGGCGCGGCGGCCTTCCGAGGACCACCACGAAGGCCAGGGGCGCGACGAGCATCACGCCGGACATGAACTTGCTCAGCCGGTAGAAGAAGATGGTCGTCACCTCCCGAGTGCCGAGGCCCAACGCGAATCCGGTCAGCGCGCGCACGAGCGCGCCGGCGGTTCCGGCGACGAGGCCGCTCCCGACCACGAGGCGGAAGACGCCCTTCCGGGTGTTCAGCGGGTTGGCGCCGGAAAGGACCCCGAGGAGGTGGGCGCCGAGGGCGACCTGTCCCAGAAGGATCAGCGAGGCGACGAGGCGGAGCGCGAGGCGGACGCCTGGATTCGGCTGGGCCGCGGCCGCTCCCAGATCGGCCGTCAGGAAATAAACCAGCCAGATGCCGGCGAGGCCTCGGTTGCGGGTGAGGTGTGTCGCGACGAGGCCGATTCCAACCTGGGGCCAATCCTGGTGGGCGGCCACGGCGCCCGCCTCGAAAAGCCGGCCCAGCGCGGCGCCGCCGGCGCAGGTGAGCGCCGTGATGGCATTGAGCCGCAGCCAGTCGACCGTTCGTGCCCACCTCGAGGGCAAGTGGACCTCCTCGACACGAGGGGGAGACGGCCGAACCGCTGCGGCGCGCCGCGCCGAAGCTCAACCTCCCCCAGGAGCCCATGGCGGTAACCGACCGAGTACGGGGACGGATCCGGGGCTGCGGCCGGCGTGTTGGCTCCTTCCTTTTCGCCGCGGCGACCGCCACGAATGCGGCGCCCTTGGCTGCGCTTGCCGACCTGACTGCCGCCTCCGCCGCCCCGTTGCGGCCGGCCACCGCAACAGGCTCCTAGCGGAAGATGATCACGACGATCACCGCGAGGGGGAGCATCAGCGTGGTCAGTGTCTGGACCACGGCCACCACGCGGAGGGTGCGGCCGTAGGCGGGGCCTCCGTCCGGGGCGAGGAGGGCCGTTCTCTTGCGCATCCCGAGCAGCGCGAGGTTGCCGGCGACGGCCAGCAGCACGAGGGTGAGCTTGACGTGCACGAAGACCACCTTCGGGGGGATGAAGGCGCCGTAGAGGGTCTTGGCGAGAAGGAGCCCCGAGATGGGCACGAGGATCATCCCCGCGATCTCGTAGGGATAGAAGCGCCGAATGCCGGCCCAGGTGGTCTGGCGGGCGACGGGATCCGCGGCCTTCGCCGCCAGGCCGAGGAGGCCGAAGGTGGCCAGGAGGCCGACGAACCAGGCCACGAAGCCGAAGATGTGCAATAGCTTCCAGAGCGCGAGCATGCGCCGAGTCTACCCTAGGAGCCTGTTGCAGTAACCAACCTGCTGCGGCGACGGATGCGGGGCTACGGCCGGCGTGCTCGCTCCTCGCTCCTCGACGTGACGACGGCCACGCCTGCGTCGCTCGTCGCTGCGCTGGCCGGCCTCGCCTACCGCCTCCGCCGCCTCGCGACGGTCGGTTACTACAACAGGCTCCTACGAGCCTGTTGCAGAAACCAACCTGCTGCGGCGACGGATGCGGGGCTACGGCCGGCGTGCTCGCTCCTCGCTCGGAGGAATCAGCGCCCGGCGACGGCGCTCTCGCCTCTTTCGAAGAGGGCGGCCACACGCTCCGCGTTGTCGCGGACGGCCAGCAGATGGATCCCGGTGACGGGGCGCTTCCGCATCCGCGCGTGGCGGACGAGGAATGCGGAGAGCGGCTCGTCGATCACCCGGCGCTCGCGGAGCGCCGCATGGCGGACGTAGCGCTTGCCGTCGCGCTCGACGACGAGGCCGGTATGGCTGATGCGGGTCACGTCGCCGGCGCGTCCCTCCCGGACCACGTTCAGCACCAGACCGGCGGGTAGCGATTCCGCCAGTCGGATCGCCGCCTCGATGGGGATCACGGGCAGCCGGTACACGCCCTCCCAGGCGGGGTCCCACCGCAGCTGCGGAAGGACGTTTCGCCGCCTCCATCGCTCGGCGTCGAGCGGGATCTCGAGCTCGATCACTTCCTCGCCGCCATGGAGAGGCGTGACCTCCTCGACATATCCCTTGCGGATCGTCTCGGGGATCCACTGCGCCTCCATCAGGTGGAGGCGCGTTTCGAAGCGGATCTCACCGCTGCTGGCGTAGCGAATGTCGTCGAGGACGCGTCGGGCCTCCTCCGCCCGCGTCCGGTGCAGGCGGGCGATGGCCGTCTCCACCAGGGTGAGGCAGTCGAAGGCATCCTCGCGGTAGCGCGGGTCGGGATCGATCCCCGTCCCTTCGCCCAGGGGGGAGCGGCGATAGGGCGCCCCGACGAAGGCGGCGGTGACCTCCTCGAGGCGACGGGCCACCGTGGAGGGCTCGGCGACCGGGAGGTCCTGCGTCAGGAGCGCGAGGAGGGCAAAGGCGGCGATCACGGCGCCGATGGTAGCCGGGAGCCGCCGCGGAGGGGAAGGGTCCGGAGAGGGTCCGGGAGGTGTGCGAGGGAGCGACCGGGCAGGCGTCCCCGAAGGGCCTCGGCGGCTTCTTCCACGCTCGAGGCGAAGAGGACCTCCCGGCGGGCGAGGACGCATGCCGTGCCCCGGGCCAGCGGAGCCTCCAGCGCGTCGAGGTCCGGGCGGGCTCCGACCAGCGCCAGCACGCCTCCAGGGCGAAGCGCCCGCTCCGCCATCAGGAGGGCTGTCGCCGTGTCGCGGGAACCGAACCCCGTGGCGTCGGCCACCACGCCATCGAAGCCTTCCCCGACGTCGAGGCTGCGCCATCGCCCCCAGTAGGCGGCTGCGGCTCGGTGGGCGGGACCCGGCTCGCCGGCGAAGACCGCGCTGGGACGCCCCCCGCGCTGGAAGGCGACTTCCACCGAGAAGACCGGGCCGAGCCGGTCCAGCAGCTCGCGAAGCTGGGCCGGCGTGCTCGTACGGTCGCGGGTCGAGGGGGCGGCGGCGACGCGGAGCAGGGCCGTCGCGCCGCCCTGGAATCCGAAGACCGGGTCGAAACCGATCGGAGATACGGCGACGACTCGGTCCGCCTCGGCGAAGGCGCGGTGGACGCGCACCGGGCCGAAGGAGGCGGGTTCGAGCTGGACCGAAGGTGCTCGCTCGTCGGGCCGGGAGAGGAGGGCGACGGAGGCGACCTTCGCGCGGCACGCCGCATCGAGGACCGCCTCCACGGCGGTGGCCACGTCCTCGGCCCCGGAAGGGGCCACCACCACCACCCGGTCGCCGGGCTCCAGGAAGCGGTCCAGCGAGGGGTGGCCGAGGGGGCGAGCGAGCGCACCGGCGATGGCTCGCGCCGCATCCGGCAGGGGAGGGGGTTCAGAAGGAGCGATGACGACCATGGGGCGCGCGGCCCGTCGGCGGAACCGTTCGAAAGCGAATAGTGTTGAATGGTTGCATGCGGGAGCGCGCCAGTCCATCCAGCCGAGAGGGCTACGTCGTCGCGTCGGACGGAACGCGCCTCTGGTACCGGGCGAGGGGGAGAGGGCCGGCCCTGATCTTCCAGAACGGGGTGGGGGTGACCACCACCTTCTGGGAGGGGATGGCCGAGCGCTTCGCCGGCGCCGGCTTCACGACCGTGGTCTGGGACTACCGCGGCCACGGCCGGTCGGACGACCCCCGCGACCCCGATTCGCTGGACCTTTCCACCGTCGTCGACGACCTCCGCTTCCTGATGGACGCCCTGGAGCTCGACCGGGCCTGCTTGCTCGGCCATTCCATGGGGGCGCAGGTCGGCTGGGAGTTCTACCGCCTCCACCCCATGCGGGTGGCCGGGTTGGTTCCCACGCTGGGCACCTATCGCGACGCCGTCTCGACCTTTTACGACCTGCCTTGGCTGGCGCCGCGCGTCTTTGCCGTGGCGCGATTTCTGGCGGATAGCTTTCCCGGGGTGGCCCGCCGGCTGGCGGCGCTTCCCTCGATGAATCCGCGGCTGGCCGACCGGCTGATCCGGCGGCTGGCCATCGTGCACCCGACGCTCTCGCCTTCCGATTGGGTGCCCTCCTACGTGCAGCACATGGCGCGGCTCGATCCCCGGGTCTTCTTCTCGCTCGCCCGGGCCATCCAGGAGCACGACGCCACCGACCTGTTGCCGCGGATCGAGGTTCCGGTTCTGGTGGTGGCCGGGGAGCGGGATCTCTTCTGCCCGCCTCGGGTGGCGCGGGAGATGGTGGAGAAGATCCCCGGAGCCGAGTTGCTCCTCGTACCCGCGGGGTCCCACGCGGCGATCATCGAACAGCCGGACCTCATCGCCCTGCGCCTCGCGACTTTCCTGGACGAGCGCGTCTACCCGCGCCGCAGGGCCGGCTGAGCGCGCCGGGCCCCACGGCGCCCGCCGGTGCTCGGAGCCGGTCGAGGGACCAGTCGACCGCGGCGACGGATGGAAGGGCGGCTCCGCCGCCTCGCGTCGGCCGACGACCGCGGCAGGCTCCCGGACCGTCGCGCGGCATGGCGAGGACGCCGGCCAGCCGATGGCCGTGGGCACCCTGCGGGAATGCGGCCGAGCGGCCGCTGCCTTGCCTGGGATTCCCCCCGCCGGGGTGGTAGCGTTGCGTCGAGGAGGTCGAAAATGGGCAGGATCTTCGGCTTCGTCCTCTGCCTGGGAATCGCGCTATCTGGGGCGCCGGCGCTCGCCGAGGAGGCGGGTGGGGCTTCGGCCGAGAAGGCCCTCGAAGAACGGATCCGGGAGCTCGAGGAGAAGCGGGCGAAGCTGGTCGAGGAGCGCGATGCCGCCCGCATGCGCGCCAACGTCTACGTGCTGCCGCAAGACAAGCTGATGGCGCAGAAGAAGCAGGAGGAGATCGACGAGGTCGACCGCGAGATCGCCCGGTTGAAGAAGGAGGCCGAGGCAGCCGCCGAGGAGAAGAAAAAGCAGGTCGAAACGAGGAGCAGTCCGGTCCAGTAGCGGGCCTTGCATCAGGCCTGCGGGCGAACGGAGCGCGGCGCTGCTCGGGCCGAGCGCGCCGGCCGCCACTTTGCCTCCCTCCAATTCGTCGCGACGCCGGAGGCATGCGCCTCGCCGCCGGGCCCGCCTCTCAGGGCGGTGGCGGTGCGTCCTTGGTGATCTCGCGCAAGAGCGAGGTGGCGTAGGCGCCGGGAGGAAGCTCGAAATCGAGGACGATGCCTTCGGGGTCGGAGACGAGGGCGATGCGCACGGGAAGGCGCAGCGGGCGTCGTGCGCCAGGCGCTTCGCGCCGGGACGAGAAGTCCTCCGGACGAAGACCCGCGTCGCGAATGGCCTCCTCTTCCAGGTGGGCGGGTTCGCCGTGCGGCTGGGGTCGCATGCGGGGGCCCGGGAGCGGGCCGGTCACCGAGCATTCGAAGGACCGAACCCGCGGAAGATCGACCTCGGGATCCTCGCAGACGAAGAGGCCGCCGGTATCGAGCTTCTGCAGCACGTCGCCGAAAAGGGGCCGGTCCCAGTTTCCTTCGCGGATCCGTCGCGCGAGAAGCCGGTTGAAGATCTCGCTCTGCAGGGCGCTGACGAGGAGGCTGCGCAACCGCCGGTCGCGAACCCTTTCCTCGCCGCGCAGGATCCGTCGCCCCATGGCGGCGTTGTCGCCGGCCCGGCCGAAGCGCTGCTCGCCGAAGTAGTTGGGCAGGCCTCGCTCCTCGAGGGCGCGCGCGATCCGCTCCACCGCCTCGACGTCGTGCGCGCCCCGCAGGCGGATGCGGAAGCGATTCCCGCGCAGGTGGCCCATGCGCAGCTTGTTGCGGTGGCGCACCGCCTCCAGGACGCGAAAGCCCTCGCCCGAAAGCCCCAGGGCCTTTTCCGGCGCCACCCCGGGAAAGCTCATCCACTGCGTGGTGACTGCGTGGCGGTCCTTGTGGCCGGCGATGCCCACCTCGCGCGGGGAGACGCCGAAGGCGTTCGCCAGGCTGCGGGCGAGCTGGAGCGTGTCGAGGCCGCGCTTTTCCACGCGGACGAAGAGGTGATCCCCCTCGCCCGCGGCGGGGTAGAGGGGGATTTCGTCGACCACGAAGTCCTCGGGAATCGCCTTGATCCGCGCGGACACCCCCGGCAGCTCGGGGGTGACGTAGGGCAGCTCCACGCGCCCCTCCGGATCAGAGGTCGAAGGCAGTTCGCGCCCGCTCGGCCTTCTCGAACATGAGGATGGCTTCGGCGGAGAGGCTGACCGCCCGGCTCACCACCTGCGCCCACTGGACGCCGTCGGAAAGCCCCCGCGGCGCGGAAAGCTGCGTTGCCGTCCTCACCTGCTGGCCCACGAAGGCGGAGAGCGCCTTTTCGTACGCCTGGTACTGGCTGCGGCGCGCGGGGTCGTCGTGGCGAACGCGAACGGCGGCGAGCTTGCCGTCCAGGTCGAAGGCGAAGCCCACGTGGATCACCTCGCCGGTGCGGGGCGCCTGGATGTCCATGAAGGTGAGGTGCCCGAGGCGGTCGCTGGCCTTCAGCAGGTCGAGCTCGACCGGCGTCCAGGGCACGAGCCGGATCGGCTCGTTGGGCTTGCGCGAGCCGCGGTAGGCGGTCAGCACCACCACCCGCATCTCGTCCGGGCCGATGCCCATGGCCTCGAGGCGATCGGATCCGGGCGAGTCGATCTGAAACTCCTTGGCCGTGAACTTGGCCACGCTGGGGAAGAAGTCCTCCACCCGGAGGCTGCGCGACCTCAGCCACTGGACGATGTTCCACCGGTCGAGGGGGCCGAGGCTCGCGAAGGCGTGGCCGGGGATCCACCTTTCGCCCTGCGCCATCCCGGTGGTCATCACCGCGTGCAGCTCCTCGTCGCTTCGGGTGACGAGGAAGGCGGTATTGGAGAGATCGGGAAGGGGACGGTCGGGATGGGCGGCCTTCCAGCCGGGGAAGCCCTTGCCGTCGAAGGAGTGGCACGCCGAGCACTCGGTGCGGAAGAGGCTCCGGCCGGCCTCTGGATCACCGCGCAGTGGCGCGTCGGCGTGCGCGGCGGTGCCGATCGAGAGAGCCACGACGAAAAACGCGAGGGTCTGGCGCATGTCGATCACCTCTCTCACTTGCGGACCGGCAGGACGGGACCGCGGCGCGGCGCGGCTCCGGGCGCAGAGGACGCCGGCGGCTTCAGGTTGGGGTTGGGCGTGTAGCGGGGCCAGTTGGAGATGTCCTCGGCGAACTCCAGGCGCGCCACCGCGTGGCATCGCAGACAGGTCTGGAAGTTCACCTCGTCCATCTGACCGAGGGTCTGCTCCTTCGGCCCGCCGGTGGGGATCGTCCCCAGCATCTGGACGAGGGCGGCGTAGCCGCGCTTCGCCGGAGGCGGAGCCGAGGCCTCGAGCTGCCGGGCGAACTCCACCAGGTTGGTGTGCGCCGCAACGGCCTGCGGCGTCCCGGCCGCCCGCTCGAGCGCCATCCAGCGACGGGCGAGCTCGCGCATCTGCGCCTTCGTATCCGAGGGGTCGATGGGCGCGCGCGGATAGCGCTTGACCTCCAGCGAGCGGGTCGCCGGAAGCGGAGGCTGCCCCACGGGAAGCTGCATCTCCACTTCCACGCCGGAGCGGCCGTCACGGCGCGCCAGGGCGATGCGGTAGAGGCCGGCGGAGTGGGGCGTGAAGGTGAAGCCGAAGTTGCCAGGCTTCGGCTCGGCGTGCACCTCGTAGCGCCGTTCGGGCTCGGGCCCGCCCACCGTGGCGACGATCTCCACCCCAGAGAGCGGGCGGCGGTCACCGAGGTAGGGGTCGGGGATGAGGAGCTGCTCCTCCAGCCGCCAGCCGATCTCCACCGGCTCGCCCGGGACCGGAATCCCCGGGCGGACCCGCATCTCCACGTGGAGGTTGCCCTTGCGCGTGTAGTAGCGGACCTCGGCCGGATCGGTGATCTCCTCGCCACCCGCCTGCGGCTCCTCCTCGGCAGGCGCCGCGGTGGTGACGACAGGCTCGTCGGCGAACTGCAGCGGAGGCGGCGGTTCGGCCGGCGCCTCCTCTTTCGGTTCCGTCCTTACGGGCCGGGCGACGCCCGGCGGCGGCGCGGCCGGCGCCGACTGGCCCGGTGCCATCACGGGGCGGCGGGACCGCCCCTTCGCGCCCTCTTCGGCGGCCGGCGCGCCTTCCTCCTGCGCCGGAGCCTCGGCGGGCTGCTCATCCGACGCGGCGCCCGCGAGCAGCGTGCCGAGCAAGAGAGCGGTACCGATGACGAGGGGCTGCCTGTGCGAAACGAGGGACACGTCCGTCCTCCTTCCGGGCGCTCAGGGCTCGGCACGGCGGAAGCTCGAGCCGTTCGCCCTCCACCGGATCTCGTCGTCCAGGGTGAGCTGGAGGAATTCCGCGGTCAGCGGCAGCTCCAGCTTCCGACCGTTGATGAAGATCGTTGGAGTGCCCTGCACACCCAGCCGCAGGCCCTCGTTGCGGTGCCGATCCACCAGCTGGGCCAGCTCGCCCGTCTTCACCGCCTCGACCAGAGCCTTGGTCTCCAGGCCGACCTGCTCCACCAGCGAGCGGATGAGCGAATCCGAGAGGCGGCGCTGGTTGTCGAAGAGCAGGTCGTGCATCTCCCAGAACTTGCCGTGTCGATGGGCGAAGATGGCCGCCTGGGCCGCGCTCATGGCGTGGGGATGGCCGGGCAGCGGGAAGTGCATGAAGCAGAGCCGGACGTCGTTTCGCCCGGCGATGGCCGCCTTGAGGAGGGGGCGCGCCGCGTCGCAGTAGGGGCACTCGAAATCCGAAAACTCGACCAGGGTGACCGCCGCGTTTTCCGGTCCGGTGCAGGCGGCCCCGGAGAGATCGATCTCGCTCCGGCTGGCAAACGAGTTGTAGTAGCGGTTGTACGTCGCCAGCGCCTCGCTCTCCCGCGCACCGGCCTGAAGCAGCCGAAGCAGCAGGCTCAGCCCGCGGATCGCCTCCTCCTTGCAGGGCCGGTCGTCCCGCAGGCAGCCGGCCAGCGTGAAGGGGCTGCCGTCGTGGACGAGCTCGTCCTCCGCCATGGAGACCAGGGCCTGCCGCAGGCGGGCGGGGATCTGGTGTACCGGGAAGCCCGGGAGCAGGCGGGCGGTCTCCTCCTCGGAAAGCGTGCGCTCGACCGCGGGGCTGGGCTTCGGCGTCGGCGGGGGCGCCGCGCGCGCCGTATTGCCGTCCCGGTCGCAGGCGAAACCGAGGAGCAGAAGGACGAGCAGGGCGATGTGAATTCGCTTGCGCATGGATCGCGAGGGGGAAGAGACCGGCATCCTAGCCAAGCGCTGTCTCGGTTGTAAAGGCAAGGGCGGGCTGCTAAGGGGCGATTTCATGGCCGGCTTCGATCCGTCCGCGCGAACGGCGACGCTCACGCTGGAGCAGGAGGCACCCGCGCGCTTTCCCCTGCGGGACGGGCGCGGTAGGCCGTGGTGGGAAAGCTATTTCGGCAGCGATTATTCCTTGCTCTATCCCGAAAAGGACCACGCCTCCGGCGAGAAGGAAGCGCCCCGCATCGCCGCCGCGCTGGCGCTCGCTCCGGGTGCGCGGGTTCTCGACCTGGGCTGCGGCAACGGCCGCCACGTCCTGGCCCTGGCGCGCCGCGGCTTCGACGTCACCGGCATCGACTTCTCCACCGCTCTTCTCGAGGAGGCGCGGGCGGCGCGCGAGTCCGAGGGACTTTCCTGCCAGTTCGTCCTCGCCGACGCGCGCAACCTGCCCATCGAGACGCTCCCGCCCTTCGACGCGGTCATCTCCATTTTCACGTCGTTCGGGCTCTTTTCGGAGGTGGAGAACGAGGCGGTCGCCCGAAACATGGCGGCCTGCCTCAAACCCGGCGGCCGGCTCCTGCTCGATCTGGGCAATCGCGCCCTCCTCGAGTCGGCGAGCGGCCAGCGCGTCTGGAGCCGGAGACCCGGCGGCTACCTCCTCGACGAGTTCTTCTACGACGCCGACACCCACCGCTTTCACGGCAACCGGATCCTGATCACCGACGGCGTCGAGCGACGCTACCCCTTCGACCACCGCGCCTACTCCGAGCCGGAGATCCGCGCGCTACTGCGCAAGGTGGGGCTGCGCGTCCTCGCCGTGCACGGCTCGCTCGACCGCACCCCCTTCAACCCGCGCTCGCCGCGCATGGTCGTCCTGGCGGAGAAACCCTGAAATGCCAAAGGTCCTCCTCCTGCACACCGGGGGGACGCTGGGGATGGATACGGGGCGTCCCGGGCCGCTGCGTCCCGGGCCCTTCGAGGACGCCCTGCGCCGCCGCGTTCCCGAGCTCTGGGAGATCGCGGAGATCGACCTCGAGATCTTTGCCAACGTCGATTCCTCCGACATGGAGCCCGCGCTCTGGCAGGGGCTGGCGCGGCGGATCTTCGAGCGCATCCTCGACTACGACGGGGTGGTCGTCACCCACGGCACCGACACCATGGCCTACACGGCCTCGGCGCTCTCCTTCATGCTGCGCAACCTGCCGCGGCCGGTGGTCCTCACCGGCTCGCAACGGCCGCTGGGCGAGATCCGCACCGACGCGCGTCTCAACCTCATCGACGCCGTCACCGCCGCCACGCGCGGCGAGGCGCTGCCCGAGGTCGTGATCTGCTTCGACTCGAAGCTCTTTCGCGGCAACCGGGCGCGGAAGCTGAAGATCGCCGAGTACGACGCCTTCGACTCGCCCAACGTCCCGCCCCTGGGCGGCCTGGGCGTGGAGGTGGTCATCCCGCCCATCGAGCGAAAGGGAGGGGCCTTCCGCCTCCTCGACCGCCTCGACACCCGCGTGCACACGGTTCTCGTCTTTCCGGGCGCCGATCCCGGGCCGCACCTGGAGATCGTCTGCAGCGGACGGGTGCGAGGCCTGCTCCTTCTGGCCTACGGCACCGGCAACCTCCCCATCCGCGGCGAACGCTCCTTCCTTCCCGTTCTCGAGGCGGCGCGCGAGCGCGAGATCCCCGTCCTCATCGGCTCGCAGGCCATCAAGAACGCCGTGGTGCTGCCGCTCTACGAGGGCGGCGCCCAGGCCGAGGCCCTCGGCGCCGTCGGCGCCGGCGACATGACCCCCGAGGCCTCCATCGTCAAGCTGATGCACGCCCTCGCCTACGGCGAGACATACGACGAGGTGCGCACCCTCCTTCGCGCCAACCTCGCCGGCGAGCGCAGCGATTGAGCCCTTGGGGCGGCGCAGGATCCCGAAGCGGATTTCCGAAAGCCCCGTCGCTTTCGCGTTCATGCTCGCGAAGCGTGATGTCGTGTGTCGGGGCTTCAAGGGGTCGTCGGCGGGGCCCAAGGCTCTGCCGCGGCGCTGCTTCGCGCCCTGCTCCGGCTCTCCTACTCGGAGACGACGTGGACGGTAGGCGGGCGGCCGGGGAGGGGGCGAGGGGCGACCACCTCGACGAAGCCGTCGTCGTCCTTCAGCCTGGCGAAGGCGGAATCGGTGCGGGCGCGCATCCGGTAGAGTGCGGGCTCGTGGGGGATGGCGCGCGAGAGCGCCTCGAGGACGCGGACGGGGGCGGCACCGGACAGGGCGCGCAGGCGGGCGGTCTCGAACCAGAACTCGCCTTCGTCGGGCGCTCCGAGGATCTCGGCGCGCGCGAGGAAGACGGCGGCCTCCTCGAGGTGGCCCGCGTCGAGGGCGCGGCGCGCCTGCGCGACGAAGAGGCGTCGGGCGCCGGCGAGGAGATCGACCGCCCGCACGTCCTGCACGATCCCGGCGGGGGTGCGGGAGCGAAGCTCGACGGCGGCGGCGTCCGGCAGAAGGGCGGCCAGGCGGAGGCTTCCGCCCTCGGGCACGAAGAAGCGCTGGATCTCGGCCCGGGCCCCCTCCGACTCGAGCAGCAGCAGATGGGTTTGGGGGAAGCGTCGGGAGCGAAGGGGTTCGAGCCGGAGGACCATGCCCTCCAGCGGCGGGCCGAGGGTGACCGGAAGCTCCGGAGGCGGCGCCGGCTTCAATCCCAGCTCCATGTACGCGGGCAGGATCTCGGCGAGCGATTCGCCCGCGCGGACCCGGGCGGCGCAGGCGCTGGCATCCTCTCCGAGGGCGTGGACGACCGTCTGGCGGCTGCCGTCGGGGGCGAGGAGGCTGACGTGCAGCCGGGGAGCGGCATCGTCCTCTTCCCGGACCTCCGCGTACGCGAAGTGGGTCCGCTCGCCGGGGATCGGCGGGAGGACGCCGACGAGCTCGCGGTGGTGCAGGACCGCGTGCTCTGCCCGGTGGGCACAGGCTGCGCCCGCGAGGACGGCCGCGACGAGGGGCAGAAGGTCGCCGCGCCTCACGGCGCCCCCTCGACGACGGGGATCTCCACCCGCCGGCGGGTGACGAGGCCCGTGGCCTCGGACAGGACCTCGAGTTCGAGGACGAGCAGGCCGGTCGCGTCCTCGGGCAGGGTCAGGACCCGGCAGCCCTCCGTCGCGTCCTCGTTTCCGCAGGGCCCGAGGAAGGCGGTCGGACCGGAGACTTGCCGCCAACGGAAACGGACGAGCCCGCCATGTGGATCGGAGGAGCCGGTGGCGTCCAGCGTGTCGCTCCCACCCGGGGCGACGGCCGCGGGCGATTCGAGAACGATTCGGGGCGGGAGGAGATTCGTGGGCCGCACCTGCAGGGTGAGCGTGGCGGGCAGGCTCTCGAAGAGACTGGCGTCCTGCGGGTAGAAGCGGAAGGCGAGCTCGAGCGGCCTGTCGGGGGGCGGCTGCGGGGCCACGAACCTCCGCGGCTCGTTGGCGGCGCACGCGGCGGGTGAGAGATCCACCGGAGGGCCGAAGGTCTGCTCCCAGCAGGTCGGCGTCGGGCTTCCGGGTGCGCTGCTTTCGACGCTGCCCGAAAGGACCACCTCCTGTCCGGGCTCGAGCGGCTCGCAGTCTGGCGGGACCGAGGAGGTGCCGCAGGGGCGCGGTCCCGCGTCGGTTCGGATGCGCGGCAGGTCGACGGGATGCGTCCAGCGGAGGATGGCGAGGGAGGGCGCGGCCCGCATCCACTCCAGCCTCGTCTGGCCGCCCTGGGTGAGCTCCGTGTAGAACCAGGGCTCGAAAACCACCCCGACCAGGCCCGGCCAGGGCGGGCTGTAGACATGGGCGCGGTTCCCCTCGATTCCGAGGAGGAGATCGGCCTGGCCGGGCAGAGGGCGCAGGCGCGGCTGGCCGAGGACGGCGCGAAAACGGGGGACGAAGCGCCAGCGCTCCGCGCGGTCGTCGCCGCTGCCCACCGCGTCGAGCTGGGCCGGGATATCGTTCAGAACGCCGCCGAGCTCGATCGTCTCCGCTTCGTGGGGACCGATCGACTGCCCTCGGACGCCGAGCGAGGTGGTCGGGAGCTCCTCGCCGCGGCGAGGGACGGCGCGCACCACCACGCGCAAGTAGTCGGGGGCGGCGCAGGGCGGCGTCTCCGCGATGTCCGCCTCCGGGCCGCAGGCGGAAGGTGCGGGCGAGTCGGCGTGGGCGTGCGCATCGACGCGAAAGACGAGGAGGCTCTCCACGGCAGGGGCCGAAAAATAGGTCGGTCCCTCGCCACAGGCGCCTTGGAGAGCCACTCTGGGCCCCGCGACCTGGGACCAGCAGTAGGGGAGGGGAGTGGCCAGGCATTTTTCCCGGTCCTCCCGGTCCAGGCAGGCGGTGGCCAGGAAGGTCGGAGGCGGGATCTCCACCTCCTGACCGGGCCGGGTCTCGATCTCGGCTCCCGCGATCACGGCCGGCGCGAACTCGAGGCGGTCGCTGCTTTCCACCAGGCGCACGACCATGCGGTCGACGCTTCGCGCCGCCCCGTCCTCCACCACCAGCCGGAAGACGAGCCGGTCGCCCGAGCCGGGGCGGATCGAGGGAGCGACGAATTCGGTGACGGGCGAGGTCGGATCGGAAAGAAGGACCCTCGGCCCCGCCTCCTGCAGCCAGCGGTAGCGCAAGGGCCGTCCGTCCTCCGGCGGCGTCGTCCCCCGGCCGTCGAGGCGGACTGGCATGCCCGGAAGGGCGAACTGGTCGGGGCCAGCGTTGGCGAGCGGCCCCATGCGTATCCTGTGGACGGGAGGCTCGTGGGCTCCGGGGTCGTCGCCCGGACCGACGTCGATCACGTCCGGATCGGCGTCGCCACAGGTGGCGCCGATGCAGAGCAGGGCGAGCGAGAGAAGGAGCCTCCGCATGGAGCCGAGTCTACCGATCGGGGGCGGCGATGCGAGCTCGGAATGTCGGGCGGCTTCTGATCCTCCTGCTGGGCGCGGCGGCCTGCGCTGCCGGACCGGAGCCGGCTCGCCTCGAGGCACCGCGCGTCGAATCCGACGATCCGGCCATCGGCCAGCCTTTCTCCGTGGAGCTGCCGCGCGGCGAGCGCTCCGTCCGCCTGGAGGGAGTGCGCGGTCGGGTGACGTTGGTCTGCATCCTCGGTGACGCCTACGAGCGCGTGGCCGATGCCTGCGCCCAGGTGCGCGAGCGCTGGAGGGACCGCGTGGAGATGGTCGGCATCTGGGTGGGATCGGAGCCCGGCGATCTCTCGGGCCTTCCCTTTCGCGCCTACGTGGATCTGGGAGGCGAGGCCTTACGTCGATCGTTCGGCGGCGAGGCCGATTCGCAGGTCCTCGTCCTGGACGTGAGGGGGCGCGTCGCCCGGCGCATCGGGCTCGGCGAGCTCGACCGGCTCGCCGACGAGGTGAGTCGCCTGCTGCCCTGATCCACGTCGTCCGAGCGCGGTCGACGGCCTCCGGGACGCGGGGGCAAAGTTGACCCTTTGGCGGCCGCGACGATATAAACCGCGCCGATCCGGATCGCCGAAGGGTGGTGGAATGGCTCGATTTCTGCTCTTTCTCCTCGGCGTCGCCGCGCTCGCGGTCGGCACGGTGGACGCGTATCTGGCCGGAGCCGAGCACGAAAAGATCGTGGGGCGGCACGTCGCCGAGCGGCTCTCTGCCTCCACCCGCAGCCTGCCACTCGCCCTCGCCGCGGATGCGGACCTCGAGGTGGCCCGCACGGTGGCGCAGCGCACGCCCTTCCACTTTACCCTGGCAGACCTGGCGGTCCAAGGCGGCGTGCCGGACCGCTCCGTCCTCGAGCAGGCGGCGCGCTCTCTGCGCTCGCTCGCCGGGGACGCCGAGCCGATTCCGATCGTCGCGACCCGGGGCGGTATCCGCGCGCTGATCGGCGACGCGGTCCACGAGCTCGAGGGCGAGGCCTCGGCCATCGTCCGCGGAGCGCTGGAGGGCGAGGAACGCTCCGGCCTGGCCGCCATCGAAGGTCGTCTCTACCGTCTGCGGGCCGTTCCCGTGGGAACGGGCGCGCTCGCGGTCGCGCTTCCCGTCGACGACGCCTTCGCACGTCGGCTGGGCGAGCGGCTGGGCGCGGACCTCACCTTCCTGCACGGCGGCAAGGCCGTGGCCTCCACGCTCGGAACGATGGAGCGCGCCGAGCTCGCGGTGGCCTCCTCGGGGGCGGGCGGAGCCTTCGGCACGGGCAGCCGGCCGGCCGAGTACCGCGTCTTCGAGGTCCTGGAGCTTCCGCTCTTCGTGCAATGGACGGGGACCACCCGTGCCCTGGCCCAGAACCTGGGCGATGCCACCATCCTTCACTCCGCCTCCATTCGGCCCATCCTCGATCCTCTGGTCGAGTTGCAGAAGCGGTCCTTGCTCTTCTCGGCTCTGGTGGCGGTGGTGGCCTTCTTCTTCGCCGCGGTGGCGCGCTCCGGCAAGCGGCAGCTCCGCGAGCTTGCGCAGCTCGCCGACGTGACCGAACGCCTCGCCGAGGGCGATGCGACGGTCGTCCTCCCCGAGCACCTCGCCGGCGACGTCGGACGGATGGCCCGCGCCGTCCAGCGCCTGGCCAGGGGCCGACGCCCGAACGCCGTGGAGGCGGCGCTGGCGCAAACCAGTTTCGGGGAAGAGAAGGAGGAGGAGCAGTCGGTCGCCGACCTGGCCGCGGCCTTCCCTTTCCCGGCCGAGCCGACGGAGGCCGGGATCCCGATCCCGTCGAAGGACGGGTCCGAGCCGGCGGCCGAGGTGGAGCGCTTCGGCGCTGCGGATCCGGCGGTCGATTCGGAGCCTGGGGCCGGCCTGGAGCTGGGGCCCGCGGCCCCCGAGGCGATTGGACTGGCGCAGGCCGCGGAGCATCCGGTTCCGAGACCCGACGCTGCGGAGCCGACCGGGCCGGTCGAATTCGGCCGGGCGGTCGCGCCGGAACCCGAGCCGGCCGCACCAGCCGGTTTCGCCATGGAGCCCCTCGAACCAGGGAGCGGTGTGGAGGAGGCCCGGCCCGCCTGGGACATGCCCACGCGGCCGCTCCCCCTTTTCCCGCAGCCCGAGGCGGATGCCAAAGAGCCCACCGAGTCGGCTCCCGAGGAGGAGCAGCCGGAGCCCCTCACCGCCTTCCTCACGCCGGAGCCGGAGGAGCCGGCGGAGTCCGAGGATCCGGAGGAGGCCCACCTGCGGGAGGTCTACGAGCAGTTCCTCCAGGTTCGACAGCAGTGCGGAGAGTCGTCGGCCGGCATCAGCTACGAGCGCTTCGCCGCCAAGCTGCGCGCGACCCGCGCCCAGCTCATGGAGCGGCACCGCTCCGCCACCGTTCGCTTCACCGTCTACGTCAAGGATGGCAAGGCCGCGCTGAAGGCCAGCCCCGTGGGGATCCCGCGCGCTTCCTGAGACCGCGCCGATGCGGTGAGACGACGGCGGCCGCGCCTCCGTCGCCGAAGGCGGGAAAAGCCTCAGCTCCCCAGCCGCCCGAGGAAGGCCTCCAGCCTTCGGGCCGCCTCCTCCACCCCCTCGCGAGGGATCCCATAGGCCAGGTGGATTCGCTCGCGGTCGAAGCACCAGAGGCCGCCGTTCACCACCACGCCGGTGTGGCGATAGAGGAGGCGCGGGAGGTTTTCCGCCGTCAGCTCCTCTCCGTCGATGGTTCGGCCCAGAAGTCCGCTGACGTCCGGCGTCAAAAAGAGCCCGCCCGCGTCGCCGGCGCGTCCCTCCCGATCGAAGATCGCCGCGAGCCGCTCGCGGCGGACGGAGAGCTCGCGCCGCAGACATTCCAGGTAGGCATCGAGTGCCGCCCGTCGCTTCGGCTGGGCGGGCCTTCCCTCCGGCGTTCGTAGCCACGCGCCGTAGAGGTGCGCGGCCGCGGCCATGACCATCCCGGGCGGGCGCTCCAGGACGAGCGAGGCGAGGGCCTTGCGCAAGGGGGAGGAGCGCACCACGACCCAGCCCAGCCGCAGGCCCCCCGCGGCGAACTCCTTCGCCAGGCCGCCGAAGACGAGGATCCGGGGGAGCAGGCGCGGCTCGACCCCCAGAGGGCTGGGAACCTGCGAGGCCTTGGGGCGGTGAAGCGTCAGCAGGCCCGCGACCTCGTCGGAGAAGATCCAGCAGCCGTGCTTCAGCGCGTAATCCGCGAGCGCCCGGAGCGCGGACCCCTCCAGGTAGCAGCCGTCCGGATCGCCGGGCTGGGAGAGGAGGACGAGATCCGGCGGGGACGCCCTTCCTTCGAGGAGCGAGGCGAGGGGCCCTGCCCGCACGGCGCAGCCGGCGGCGCGCAGCGCGTGCGGCAGAAGGCCGTGGCAGGGCGCCACCGCGAAGACCTCGGGAGGGCGGCCGAGAACTCGACCGAGTGCGATCGCGGCATCGTGGAGGAGGCCGCGGACCCCCCTTCCCACCACCACCTCGGCGGCGTCCGTCTCCACGCCTCTCGTCTCCGCCACGAAGGCGGCGATCGCCTCCCGCAAGGCGGCATCGTTCGAGGCGGGGCGAAGGGCACCGAAAAGCAGGCCCTCCAGCAGGACGAGGGGGATCCGCTCCCGATTGTCCCCGCGATCGAGGCGAAGCAGACGCGGGTCGTCCGCCCGAAAGAAGCGCGGTGCGAAAGGAGGGGCGGCGGCGAATTCCTGGATCCTCTGCGAACGGGGAAGCGGCGCGCGCAAGAGCTGGCGCCTGGCGGGCCCTTGCGCGGCGGCGGGCGCGACCTGGAAGGCGAGCAGGTCGGCGATCATCGACTCGAAGAACCACTGGACCGGCGCGGAGAGCCGCGCGCCGGTCGTCTCCGCGGCGATCTCCAGGTCGGAAAAGAGCCGCTCCGGAACGGGGAGGAGAAGTGCCAGCTCGTGGTCCGGGTAGGCATCGCCCGCGGAAAGCTCCATGAGGATGACGAGGTTGTGCCGGTGCGGTTCGCGTCCGAGGCGGGCGAGCAGTGCGGACTGCTCCGGGTGCTGCGGGGCGTGCCGCGCGATCAGGACCGTCCATACCCCCCTCTCCGCGGCATCGTCCGCGAGGGCGAGCAGGGCGGGGATCTGGGCTTTGTCCTCGGAAGCGCCGAGGACGACGGCCAAGGGTGCGACCACGCGGAGAAGGGAGCGTAGGTCCTCCGGCGAATCGGGCGCCTCGATCCGTCGGACCCTGGCCTTCTCGAAGACGCTGGCGAGCGAGTCCGCGACCGAGCGCGCCACCAGGACCTCGTCACCCGGATCGCAGACGGCGAAAAGCAACGAGTAGAGCGCTTGCCGAAGGTCGGGAGCGCAGAAGACCTCCGTCTCCGCCAGCCACAGATCGAAGCTCCGGGCGAGGTGGTGGCGAAGGGATTCGCGCAGGCTCCCGTCCCCGCCGGGTTCCGGGCAGGGGAGGGCGGGCTGGCGTGCCAGCCGGCTGGCGAGAGTCGCGGCAAGACCGACGCGCTCGTTGCCGGCTCCGGACGGGTCGAGCGACGAAAGCAGGCGGTCTCGCCCCGCTTCGCGCAGAGCGCGACGAAGCGCAAGCCAGGGCCGCGGACGGGCGAGCCGCGCCTCCCAGACCGATGTCTCGTGCCAGACGTCGTTGCCCGCCGCCTCCCAGCGGAGGGCGGTTCGCGCGCCGACGGGGTCGCGGCTTTCCTCTCGCAAGAAGAGCTCGAAGGGGCCCTCTCCGTCCTCCTCCCGCGCCGCCAGCGCGGCGAGCCGCACCGGCGGTGTCGGCTGCCGCCGCCCGACGGCCACTGGTTTGGCGGCGAAACCCCGGCGCGCGAAGGCGCGCTCGAGGGTCGACCGTCCCGGCCAACTCGGGATCTCCACCAGGACCCAGCCGCCGGGCAGGATGCGCTCCGGCGCCTCGTCGAGGAGCGCGTCGAGCTCGCCCTCGTCGGCGAGGGACGCGACGAGGAGGTCCCAGCGATCGTCCGGCGGGCGCTCGCGCAGGGGATCGCCATGCGAGAAGTTCACGCGCGAAGCGATCCCTTCCTCGCAATTGAGCCAGAGGTTGCAGGTGGCGAGCGCCGCCGCGTGCGGGGTGGCGTCCGCGCCCTCGATTTGCGCCAGGCCGGTCAACCGCGCCAGCGCGATGCAGAGCCAGCCCGCGCCTGCGCTCCGATGGAGGAGGCGCTTGCCCTCGAGCTCCTCGACCGGCAACCGAAGCAGTCCGGAGAGGAGCGGGAGCGAATCCGGCTGTGGCGGCTGCATCGAGGGCAGAAGGAGCAGGCGGAGGGCGAGCGGCGTCGTCCCCGCCGCCAGCTCCAGCTCGCAGAGCCTCAGCGGCGCGTTCCCCGCCCTGCCATCGACCAGCACCACCAGGGTTTCGAGTTCGGCGAGCGCCTCGGCCCGGGACGACGGGTCCTTCAGCATGGCCGCCAGGCGCTCGAGCGTCTCCACGGAATGCTGCGGCGAGGAGGAGTACGCGCTCATGGCGAGCTCACCGCTCCACGACCCCGGGCTCCGGACTCTCCTTCCACGAAAGGAATTTCCGACGGGTGAGCGGTCCCGGCCCGGGGCCCTGGCCGGGAGGCGGCGTGGCGTGCTCCAGCCAGTAGACGTCGAAGGCGACGATACGGTCCTCGGGGCGGCCGGTCCGCACGTGGTGGCGGCGGATCCACGCTTCCAGGATGTGGTGCATGTGGCGGTTGCGCTCGATGCGCGCCACGTAGTCGCACCAGAACTGGTCCTGGCCGAGCCGGCCGGGGGAGGCTTCCCAGGGCTCGCCCGTCCAGCCCGTCGCCGCGTAGTTCAGCGGGTCGATCCGCCGCCCGTCCACGGTGCGCGCGTCCACCACCACCAGGCCGTTGGTGGTGGGCGGGTTGGGCGCGAACATCGACCAGCCCTGGAAGAATCGCCCGTACTGGACGAGCGCCCGGAAGAGCTCGGGCTGCGGGAACTTCAAGAAGCGCGGAATCGCCCGGTTCTCCACGAGGACCTGGCTCCCCGTGGCCAGCATGAAGAGCAGCACCAGGCTTTCGCGGAGGCCGATGCGGAGCTGGCGCAGCGACTCCAGGAGCGGAGGTTTCGATTCCGGCGCAGGCGCCGCCGACGCCTCGGTTGGCAGACCGCAGGCGGCCAGCCCGAGGGCGACGGAGATCCGCTGGCGGTTGCGCGCCACCGCATCGTAGACGCGGTCTGAGAGCGGCCGAAGCAGCGCGAGAGGGACAAAGACGAGAAAGCCCATCGGGATCGAGCGGAAGATCGCGGCGAAGGCGTCCGAGCGGTAGCGGAGCCTGCCATCCGGATCGGCGACCACGATGGTCTTTTCCACCACCTCGGGCGTCACGCCTTCCGGCAGGCGCCCGACGTCGGTATTGGGGACGAAGCGCAGCTTGCCAAAGCGGTCGAGGCGCGCGAGGACCCGGGCCGTCTGGAAACAGATCCCGCAACTCGCGTCGAAGTAGACCGTGCGCTCGCGCAGCCTCCTCTGCCACCACCGGCCGAAGGCCTCGAAGTCCTCCGCGGAGAGGAGGAAGAAGAAGAAACTGCACATCGTCGGCGTGAAGAGGCCGACGTTGAGGAAGAGGGCGAAGCCGACGTGCATCAGCGGCAGCGCGACGATGGCGATGCGGCGGAAATGCAGCCGGACGAAGGGGCTGAGGATGAGGAAGGCAGCGGCTCCCTCGGCGATCAGGACGGCGTAGGTCAGAAACTGGGAGAGCCAGAGAGGGAAGCCGTCGCGCACCGCCGCGCCCAGCGTGGTGACGATCCGGTCCTGGTGGAGGGCCCAGTGCACCACCGAGCCGTCCTTCCACGCGGGGCCGTTCTTGTGCATGGTGTTGAAGAAGTAGATGACGGCGAGCTGCAACAGGATCGCCAGCACGGCCAGCGATCGGGCGGGACGGTTCAGATCCGCGTCCTGCGCCCGGTGGCTGCCCAGATCCTCGGCGCGCACCTCCCGCGTCCGCCGAAGCGAGGCCCGCAGCGCGTCGACCGACCACCGCTGGCCGAGGGGGAGAAAGGCGCTCCAGAGGGCGAGGAGGTTCATCACCACGTCGCCGCCGTTTTCCAGGATCACCGAGCGGCTGTGGAGGCTGACCACCGCGACCAGCGCGAGCACCTGAAAGATCCGCGTCTTCCAGCCGACCAGCAGGCAGAGGTAGACGAAGCCGCAGAGCAGAAAGCCGAAGGCCGCCTCCCACCTGTGGGAGGCGAGGAAGAAGAGCGAGAAGACGTACTCGGCCGCCGGTCGCCAGAGCTGCGTGTGGTTGGGCAGAAGGCCCTCGTTGGTGTACCAGACCGCAAGGTCCGGCACCCGCCGGAGGAGATCCCAGAGAAGCAGCATGGAGAACCCGATTCGGAACGCCGCCAGGGCGCGCGGGTCGAACTCGAACCAGGTCGAGACGAGCCGTCGTTTCCAATCGGGCTTCGACGCGGGGTGACTCATCGTGGTACCTTGGGAGGCTAGCATACAGCCCGAGGCCGCCCAACGTGGAAGGAGATGCGACGGCGGCCTGTTCTGTCATCCGATTTCGTTTCGGAACGGTGCGTCCGCGTGTTAGAAGGCGCGCCGGCGGGCGGTCCCGACCCGGCCCGCCCCGAGTCTCAGGAGGTCGCGTTCAGAGATGGCCGGTCACAATCGGTGGACCAAGATCAAGCGCCAGAAGGAGGCGATGGGCGCCACCAAGGGCAAGCTCTTCACCAAGCTGATCCGCGAGATCACGGTGGCGGCGCGAAACGGCGGCGGGGATCCCGCCAACAACTACCGACTGCGCGCGGCCATCGAGGCGGCCCGCGACGCCAACATGCCTTCGGACAAGATCCAGGCCGCCATCAAGCGGGGAACGGGCGAGATCGAGGGGGTCAACTACGAGGAAGTCACCTACGAGGGTTACGGGCCCGGCGGCGTGGCGCTCATCGTCGAATGCATGACCGACAACCGGAACCGGACCGCCGGGGAGGTCCGCCACCTCTTCACCAAGGGTGGAGGCAATCTGGGCGAGTCGGGCTCGGTCGCCTGGATGTTCGACCGGGTGGGGATGATTCACGTCGCCCCCGGGCGTTCCGAGGACGAGGTCATGGAGATCGCGATCGAGGCCGGCGCCTCGGACGTCATCAACCTCGACGAGGACGGCTTCGAGATCCGCACCGCGATGAGCGATCTCCACGAGGTGGCCGAGGCGCTGCTCGCCCGGGGCATCGAGGTTCGCGCCCGCAAGCTGATCTACGCCCCCAAGACCGAGGTGGTGGTCGAAGGCGAGCAGGCCGGGCAGGTCCTGCGGCTCGTCGAGCTGCTCGAGGACTGCGACGACGTGCAAGAGGTTCACGGGAACTTCGTCGTCGCCGAACCTTGACCTCGGAGCCGGGCTCCGATAGGTTCAGGCGGCATTTTTCGAGGTCGCCTTCGGAAAGTGGGCCCGCGGAGCCCACTTTTTTTGTGGCACCATGGCCTGGAACAAGGAAATCGAAGCCCGCGTACGGGAGCTCGCCGAGCCGCTCGTGGAGGCGGAGGGCATGGAGCTCGTGGACGTGGAGTATCTCCGGCAAGGGGGGCGTTGGCTCCTTCGCCTCACCATCGACAAGCCGGGCGGCATCACCCTCGACGACTGCGAGCTGGTCTCGCGGCAGGTCGAGCGCGTCCTCGACGTCGAGGACCCCATCGACGCGGCATACTCGCTCGAGGTGAGCAGCCCCGGCATCGAGCGGCCCCTCAAGAAGCTCTCGGACTTCGAGCGCTTCGTGGGTCGTCTGGCGAGCATCCGGACGCGGCGCGGCCTCGGGCAGCCTCCTCGAAAGAATTTCAAGGGACGTTTGCTCGGACTCGGGGAGACCGGGATCATCCGCATCGACGTCGACGGGAGGGTCCACGAGGTGCCGTTCGACGAGGTCGTCAAGGCAAACCTCGCCTTCGATCCCGACGCGCTTCGCTGGGACCGCCACCCGGACGCATCGCCGGCCGGCGGGCCGGAAGGGGAGTGAATCATGTATTCCGGATCGGAAAGCCTCAATCTGAACCTGGTCATCGACCAGGTGGCAAAGGACAAGGGCATCGACCGGAAGGTCATCGTCGACCTGCTGGAGCAGGCGATCCTCACCGCGGCCAAGAAGACCTTCGGCCAGGAACGGCAGCTCGAAGCCCACTACAACGAGGAAAAGGGTGTCGTCGAGGTCTTCCAGGTCTTGACGGTCGTGGAGGAGATCACCGATCCGCTCAACCAGCTCACCGTCGCCGATGCGCGCGCCAAGGGAATCGAGGCGGAGGCGGGCGACGAGCTGGTCTTCCAGATCTTCTACCGCGACGAGGACGCCGCCGAGGCCCGCGCGCAGGACGAGCGCTACGGAGACATCCTCCAGCTCAAGACCTACCGCCGCGGCTTCGGCCGCATCGCCGCGCAGACCGCCCGGCAGGTCATCCTGCAGCGGACGCGCGATGCCGAGCGTGAGAACATCTACAACGAGTTCAAGGACCGCAAGGGCGATATCGTCACCGGAACGGTTCGGCGCTTCGAGCGCGGCAACATCATCGTCGACCTCGTTCGCGCCGAGGCGGTTCTGCCCTTGCGCGAGCAGGTGCCGCGCGAGACGTACCGGCCCGGCGATCGCATCCAGGCCTACGTGCTGGACGTGTTGCGCGAGTCCAAGGGTCCGCAGATCGTGCTGTCTCGGGCCTCGGTGCACTTCCTCACCAAGCTCTTCGAGATGGAGGTGCCCGAAATCGCGGAGGGCGTGGTCGTCATCGAGGCGGCCGCGCGCGAGCCGGGCGCCCGCGCCAAGATCGCCGTCTCGTCGCGCGACCCCGACGTGGACCCCGTCGGCGCTTGCGTGGGTATGAAGGGGTCTCGCGTTCAGGCCGTGGTGCAGGAGCTCCGCGGGGAGAAGATCGACATCGTCCCGTGGGATCCCGACCCGGCTCGCTTCGTCTGCTCGGCGTTGCAGCCGGCCGAGGTTTCGCGCGTCATCATCGACGAGGCGAACAAGGCGATGGAGATCATCGTCCCCGACGACCAGCTCTCGCTGGCGATCGGTCGCCGAGGCCAGAACGTTCGGCTCGCCGCACAGCTGACCGGCTGGAAGCTCGACATCAATTCCGAGAGCCGCGTCCGCGAGATGCGGGAGTTCGCGCGGCGCTCGCTGTCGCAGCTCCCCGGGATGACCGACACCCTGGTGGACGTTCTTTACGCACACGGGTTCCGCAAGGCCAAGGACATCGCCGACGCCTCGCCCGAGGTGCTGGCGCAGATCCCGGGCATCGACAAGGACCTCATCCCGGCCATGCAGGAAAGGGCGCGGGAGCAGGCGCTCGAGGACGAGGAGGAGCTCGCCCGCATGGAGCAGGAGCGCGAGGCGGCTCGGCTCGCCGAGGCGCGCCGCCATCCGGACGAGCTTTCCCCGGAGGAGCGGCTGCTGCGCGTTCGCGGCGTGAGCGCCCGGGTTCTCGAGCAGCTGCAGGCCGCCGGATACAAGCGGGTCGAGGACCTCGTCCAGGAAGAGGACGTCGAAAAGCTCGGCGAACAGACCGGACTGGGCTCCAAGAAGGCGCGCCAGCTCAAGCAGGCCGCCGAGCAGTACCTGGAGGAGGAGGCCCGGCTGCGGGCGGAGCTGGACGCGGAGCGTGAGAAGGAGAAGGCGGCGCGGATCCTCGAATCCGCCGCGCCGTCGGATGCCGAGGTCGAGTGACTCCGATCCGGACCTGCATCGGGTGCGGGCAGAAGGCGCCCCGGGACGAGCTCTTGCGCCTGGTCCGCGCTCCTTCGGGCGTGGTTACTCTCGACCCCGGAAAGCTCGCTCCGGGCCGGGGCGCGTGGGTCCACCCCCGGGAAAGCTGCCTGCGGCGGGCGGAGGCGGCGCGGGCCGTGGGGAGGGCGTTTCGCGGAAAGGCGCGTCCTCCCCCGCCGGGAGCGTTGCTTTCCGAGGCGCTTCTGCTCCTCGGAAAGCTGGAAGAGGAGTAGACGGAGAGGTTGGTTGACCTCGCTGCCCCGTCGGACTACTAACGGCGCTCCCGCTGTTGCTCAGGGTCGGTGCGAAAGCGAGAAACGGAAGCACGCGGGGGAAGAACGAAGGTCATGACGAAGTCGAAGATGCGCGTCTACGAGCTCGCCAAGGAGCTCGACATGCAGAACAAGGAGCTGGTCGACTGGCTCCAGGCCCACGGCTACGAGGAGATCAAGTCGCATTCCAGCTCCCTGGACGCGGACCAGGCGCAGGCGGTGATCGAGAAGATCATGGCGGAGCGCAATCCGCAGCCGGCCGCGATCCCGCCGCAGGGGTTCGTCGTGCGCCGGCGCCGTGCCGCGGTGGCGCCGTCCGCCCCTGCCGAGTCCGCGCAGCCCGCGCAGCCGGAGCCCGCCCAGGAAGAGGCCCCGGCCCCGCAGCCGCCTTCCGTCGAGACCGAGGCGCCCGCACCGGTCGTCGTCGAGGCCGCCGAGGCGGCTCCTGCTCCCGTCGAGGCACGCGAGGAGCCCAGCCAGGTCGAGGAGGCTCCCGCCGCGCCGGCCCCCGCTCCCGCACCGACCGAAGAGCCCGAGAAGAAGGTGGCCGAGGCTCCCGCCAAGCCGGCCCAGCCCCCCGCGCAGCCCGAGGTGCCGACCCCGAAGATCCCGGGCATCAAGGGACCTTACGTCCCCGGCCAGGAGGGGGTGGATCCCCGCACCTTGCAGCCGACGCCGACCCAGGCCGTGGTCATCTCCCGGCCGCTGATCCCCATCCGGCGCGTGACGCCGCCCCCGAGCCCGGCTCGGCGGCCTCCGGCGGCGCCGGGCAAGAAGATCGGCGAGCTGCGCGAGGTTCGGGTGGTCCCCGACCAGATGGGACGGGGCCGCGACTTCGTGGAGGTCAGCCGCGAGCGGGCGAAGCCCAAGAAGGGAGGCGCCCGGCCGACCGAGCCCGCCGCTCCGCCGAGCAAGCACGAGCTGATGGCGATGGCCACCGGGCGGATGGCGGCCTTCCCCGTTCGCCCGCGCAAGAAGAAGCCCGCGAAGAAGGGCGCCAAGACCCTGATCACGACGCCGAAGGAAAGCAAGCGCGTCATCAAGATCGAGGAGAGCATCACGGTCGCCGATCTGTCGCAGCGCCTCGGCGTGAAGGCCACCGAGCTCATCCGCAAGCTGATGCGCATGGGCGTGATGGCCAACATCAACCAGGCGCTCGACCTCGACACCGCCCAGATCCTCGCGGCCGACTACGACTACACGGTGGAGAAGGCCGGCTTCGACGAGACCGAGCTTCTGGGCGTCGCCGAGGACCGGCCCGAGGACCTCGAGCCGAGGCCGCCCGTGGTCACCATCATGGGCCACGTCGACCACGGCAAGACCACGCTTCTGGACGCCATCCGCAAGTCGCGCGTGGCGGCCGGCGAGGCGGGCGGCATCACCCAGCACATCGGCGCCTACTCGGTGCAGACGAGCAAGGGTCCTGTCACCTTCCTCGACACGCCGGGTCACGAGGCGTTCACCGCCATGCGTGCCCGCGGTGCCCAGGTCACCGACGTGGTGGTCCTGGTGGTGGCCGCCGACGACGGCGTGATGCCGCAGACGGTGGAGTCCATCAACCACGCCCGCGCCGCCGAGGTGCCGATCGTCGTCGCCATCACCAAGGCCGACAAGCCCGAGGGCAACATCGATCGCGTCAAGCAGCAGCTCGCCGAGCACGAGCTGATCCCCGAGGAGTGGGGCGGCGATACGCTCGTGGTCCCGGTCTCCGCCAAGACCGGTGAAAACCTCGAGACTCTGCTGGAGAGCATCGCCCTGCAGAGCGAGATCCTCGAGCTTCAGGCCAATCCGAAGAAGGCGGCGCACGGCGTCGTCATCGAGTCCAAGCTGGAGAAGGGCCGCGGCCCGGTGGCGACCGTGCTGGTCCAGGGCGGCACCCTGCGGCGCGGCGACGCCGTGGTGACGGGCACCTTCTTCGGGCGGCTGCGCGCCCTGCACGACCACACCGGCAAGATGGTCAACGAAGTCGGCCCGGGCTACGCGGTCGAGATCGTCGGCCTGTCGGGCGTGCCGTCGCCGGGCGACGAGTTCCACGTCGTCAAGGACATCAAGGTCGCCGAGGAGATCGCCAAGAACCGCGAGGCGCAGGAGCGGAAGAAGGCCGCGGCGCAGGCCGGCCCTTCGAAGGTCTCGCTGGAGGAGCTCTTCGCCAAGGTCCGCGAGGACGGCGGCAAGGAGCTGCGCGTGGTGATCAAGGCCGACGTCCACGGCTCGAGCGAGGCGCTGGCCCATGCCTTCGAGCAGCTGAGCACCCAGAAGGTGCGCGTGAAGATCATCCACAAGGGCGTGGGCGCGATCACCGAGTCCGACGTCAACCTGGCGAAGGCCTCCGAGGCGATGATCGTCGGCTTCAACGTCCGGCCCGAGAGCAAGGCCAAGGAGCTCGCTCGCTCTTACGGCATCGACATCCGCAGCTACAACGTCATCTACGACGCGGTGGAGGACGTGCGGGCGGCCATGGAGGGCATGCTCGACGTCATCACCCGGGAGAAGGTCATCGGCCAGGTCGAGGTCCGGGCCATCTTCTCGGTGCCGCGCTACGGCCAGGTCGCCGGCTCCTACGTCACCGACGGCAAGGTCACGCGCGCGGCCCACGCCCGCGTTCGCCGCGGTCGCAAGGTGGTCTTCGAGGGCAAGATCGCGTCGCTGCGACGCTTCAAGGACGACGTTCGCGAGGTGGCGCAGGGCTTCGAGTGCGGCATCGCCCTGGAGGGATTCGACGCCTTCGAGGTGGGTGACACCATCGAGGTCTACGAGCTCGAGCAGATCCGCCAGACGCTCTGAGCAGGGAGGCGCGGATGATCGTCGGGACCCTCCTTCTGGAGCTCGAGATCCCGGGAGCGGACTCCCTGAAGGCCAAGCGCCAGATCCTGCGCAAGGTCATCGATCGTCTGCGCGCCCGCTTCAACGCCTCGGTGGCCGAAGTGGCCAACAACGAGCGGTGGAAGGTGGCCACCATCGGCGTGGCGGTGGTGGCCAACTCCCCCTCCTTCGTCGGCGAGGTCCTCGACAAGATCTTCCGCGCGGTCGATTCGGTCGGAGAGCTGTCGATCACCTACTACGACCGGATCATCGCGCCCGTGGCCGAGTACGCCGACGACGAGGGTCCGCGCAACCTGGCGGAGTACGAGCGGATGCTGGAGGAGGAATCCGATGAGTCGTGATCGTGCGACTCGGGTCGCCCACCACATCCAGGAGGAGCTGGGCCGGATCCTGGCGCGTGGCCTCAAGGATCCTCGGGTCGGCTTCGTCACCATCACCGGGGTGGAACTGAGCCCCGACCTCCGCCACGGTCGGGTCTATTACTCGGTGATGGGGACGGAGGAGGAGAAGCGGCAGACCGCCGAGGGATTGAAATCGGCGTCCGGCTTCCTCAAGCGCGAGGTGGCGAAGGCGCTCCAGCTCCGCTACGTCCCCGAACTCCGCTTCATCTACGACGACTCGGCCGAGCGGGGGGCTCGAATCGAGGCCCTCTTGCGCGAGATCCGGGAGGAGAGCGGAGGATTCGACGAGGGTGCGGGCGAGGGCACGGCCTCGCGCGAGGACGAGAGCGCGACCGAGGATGAAAGCGGGGGCTGATTCGGCCGTGGATGGCGTCTTGATCGTCGACAAACCGGAGGGCCTGACCTCGTTCGACGTCGTGCGGCGGCTGCGGGCGCTGGGGAGCGGTCGCAAGGCAGGGCATACCGGAACTCTCGATCCCACGGCCACCGGCGTCCTGCCCATCTGCCTGGGACAGGCCACCAAGCTCAGCTCCTTCCTCCTCGAAGGCGACAAGGAGTACGAGGGCACGCTCCAGCTCGGCGTGGAGACGGATACCTACGACGCCGCCGGGCGCGTGGTCGCGACGCATTCGACCGACCATCTCGGCGAGGAGGAGGTGCGACGGGCGGTGGAGGGGATGGCCGGCACGTACTGGCAAACCCCGCCGATGTACTCGGCCGTCCGCGTCGGAGGAAAGCGCCTCTACGAGCTGGCGCGAAAGGGCTTGGAGGTCGAGCGCCGGCCGCGAAAGGTCACCATCCACTCCATCGAGATGCTCTCCTTCGACCCGGCCGCGGCGCGGGTCGCCTTTCGCATCGCTTGCACCAAGGGCACGTACGTGCGCTCGGTCGCCCACGAGATCGGTCAGGCACTCGGCGTGGGCGCCCACCTCGTCTCGCTGAAGCGGCTGCGCAACGGACCCTTTCGACTGGAGGACGCGGTTCCGCTGGAGACCCTCGAGCGCTGGATGAAGGAAGGCCAGCTCGATCGGATCGAGGAGCGCCTCGTCCCGCTCCGCGAGGCCCTGGCGGATCTGCGAGAGGTCCGCGTGGACGAGCTGCGCGCGCGGAAGGTGGCCCGTGGCATGGCACTCGGCTACCGCGACCTCTTGCAATGCGGCGCGCCGAGGCTGGTGGAGGGAGAGCTCGTCCGGATCACCGGCCCGCAGGGGCGCCTCCTCGCCGTCGCGGAGCAGAGGGGTGGGGCGCTTCGCTACCGACGGGTTTTTCCTCCGGGGGGAGAATGAAGCGTTGACCCGCGGTTGTTCTCCCGGTAGCGTGCCCCCCGGAGTGAGCCCCCAGGGGGCTTCGGGGCCGTCTGCACCACCTCGCGGATGCGCCCGACCAACTTCGAGGTGGAAGGGTAAACGATGGCACTTCTGAAGGATCGCAAGCAGGAGATCATCGCCAAGTACGCCCGCACGGAAGGCGACACCGGCTCGCCCGAGGTGCAGATCGCGCTTCTCACGGAGCGCATTCGGTACCTGACGGAGCACTTCCAGGTCCACAAGAAGGACCATCATTCGCGGCGCGGTCTGCTGAAGATCGTCGGGCAGCGTCGTCGCCTGCTCGACTACCTGAAGCGGAAGGATCCCGAGCGCTACAGGGCGATCATCGAGGATCTGGGACTGCGCAAGTAAGTCGCCGGGGGCGCTGGGAAGCGCCCCTTTTTGCTAACCGCTCGCGAGGCTCGCGGCGGGGCTTTTGGTTTCCGTTCCGAGGAGCCGAAGACATTCGGCTCTTGGGATCAGAGATCAAAACCCCGTCGGCATCGCGAGCTGTACGGGAGAAAAATGAAGCACGTCGTCAAGATCGCAAAGCTCGGTGACAAGGAGATCGTCCTCGAATCGGGCAAGATCGCCAAGCAGGCCGACGGATCCATCTGGATCCGCCAAAGAGATTCGGTGGTCCTGGTCACCGCCGTCAGCGCGAAGGAGAAGAAGGAAGGTCTCGACTTCTTCCCGCTGACGGTCGACTACCAGGAAAAGCTCTCCGCCTCGGGCCGCATCCCCGGCTCGTTCTTCCGCCGGGAGGGGCGGCCGACGGAAAAGGAGACGCTGAGCTCCCGCATCATCGACCGCTCCTGTCGCCCGCTCTTTCCCGAGGGGTATCAGAACGAGACGCAGATCATCGCCACCGTCCTCTCCTTCGACCCCGACGCCGACACGGACGTCCTGGCGCTGACCGGTGCGTCCGCGGCCCTCACCGCCTCCGACATCCCCTTCAACGGGCCCATCGGCGGCGTGCGCGTGGTCCGCGTCGACGGGCGCTTCGTCGCCAACCCCACCAACGAGGAGCGGGAGAAGGCCGACCTCGAGATCGTCGTGGCGGCGTCGCGAGACGCCATCGTGATGGTCGAGGGCGGAGCCGCCGAGGTTCCCGAGGACGTGATGGTCGAGGCGCTCCTCTTCGCCCAGCAGGCGGTCCAGCCCCTCATCGAGGCGCAGCTGGAGCTGGCGCGCGAGCTCGGCAAGACCGAGAAGCGCCCCTTCGAGCCGCCGGCGGTGGACGAGGAGCTCCGGGGCCGCTTCCGGGAGGTCGCCTGGGGCCCCATCGCCGAGGCCTACGCCATTTCGGAGAAGGCGCAGAGGTACGCAGCGCTCTCCGCGGCCAAGAAGGCCGCCCTCGAAGCGATGAAGGAGCAGCTCGGCGAGGCGTACGCACTTCACGAGCGCGAGCTCAAAGGCTACTTCGAGGACTTCAAGTACGAGTACATGCGGAAGATGATCGTCGAGCAGGGCGTCCGCATCGCCGGACGCAAGCCCGACGAGATCCGCTCGATCTGGTGCGAGGTGGGCTCGCTGCCGCGTGCCCACGGCTCCTCCATCTTCACCCGCGGAGAGACCCAGGCCATCTGCACCGCCACCCTGGGTACCGGCGAGGACGAGCAGCGCATCGAGTCGCTGATGGGCATGCGCTTCAAGCGCTTCATGCTCCACTACAACTTCCCGCCGTACTCGGTCGGTGAGGTGCGCTTCCTTCGCGCGCCCGGCCGGCGGGAGATCGGCCACGGTGCCCTGGCCGAGCGCGCTCTCCGCTACGTGATGCCCTCCGAGGAGGAATTCCCCTACGTCATCCGTGTCACGTCCGATATCGCCGAGTCCAACGGCTCCTCCTCCATGGCCACCGTCTGCGGTGGCACCCTGGCGCTGATGGATGCGGGCGTGCCCATCAAGGCGCCCGTCGCCGGCATCGCCATGGGCCTGATCAAGGAGGGCGACAAGGTGGTCATCCTCTCCGACATCCTCGGCGACGAGGACCACCTCGGCGACATGGACTTCAAGGTCTGCGGGACGCGCAAGGGGATCACGTCCATCCAGATGGACATCAAGATCACCGGCGTGACCAAGGAGATCCTGCAGGCCGCGCTGGAACAGGCTCGGCAGGGACGCCTCTTCATCCTGGACAAGATGGCCGAGGTCCTTCCCGAGCCGCGTAAGGAGATCTCGCGCTGGGCGCCGCGCATCACCACCATCAAGATCCGTCCCGAGCGCATCAAGGACGTGATCGGCCCTGGCGGCAAGACGGTGCGCGACATCATCAACCGCACCGGATGCTCCATCGACATCCAGGACGACGGCACCATCAACATCGCCTCGCCCAACCAGGCCAAGGTCGAGGAGGCCATTCAGATGATTCGCAGCCTCACCCAGGAGGCCGAGATCGGGAAGACCTACCTCGGCACGGTGCGGCGGATCGTCGAGTTCGGAGCCTTCGTGGAGCTCTTTCCCGGTACCGACGGCCTGATCCACATCTCCGAGCTCTCCGATCAGAAGGTCAAGAACGTCTCCGACGTGCTTTCCGAGGGCGACGAGGTGCTCGTCAAGGTCGTCTCCATCGACCGCCAGGGCAAGATCCGGCTCTCGCGCAAGGAGGCCCTGCGCGACGCTGGCAACGGCGCAAACCCGCCGACGAAGGTCGGCGCCAAGACCGAATGAGTCGATGATCCGCGTGCGTGTCCGGCGCGTGGGCGGGAGGGGCGAGCCCCTCCCGCTTCCCACTTACGCCACCGAAGGGAGTGCGGGGCTCGATCTGCGGGCCGACGTGGACGTCCGGCTCGAGCCGGGCCAGCGCGCCCTCGTCCCCACCGGGATCGCCCTCGAGATCCCGCCCGGGTACGAGGGGCAGGTTCGCCCCCGTTCGGGCCTGGCGCTTCGCCACGGCATCGGCATGGTCAACGCGCCCGGCACCATCGATTCCGACTATCGGGGCGAGATCGGCGTCCTTTTGGTCAACCTCGGAAGCGAGCCGGTCGAGCTCCGGCGAGGAGAGCGGATCGCCCAGCTCGTGCTGGCGCGCTGCGAGCGCGCCGTGCTCGAGGAAGTCGAGGAGCTCAGCCCCACCGCGCGCGGTGAGGGCGGCTTCGGCCATACCGGAACCTGAACGACGAGGAGCAGGACGTGATCGCCCGCTATTCGCGGCCCGAGATGGCCGCCCTGTGGACGAGCGAGGCCCGCTACGAGCGCTGGATGCAGGTGGAACTTTTCGCCTGCGAGGCCATGGCGCTGCGCGGCGAGGTCCCGATGGAGGATTACGAGGCCGTCAAGGCCCGCGCCCCGCGGAGCTTCACCGCCGAGGACGCGGCGCGCATCGAGGAGATCGAGAAGACCGTCAAGCACGACGTCATCGCCTTCCTCACCTTCGTGGAGGAGAAGGTGGGCCCGCCGGCGCGCTGGCTGCACCTGGGACTGACCTCCAGCGACGTGCTCGACACCAGCTTCGCCCTGCTGCTCAAGCAAGCGGGCGAGATGATCCTCGAAAAGCTCGACGAGGCTCTGGCCGTCATCCGCGACCGCGCCTTCGAGCACAAGTACACGCCGATGATCGGCCGCAGCCACGGCATCCACGCCGAGCCGATCACCTTCGGCCTGAAGATGGCGAGCTGGTACGCCGAGCTCTCCCGTGCCCGCGAGCGGCTCGCGCGCGCGGTTGAGAACGTCGCCTACGGGAAAATCTCCGGCGCCGTCGGCACCTTCGCCAACGTCGCTCCCGACGTCGAGGCCCACGTCTGCCGGGCGCTCGGTCTCAAGCCAGACCCCTGCTCCACCCAGGTGGTCAGCCGCGACCGCCACGCCGAATTCTTCAACGCGCTGGCCATGCTCGGTGCCTCCATCGAGCGCTTCGCCGTGGAAGTGCGTCACCTGCAGCGCACCGAGGTTCGCGAGGCCGAGGAGCCCTTCACCCCGGGGCAGAAGGGCTCCTCCGCCATGCCCCACAAGCGCAATCCGATCCTCAGCGAGAACATGACGGGTCTGGCGCGCTTGCTTCGCGGCTACGCTTCCGCCGCCATGGAGAACGTGGCGCTCTGGCACGAGCGCGACATCTCCCACTCCAGCGTGGAGCGCGTGATCGGCCCCGACGCCACCATCCTCGCGCATTTCATGCTCCACCGCTTCGCCAACATGGTGCGCGAGATGCGCGTCTACCCCGAGCGCATGAAGGAGAACCTCGAACTCACCGGAGGACTCGTCTACTCGCAGCGACTCCTCCTCGAGCTGGCGCGGCGCGGCATCGCGCGGCAGACCGCTTACGTCATCGTTCAGCGCAACGCCATGCGCTTTTACGAGGAAGGCGTGAACTTCCTCGATGCGCTGCTGGCCGACGACGAGCTGCGCCAGCACCTGTCCGAGGACGAGATCCGCTCCGTCTTCGATCTCGGCTACCACACCAAGCACGTGGACACGATCTTCCGCCGCGTCTTCGGCGAGGCGTGAGCGGCGACCTCGGGGCCCGTCGGCAATTCTCCTCGCCCCTGCCGCGAATGTCCGCCGCGGGCCCCGTCTCGAGCGGCTCTCCGCCCTGAGTCAGCAGAGGCCGTCCGAACCAGGGTCCTGATGTCCGCCGGCGCTCGACCGTCCGGCGGGGTCCGCTTCGGATGGCCGCTGCGGATCGCCGGGGCGATCGAGGTGCTGTCTGCCGCCGACGGATGTCCGCATGACCGCATCGCCTCGGGGGAGGCGCCGGCTCGGCAGACATCCGGGACCAGGCCGGTTCTCCGCGCCCGGGGTAGGGGGAACGGCAACCGCGCTTCAGATCGCCTCAGGTTGAATGAGGACGGATGCGATGAGTTGGGTTTTCCTGATCCTCTCCGGGCTGATCGAGGTGGTCTGGGCGCTGAGCCTCAAGTACGCGCAGGGCTTTACCCGCTTCTGGCCCAGCGCCGTCGCCATCGGCTCGATCGCCGCGTCGATGTACCTGCTGAGCGCGGCGATGCGCGAGCTGCCGGTTGGCCTCTCTTACGCCATCTTCGTGGGCATGGGCGCCGTCGGTTCCACCCTGGCCGGCATTTTCCTCTTCGGCGAGCCCGCCACCCCCCTGCGCTTCCTCTTCCTCGCCCTTCTCGTCGCCTCCCTCGTCGGCCTCCGCATGACCAGCGCCTAGGAACCTCGCAATCGTAGCTGCCTCGACCCAGGGGCTCCGGTCCGCCGATGACCTTCGAGCGGTAGGAAGGGCGACGAGAGCGCCGAGGCGAGCCGAGCGCAAGCCAGGGCCCCGCCGCGGGAGTGCGGCAGGGCCCTTTCGTGTGAGCTGTCCTCGACGAACTCAGTTCACGTGCGCCGGCGCGCTGAAGTTGCCGACGGCGTCGTAGACGAAGATCGAGTAGTAGGCGTCGTC
>QGUN01000108.1 GCA_003242475.1 Pseudomonadota bacterium
AGGGCGGGGGAAGTAGCGGGGGACGCGGACTTGCGTCTGGGGAGGCTTTGGGCGGGTGTTTGAAACGGCGCACATCGGGAGGAAGGGGGGAGGGGCGACATCCATGCGGGGATGGGGCGTTTGAATCGGGCGGACATCGGGGGGAGGACGGCTGCGGTGCGAAAGTGCCGGGGATGGGGTAGGCTGCACGGCCATGGAAAACGGGTTGGCAACGCGGGTGGTTCGGCTGCTCTCTGTCCTCGCGCTCGTCTCGGGGGTAGCGGGGCTTCCGGTGCGGAGTGCAGGGCTGGGGGCGGGCGTGGAGGAGCCGCCCAGAGTGCCCGAGCCGGAGAAGCGGACGGAGCCATCCTCGGAGAAGGACCCGCGCCTCGAAACGCTCGAGGCGATGCGCGCCGAGCTTGCGGATTCGATGGCTCGTCTCCGCCTGGGCGAGCACGAGGCGCCCTACTTCATCGCCTACCAGCTCAAGCGGCACACGAGTCTAGGGGTTCTCGCGCGCTACGGCGCCCGGATGGACGCGGTGGAACGGGATGATGCGCGGCTTTTCGTGGAAGTCCGCGTCGGAAACTACGATCGGGACTCCTCGGAAGGCTCGTCGGACGCGTCCTTCTTCTTCGGTGAAACGGGTGGGCCCACCTACTTCCCCGCCGACCGCGCACCCCTGGACGTCGATCCGCTCGCGCTACGCACGGCGCTCTGGCTGCTGACCGACCAGAAGTACAAGGCTGCGCTCTCGGCTTGGCTCCGAGGCAAGGCGGAGGCGGTCTACGTGCCGGAGAGGTCCTCCGCCGGATCCTTCACGCGGGAAGAGCCCGTTCGCTTCATCCAGAAGCCGATCGCCTTCCAGTTCGATCGAGGACGTTGGGAACGCGTCGCCCGCTCGCTCTCCAAGATGCTGGCGGAATACCCGGAGCTCATCGACTCGGAGGTGCGGATTACGGCCGACAAGGAGGTCCGCACGCTGGTGACGAGCGAGGGCACCGAGCTCATTACGGAGCAGGCACTGTTTTCCGTGCATATGCAGGCGATGACCCGCGCCGAGGACGGGGAGTTGCTCGACAACTTCCGAAGCTTCTACGCGGATGCGGAGGGCGGGCTTCCATCGGAGGAAACGCTGCGGAAGGCGGCGGCCGAGATGGTGGCGGAGCTTCGCGCGCTTCGAAGTGCGCCGGTAGTCGACCCCTACACCGGACCGGCTCTCCTCGCGCCCGAAGCCACAGGCGTTCTCTTCCACGAAGCGGTGGGGCATCGCCTGGAGGGCGAGCGGCTCCACGACGACCACGAAGGAAGGACCTTCAAGGGCCAGGTGGGCAACCGGGTTCTTCCCCCCTTCATCGGCCTCGTCGACGACCCGACGATGAAGGAATTCGAGGGAACGCCGCTCAACGGATACTACCTCTACGACGACCAGGGGGTCCCGGCGCAGCGGGTCGAGCTGATCCGCGAGGGGGTGCTGAGAAACTACTTGCTGTCGCGGAAGCCGGTGGAGGGCTTCGAACGCTCGAATGGGCACGGCCGGGCGCAGGGAAATCGAACGCCGGTCGCCCGGATGGCGAACCTCATGGTCACGTCGAGCAAGAGGGTATCTGAAGCGCGCCTGCGGCAGATGCTGATCGCCGAGGCCCGCAAGGCGAACAAGCCCTACGCCCTCATCATCAAGGACATGACCGCCGGCAACACGAATACCTCCACCTACGGCTACCAGGCATTCAAGGGCGTGCCCCGCCTCGTCTATCGAGTCGATGTGAAGACCGGGAAGGAGGAGCTCGTTCGCGGGGTGGAGATCGTCGGTACCCCTCTGGCGTCCATCAACAAGATCGTCGCCACCAGCGACACGTTCGGCGTCTTCAACGGCTTCTGCGGAGCCGAGTCGGGCTACGTGCCGGTCTCGACCATCGCGCCGTGGGCGCTGGTCTCGGAGATCGAGCTGCAGCGCACGGCGCGGGCCAAGGAGCGCGCTCCTCTGCTACCCCCGCCCATGCATCGGGATTGATCGAGCGGACGTCCCCGGGTTGGTTCCCTGAGGTCGGGTGCTGGCCCGGTTTGATTCAGCGCACATCCAGGCGGGATGGTGCGGTGCGTCGTCGGTTGGATCCGCGTACACGGGGGCAGGGGCGGGGTGTCATGGCCCCGGATTGAGTGGGCGGGCATCGGGCAAGGGCGCGATCGTGGGCCCGGATTGAAATGGCGGACATCGGGCCAGGGTGTCGTGGGCCCGGATCGAGTGAGCGGGCATCGGGAGGGGCGTGGGTCGAGGAGATTGAATCGGCGGACATCGGGAGCCGGGGGGCGGAAGTGGGGTGGGGGCACTCGTGCTGGGGGGAGGGGTCAGCTCGGGTGTCGGGCGAGGTGCAGCAGGGTGGGGTGAACGTCGAGGAGCGACCCGAGGGCGGGAACGAGGGGGGCGGCGGCGCCGAAGCCCAGGACGGGGACGGGATTGAGGGTGTGCTGGCGGATGGTGAGGTCCTCCAGGTTGCCGTGGTCGCTCGTCACGACCAGCGCCTCGCCGTCGCGAAGGCCCTCGACCAGGTGGTGGAGGAATTCATCGAGGATTTCCAGCACCTCGCGCGCGGCCTCGAAATCACGAGCATGGCCGACCTCATCGGTGGAGAAGTGCTCGAAGAAGGTCAGGTCGCAGCCTCTCGCGATCTCCAGAAGGATCTCGGCCGCTTCGCGAGGGGTGCGCAGGGGAACGTCGCAGCCGGCCTCCCGCGCACGGCGCGCGGTGATGTCGTGGTATAGAGCCTTGCCTTCCCGCAGATCGTCGAGGACGCGGAAGGGGAGTCCGAGGGTGGCGTAGGCCACGGTGGACGCCGCCGGCCGGATGACGCGCGGTGCGACGGGCAGGGGTGGCTCGTTACGGGAGCCCTGGTGCGGCAATCCGAGGGCATCGAGATAGGCAGCGCGGAAGGCGTTGGCGAAGGCTGCCCGCTTTCCCATCCGGGCGAGGTCGAGAAAGAGATTGGTCCGGGCCAGGAGCTCGCGCAGGCGTGCGTTGGGGAATCCGAGGAGGTGCCGACCGAGATGACGGGCGGCGTTGATGCCGGTCAGGAGGGTCGTGTGGCCGGTTGCGCTTTGGGGGCGGCCAGGAACACCGAGGGTGGCGTCCAGCGCACCGACGCGGCCTCCACGTGGGAGGGCGGTCCCTCCGCCGTCGTCGAAGTGGGAGAGGAGGGTGCGATGGCGCGCGAGCGGGTTTTTGCCCGCGTCGCGGGAGCCGATGCCCACGCCATCGACCATCACGAAGAGGATCACCGGCCCGTCCTCCGCTGGTGGGCCGAGGATAGCAGGTGGAGGGAGAGGTGAGCGGCCCAACGGTTTGCCAGCATGGGAGGAGGTCCGGCCTTGATTCGGCGGACGTCGGGGGAGGGGGTGCGGGTGGGTCCGGGCTCGATTCGTTGGACG
>QGUN01000066.1 GCA_003242475.1 Pseudomonadota bacterium
TCTCGCCCACGGGGATGGGAGCCGGGCGACCTCAGCCTCGATTCCCTGGGGCGGCATTCTCGCTTCCGAGGGTCGGGTCTTTGATTCGGCGGACATCGCCCGGGGGGTGGACGTCGCCCCGGGGGGGACATCGCCCGGGGGGCGGACATCGCAAGGGGGCGGGCACCTCGGGGTTGGGGCAAACGTCGGTTGTCGGGTGCCGGACGAGCCGCGACTTTCGCTGGAAATCGCCGGGCCGAATGACTAGGCAGGCGGCCATGAGCGAAGAGCGGCTGGGCTTCTGGGCCCGACTGGCGATGTTCTTCTGGCTGCCCTGGAAGATCCTCTTCAACGGCGTGGCCGCCCTGCGCGTGCGCCAGGCCCTGCAGGCGCCCGCAGAGGAAGCGCCAGCGGCGCTGCCCGCTCCCGCGCCGAAACCGCCGGAGCGCCCGGCCGGGGCGGAGGCGCTGCAGCTCCTCTCCATCCTGCAGCGCGACGGTCGGCTGGTGGACTTCCTCCTCGAGGACATCTCCGGCGCCACCGACGCGCAGGTCGGCGCGGCGGCCCGCATCGTCCACGAGGGGTGCCGCAAGGCGCTCGCCCAGTACGTCACGCTGCGCCCGCTACGGCAGGAAAGCGAAGGCGATCCCATCGTGGTGCCGGAGGGCTTCGATCCCGCGGAGATCCGCTTGGCGGGAAATCCGGTGGGAAAGCCTCCCTACCGAGGGCGGCTGGTGCATCCCGGCTGGAAGGCGGTGGAGGTGAGGCTGCCGGAGGTGGTCGGAGGCACGGATCCCACCGTCGTCGCGCCCGCGGAGGTGGAGGTCTGAGATGGAACGCCCGACGATCGGGCTCGACCTGGGGACGACCCACATCGCGCTGGCCGCGGCTCGAAGCGAGGACGAGCCGCCGGCGGTGGCACTTCTCCCCCAGGTCCTGCACGAGGGGGAGGTGGGCGAGCGGCCGCTTCTGCCTTCCTTCCTCTACCTGCCCGGCGACGAGCTGCGGCCGGAAGCGATCGCGCTGCCTTGGGATCCGTCGCGGCGCTACGTGGTGGGCAGCTTCGCTCGCGAGCAGGGCGCACGCATCCCCGCGCGCCTCGTCTCCTCCGCGAAGAGCTGGCTCTCCCACGCCGGCGTCGATCGCCGCCAGCCCGTCCTGCCCTGGGGGGCGCCGGAGGAGGTCCCCAAGGTCTCGCCCATCGAGGCCTCCGCGCGCTATCTGCAGCACGTCCGCGAGGCGTGGGACCACCTTCACCCGGAGATGCCGCTCGCGGAGCTCGACCTGGTCCTCACCGTCCCTGCCTCCTTCGACGCGGTGGCGCGCGACCTCACGGTGGAGGCGGCGCGGATGGCGGGGCTGGCCGAGCGGATGACGCTGCTGGAAGAGCCACAGGCGGCGCTCTACGCCTGGGTGGCCAGCCATCCCGACTGGCGCCGCCAGCTCCAGGTCGGCGACCTCATCCTCGTCTGCGACATCGGCGGGGGCACCACGGATTTTTCGCTCATCGCCGTGCTGGAGGAGGAGGGGGCGCTGGAGCTGCGCCGCGTCGCCGTCGGTGACCACATCCTCCTCGGCGGCGACAACATGGATCTCGCGCTGGCCTACGCGGTGCGGGCGCGACTGGAGCAGCAGGGGCAGAAGCTCGACGACTGGCAACTGCGCGCGCTCGTCCACTCCGTGCGGCAGGCCAAGGAGCAGCTCTTCGCCGACGCAGGCCTCGAGGCGGCACCGGTGGCGATCCCGGGACGCGGTTCGCGACTCGTCGGTGGAACCATCCGCACCGAGCTGGATCGCACGACGCTCGAGTCCACGCTCGTCGACGGCTTCTTCCCCCGAGTCGAGGTCTCGGAGCGACCCTCGGCACAGCGGCGCGTGGGCCTGACCGCGCTGGGCCTGCCCTATGCGCACGACCCGGCTTTCACCCGCCACCTGGCCGCCTTCCTCTCCCGCCAGGCCGAGGCGACGGCCACGCTGCCGCCGGGGGTGCATCGCGAGGGCCGGAGCTTCCTCCACCCCACCGCCGTCCTCTTCAACGGCGGCGTCACCAAGGCGCCGAGCATCCGCGCGCGCATCCTCGAGGTGCTGGAGAGCTGGATCGCCGCGGAGGGCGGTCAGCCGCCCAAGGTGCTCGAGGGCGCCGACCCCGATCTCGCCGTGGCCCGCGGCGCGGCTTACTACGGACTGGTGCGCAAGGGACGCGGCGTGCGCATCCGCGGCGGGGCGGCGCGCAGCTACTACGTGGGCATCGAGCGTGCCGAGCTCGCGGTGCCCGGCGTTCCGCCTCGCGTCGACGCGGTCTGCGTGGCGCCCTTCGGCATGGAGGAGGGGACGGAGGTCACGCTGCCCGAGCCGCTGGGGCTCTGGGTGGGCGAGCCGGCTTCCTTCCGCTTCTTCGCTTCCTCCGCGCGTCGGGACGATCGCGTGGGGGACGTTGTCGACCCCGCGGAGCTGGAGGAGCTTTCGCCCATCGAGACGGTGCTGCAGGGCGAGGAAGGCGCGGTCGTCCCCGTGCGGCTACGCGCTCGGCTCACCGAGGTCGGCACGCTCGAGATCGCCGCGGTCGAGTCGGGGGGCCGCGAGTGGCGCCTCGAGTACCAGATCGAGAGGCGGTAGCGTTCGGCTGTCGCAGCCCCCTGCGGCCGTCGTCTTGCGAGGCGGGCGCGGATCCCGGCCGGACCGCGCGGGAACTCCGTCCGGGGAGCGCGCCGAGCGAGCGGGCGCACGTTGCAATCGAAGTGCCGGAGACGAACCTTCCTGAAGGCAACCGCTTTTCGGGGGGATGACCTACCGTCTCGCGGTCACGCGAGCAGGGGAAGCACCATGACGTGCGCGCATCTGAGCGAGGTCCGGCCGGTGCAGCCGCGCACCGACGGCTGCGAGGAATGTCTCGAGCAAGGATTGCAGTGGGTGGAGCTGAGGCTCTGCCTCACCTGCGGTCACGTGGGCTGCTGCAACGCTTCGTCCGGCCGGCACGCCCAGGCGCACTACCACGCCACTGGCCATCCGCTCGTGCGCGCCTTCCGCACCGCCCACGACTGGGCCTATTGCTTCGCCGACTCGGTCTACGTGGACACGGAGACGATCGACCAGGCGATCCAGGCGGCGCTGCACCACGCCAGCCGCACGCGCTACCAGAACCAGGCGCCGTACTTCCGCTTCCTCTGAAGCGGGCCACTCGCCACGAACCGCCGCGGACTCACGGCGGGCGCTCCGACGAGTGACGCCGCTTCCGCCGAGGGCGTCGGGCGCAACTCCGGGGAGGTCTCCAGCTGGCGGCCAGGCTCCATTCCGGGCTCGCGCAGGCCGCGCCTTGGGATTAAAGAGGCGCCTTCGCGGAGTGGAGCATGGCAGCGAGGAAGGACTTCGTCGTCGGCATCGACCTGGGGACCACGCACTCGGCGATCGCCTGGAGTCCGAAGGGCCGCGAGGCGGTCGAGATCCTGCCCGTCCCGCAGCTCGTCGGCCCCGGCGAGGTGAGCGCGCTGCCGCTCCTTCCCTCGGCGATCTACCTGCCCGGGCCGGGCGAGCTTCCCGAGGGCGCCACGCGCCTGCCCTGGGGTGAGCGCCCCTGGGTGGTGGGCGAGTGGGCGCGCAGACTCGGCGCGCGCATCCCCTCGCGCCTGGTCTTTTCCGCCAAGAGCTGGCTCTCGCATCCGGGCGCCGACCGCACCGCGGCCATCCTGCCCTGGGGCGCGCCGGACGAGGTGGAGCGGATCTCGCCGGTGGAGGCCTCCGCGCGGATCCTCTCCCACCTGCGGGCGGCCTGGGAAGAGGCGCATCCCGACCGCCCGCTTTCGCAGCAGGAGGTGGTGCTGACCATCCCGGCCTCCTTCGACGAGGTGGCGCGCGAACTCACCGTGCAGGCGGCGCGGCAGGCGGGCCTGGAGAAATTCCGCCTCCTCGAGGAGCCGCAAGCCGCCTTCCACGACTATCTGCTGCAAGCCGGCGACGAGGTGGCGAGGCGCCTCGATGGGCTGCGACTCGTCCTCGTCCTCGACGTCGGCGGTGGCACCACCGACTTCACCCTGATCCGCGTGGAGCAGCGCGAGGGCGAGCCGCCGCGCCTGGAGCGCGTGGCGGTTGGCGATCACATCCTGCTCGGCGGCGACAACATGGACGTGACGCTGGCGCGGCACGTGGAGCAGCGCCTCGGCGAAAAGCTCTCGCATTCCGACTGGGCGGCACTGGTCCACTCCTGCCGCATCGCCAAGGAGACGCTCCTCTCGGGCAAGGCGCCGGAAAGCTACCGCGTCGCCCTGCCGGGGACCGGGCGGCGAATGGTGGGCGGCGCGCGCACGGTGGAGCTCGCGCGCGACGAGGCGAACGCCATTCTCCTCGACGGCTTCCTCCCCCGGACCCGGCCGGACGAGAGCCCCGCTCGTCGCAAGCTGGGCCTGACCGAACTCGGCCTTCCCTACGCCGCGGACCCGGCCATCTCGCGCCACCTCAACGCCTTCCTCCGTCGCCACGCCCAGGCCGCGGCCGAGGCAGGGGCCGAGGTGATCGACGGGCTGCCGCGCCCCGACGCGGTCCTCCTCAACGGCGGCGTCTTCAACGCGCCGGAGCTTCGGCGGCGACTCGTGGAGCTCCTCGAGGGCTGGTACGGCAAGCCGGTGCCGCTGCTGGCGCATCTCTCCCTCGATCTCGCCGTGGCGCGCGGCGCGGCCTACTACGGTCTCGTTCGCCACGGCCTCGGTGTGCGCATCGAGGGCGGCTCGGCGCGCAGCTACTACCTCGGCATCGAAGGAGAGAAGGGCGAGAGGAGAGCGCTCTGCGTGGTGCCGCGGGGCATGGAGGAGGGGACGACCCGTCGCCTCGAACGTCCGACCTTTCGTCTGCTCGTGGGCCAGCCGGTGCGCTTTCCGCTCTACTCCTCCACCCGGGACCGCTTCGACCCGCTGGGCGAGGTCGTCGAGGCCGAGGGGCTCGACGAGCTCCCGCCGCTTCACGCCGTCCTCGAATCGGAGCGCGGAGGCGAGAAGGGCAGGACGCTGCCCGTGCGGATCTCCTCCAGCCTCACCGAGATCGGCACGCTGGAGCTGCACCTGGAGACCCTGGACGAGCCGCCGAGGAGGTGGAGGCTGGAGTTTTCGCTGCGCGGCCAAACGGGCGGCGGAACGGAGGTCGCGCCCATCCAGGAGCTACCGCCTCGCTTTGCCGAAGCCCGAACGCTGGTCGAGCGCTGCTACGGGAGCCGCGCCCAGGACGTCGACCCGCGCGAGATCAAACAGCTCTGGCGCAATCTCGAAAAGACCATCGGCCCCCGCGACGCCTGGACCTCGGCGGTCAACCGCGAGCTCTGGGGCGTGGTCTTTTCCGGAGCGAAGCGGAGGCGTCGCACCCCCGACCACGAGCGGGTCTTCTTCCAGCTCGCCGGCTTCTGCCTTCGGCCGGGCTACGGCGCGCCGCTCGACGAATGGCGAGTGGAGCAGCTCTGGAAACTCTTCGATCAGGGCGTGCAGTACGTCACCGAAAAGGCCAACTGGTCGGAGTGGTGGATCCTGTGGAGACGCGTCGCGGGCGGGCTTCCCGCCGCCGCCCATCGCCGCCTCTTCGAGTGGATGGCGCCCTGGCTCGAGCCGCCGAAGGGTCGATTCCCCTCGCGGCCGAAGGGGCCGAAGGCCGAGGGATTCGAGGAGATGGTGCGCCTCTTGGGGGCGCTCGAGCGCCTGAGCGGCGAGGAGAAAGTGCGCGCCGGCTCCTGGGTCTTTGCCCGTTTGGAGAAGGAGGGAAAGGGTTCGTACTGGCCCATCGGCCGGCTCGGCGCTCGCCAGCCGCTCTACGGCAGCGTCCACGACGTGGTTTCCGCCGAGGTGGCGGCGGAGTGGCTCGAGCGCCTTTTCGAGCTCGACTGGAACCGGGCCGAGGGCGCCGCCTTCGCGGCGGCTCGGATCGCCACCCGCACCGGCGACCGAAACCGCGACCTATCCGACGAGCTGAGAGAGCGGGTGGCGGAGCGACTGCGGGCCGTCCGGGCCCCGGAATCCTGGCTACGCCTCGTCCTCGAAGGAGGCGAGCTTTCCGAGCAGGACCGGGTCCGGGTCTTCGGCGATACGCTTCCGGTCGGCCTCCGACTCGACCGGGCGGATGCGAATTGATTTCAGAGGCGTTTGGTTGTAGAGCGCCGCGGACCGGTGCCCGCACGTCGACGCGTGCGACGGGGAGGTGAAGTTGGCTGTTGCAGTTCCTCGCAAGTGGACCTTGTCCGACTCCGTCGAGACCTACGAGATCCGGACGTGGGGTCATCCCTACTTCGGCGTCAACGAGAAGGGGAACGTCGTGGTCCATCCCTACGGACCGAACGGCCCCACGGCGGATCTGAAGGAGCTCGTGGACGAGGTGAGCCGCCGAGGGATCGGGCTTCCCCTCCTCATCCGCTTCAGCGACATCCTCCGGCGCCGCGTCGAGGAGCTGAACGAGGCCTTCAACCGCGCCATCGAGGAGTTCGAGTTCAAGGGCCGCTACCTGGGCGTCTATCCGATCAAGGTCAACCAGGTCTCGAGCGTCGTCGAGGAGATCCTCAAGGCCGGCCGTCCTTATTCCTTCGGTCTCGAGGCCGGTTCCAAGCCCGAGCTTCTGGCCGTGATGGCCATGCTCGAGGACCCCGAGGCGCTCATCATCTGCAACGGCTACAAGGACGAGGAGTACATCGAGACGGCGCTCCTCGCCTCGCGCCTCGACCGCAAGGTCATCATCGTCGTCGAGAAGCTTTCCGAGCTCTTCCTCATCGACAAGGTCTCCCGGCGCCTGGACATCCGCCCGTGCATCGGCATCCGCGTCAAGCTCTCCACGCGAGGCGCGGGCCGCTGGGAGGCCTCCGGTGGCGATCGGTCCAAGTTCGGTCTGTCGTCCTCGGAGATCCTGGAGGCCATGAGCTACATGGAGAAGAACGGCCTCCTGGACTGCTTCGAGCTGCTCCACTTCCACCTCGGCTCGCAGATCAGCTCCATCCGCACGGTCAAGAGCGCCATGCGCGAGGCCGGCCGCTACTACGTGGAGCTGGTCAAGGCTGGCGCGCCGCTGAACTTCGTGGACGTGGGCGGTGGGCTCGGGGTCGATTACGACGGATCGCAGACGAATTTCGCGTCCTCCATGAACTACACCCTGCAGGAGTACGCGAACGACATCGTCTTCGCCCTCGCGGAGATCTGCAACGAGACCGGAGTCAAGCACCCCAACATCGTCTCCGAGTCGGGCCGCGCCATCGTCGCCCACCACGCGGTCCTCGTCTTCGACGTGCTGGGCGTCACCGAGTTCCAGAGCAAGGCGGTGCCGGAAAAGCTACCCGACGACGTGGCGCCGGTGGTGCGGAACCTCTTCGAGACCTACCACGAGGTTTCGCGCAAGAACCTGCAGGAGTCCTACCACGACGCGCTCGAGTTCAAGGAGCAGAGCCTGCAGCTCTTCAACCTCGGGCACCTGCCGCTCGAGCAGCGGGTTCTCGCCGAGAACATCTACTGGAGCCTCCTGCACAAGATCCATCGGCTCGCCAAGGAGATGGACGAGGTGCCCGAGGAGCTCGAAAACCTCGAGCGCGCCCTCGCGGATACCTACTTCGGCAACTTCTCCGTATTTCAGTCGTTGCCCGATTCCTGGGCCATCGACCACCTCTTCCCGATCATGCCGATTCACCGGCTCACCGAGGAACCGGTGCGCCGCGCCATCCTGGCGGACATCACCTGCGATTCGGACGGGAAGATCGAGCACTTCATCGGGCGGCGTGACGTCAAGAACGTGCTCGAGCTGCATCCGCTCAACGGAGAGGACTACTACATCGGCATTTTCCTCGTCGGCGCCTACCAGGAGATCCTCGGCGATCTGCACAACCTCTTCGGCGACACCAACGACGTGCAGGTCAGCCTCCTGGAGGGCGGCGGCTACGTGATCGATCACGTCGAGCCCGGCGATACCGTCACCGAGGTCCTCGCCTACGTGAGCTACTCGCGCGACAACCTCGTGGCGCGGGTGCGGCGCGCCGCGGAGAAAGCGTTGCGCGCCGGCAAGATCACCATCGAGGAGTCGCGGCGGCTACTGCGCGCGTACGAGGACGGGCTGGCGGGCTACACCTACCTGGAGCGCGACTGATCGGCAGCCCGGCGTGCCCCCGGTTCCACCCCGGCCGGGGGCTCATTCGCTTCGACAAGCGGGCGAATCGATCTCCGCGGGTCGTTGACTCCCGGTGGGGATGCGGCTAGCGTCGAGGTGTCGTAGGAAACTTGCTGAAGCCATTCCGGTCGCGAGTTTGCTGAGGCACGGTGCCTCGAGTGGGCGGAAGCGCAGCAGGGTACGACGAGAGAACAGGAAGCGCCCGCCCACCGGGCGCACGTGCACATGGGTAAGAGGCTTTACTGCGGAAATCTGCCGTATTCCGCCACCGAGGAAGAGGTCCGGGAGATCTTCTCGGAGGGTGGTCGGACTGTCGTCGACATTCACATCGTTTTGGACCGCGACACCGGAAGGCCGCGCGGCTTCGCCTTCGTCGAGATGAGCACGGACGAGGAGGCGGCGCAGGCCATCGAGGAGCTCGACGGCCGCATCTTTCAGGGCCGTGCGCTCGGCGTGAAGGAAGCACGCGAACGTCAGCCCCGGGGCCCCGGCGGCGGTGGCTTCCGCGGCCCGCGGCCGCCGCACCGCGAGCGGGGCTCCTTCCGTGGCGGGCGCGAGCCTCGCTCCGACTGGGGCGATCCCCCGCCTTTCGATCCCTACGAGGTATCCTCGGGGTTCGCCGGCGATCGGCGCGGAGATCGCCGCCGCGGTGGACGCGACCGGCGTCGCCGGCGCGACGATTTCGATCCCGGCTGGTGAGAAGACGGGGGCCTTCCTCCTGGCCCCCGAATCAGTCGGCCGCCGCCAGCCGCAGGCGGCGGTCGAGGCGCTCGACCGCCGCCTGGAAGGCGGCGAGTTCCGACTTCGGTAGGGATTTGCGGTAGGTCGGGTGCTCCTTCAGCGGATCGAGCACCCGGCCCGACTTCGACAGGATCTGATAGTGCAGGTGCGGCGCCGTGGAGCGGCCGGTGTTTCCGGAAAGGCCCACGAGCTGCCCCCGGCTCACCCTCGCCCCCGGCCGCATCTCCGGTGCCACTTCCGAGAGGTGCAAGAAGGAGATGCGCCGCCCCTTGGCGTCCTCCATCTCCACGCAGCGGCCGTTGATGCGCTGGTTGAAATTGATGCGCGTGACCACGGCCGCGAAGGGCGCCACCACCGGCACGCCCACCGGCGCCTTGAAGTCCATGCCCTGGTGCCCTCGTCCGTCGCGCAGAAGGCTGGTGATCTGCTCGTAGCGCTCGATGGGCGAGTTTTCGAGGCGAAGCTCCACCTCGCGACCTTGGCGGTCGTAGTAGCGAGGAAATTCCTCCCCGCGCGCCTGGTAGCGGAAGGCCTCGAAGGTCTGGCCGAGCTTCTGCGAGTGGAAGGCGAGGGCGTGAACGATCGGCTCGCCCTCCTCGGGCAGCTCGTAGAGGATCCGCAGGCTGTCGCCCCGGCGCAGGTCCCGCGTGGGATCCACCCACCAAACCAAGAGTCGTCCCGTCACCTGCGCGAGGCGATCGCCGAGGTCCCGACCGAGCATCTCACCGAGCGTGCGGGCCACCGAGCCCCGTATCTCCGCCGAGAGCTCGCGGAGCTGGGCCCCGGCAGGCGAAGGCCGCACCTCGGTCGGTGCGGCACGGGAAGGGGCGCGCTCCGGCTCGGTCTGCGGCGAAGGGGCCTCAGGGACCGGCGGCTCCGCCTGCGCCAGAGCCTCCGACTCCGGCCCGGCCTCCTCCGCCTCCTGCTCGGTCGGCGGAACGGTGCGCGCGCGGATGCGCGGTTCCTCTCGCCGTGCCCACTGCTCGTGCAGACGCTCGTACTCCTCCTTGATCGAGAGCCGGCCGAGCCAGAAGGAGACGGCGGAGACGAGAAGGAGCGCGAGAAGTCTCGACAGTCCACCGCGACGGCGTTCGTGGGGGTGCCTCTTTTCGGTCATGGTCGCGTCGGAAAAAAGGACCGACCGTTCTACCACCTTCCCTTGATTCCCGAAACCCGCGGTGGCACCGATCGAAGCATGCTGCGAAAGACGGCGCTCATCCTCCTCGCTCTTTTCCTTCCCGGCTTCGCCCTCGCGGACGATCTCAAGGTCGAGCTGCGCGACAGGGCCATGTCCGGCCAGGGCAAGCCCGCGTTGATCCTCGTCGCCAACAAGCCCGTGCTGCAGGCCGCCGTCGACCTGACCGGACCTGCGGGAAAGCGACTCTACCTGCGATCCGGGCGCATGGAGGCGGGAGCCCGCAAGGAATTGGAGATCGACGCACCCATCGGGCGGTCGACCTGGCGTGGAAATCTGGAGGTGCAGTTCGCCGACGGCACCTCGGGTGAGATGGCGCTTTCCTTCTCCGTGTACGTCTCGGCGGGCCTGACGCTCGTGCCGCCCAAGCGGGAAGACGTGGACCGGCGCGCCGGCACCGTCCGCTTCCGCATCCAGGGCGGCAAGCCCAGCCACTGCGAGTACAGCGTCACCTTCGACGGCAAGCCGGAGCGCAGCGGCGTCACCCGCTTTGGTGCCGACGCGCGCGACGGCGACTACGTCACCGTTACCTGGCCGTCGCATGGCGACGACGACGTGGTGCTGCGCATCCGCCTCGTCTGTCACGACACCGAGGGCTTCTACTCGCCCACGCTCGAGATCTATCCGTGGGAGGCGCCCATCGCCCACGACGACGTCGTCTTCGACACCGGCAAGTGGGACATCAAGGACGAGGAGAAGCCCAAGCTCGACGCCGCTTACGAGGCGATCGCCGAGGGCATCCGCCGCTACGGCAAGGTCCTCGAGCGCGAGATCAAGCTCTACATCGTCGGCCACACCGATACCGTCGGCGATGCCGCCTCCAACAAGGTGCTCTCGCTCCGGCGCGCCGAGGCCATCGCCCGCTACTTCCGCCGAAAGGGCGTGACCATCCCGATCCTCTACACGGGCTTCGGCGAAGAGCGGCCGCTGGTTCCCACCCCCGACGAGACCGACGAGCCGCGCAACCGCCGCGCCGAATACATCATCTCCGTCGAGGATCCCGTTCCCGCGCGCTGGCAGAAGCTCTGAGACCTGAACCGGAGCGTCCGCTCTCGGCAGGCAGAAGTCGACGCGATCTCGGTGCGTGGGCAGCCGCGCGGGCCACGCACCGGCGTCGTGCGCGCGGCACGTCCAGCGTCACGCCGCGGCGCGATTCTCCTCGGCGCGTTCCCGCCGGCGCAGCCGGGGACCGAAGGCGAGGAGCGCTGCCGCCGCGGCGGTGCACATCCAGCCGAAGGCGTCGCCGATCCTCCCGTAGATCGTCGGTCCACCGGTGATCATCGGCACGTCGTGCACCAGGATCTCCTCCGTCTCGAAGCCGGAGCGCTTCACCACGCGACCGGACGCGTCGATGAATGCGGAGATCCCGGTGGAGGTGGAGCGGATCATCCAGCGCCGGTGCTCGATGGAGCGGAAGGTCGCCAGGGCCAGGTGGATCGGCGGCTCCATCGGCCCGTACCAGGAGTCGTTGGTGAGGTTCACCAGCGCGTGCGGGCGGGTGCCCGCCGCGTCGATCGGTCCCATGAGCTTTCGCACCAGCGCGGGGAGGATGTCCTCGTAGCAGATGTTGGTCGACAGCCGGTAGTCGCCCACCGGAAGCGGTGCCGTGCTTTGCCCTCGCTGAAAGTGCGAGGAGTAGGGGAGCATGTCGTAGATCGAGGGGAAGAGTTCGCCCAGCGGCACGTACTCGCCGAAGGCGAGAAGCTCGATCTTGTCGTAGACCCCCACGATGTCGCCGCCCGGCGCCAGCGCCAGGGCCGTGTTCCAGGCGCGGCGGCGCTCGCCGAACTCCACGCGAACCGCGCCCACGATCATCGGCGCCTGGACCTTGCGGGCCACCACCCCCTCGAGGTTCTTCACGGTCGGCGGCACCGCCCGGTTCAGGCCGCTCTCGGGCCAGACCACCAGCTCGATGCCGGGGATGCGCATCGCCTCGTCGGTCATGCGCCGGTGCTTGCGGATCCCCTCCTCGGCGCGCAGGTGCTTGTCCCCCGCGCCCACGTTCGCTTGCACGATCGCCGTCTTGAGCTTCGGCGAGGATGCCTCGAGCGCCTCCACCTGTCCGATCCGCACGTGCGAGTAGACGATGGTGGCCACGAGAGCCGCGCCCCCCACCGCCGCGAGTCGAACGCGCCGCGCGAAGAACAGCTCGTAGAGGCCGCCGTTCACCAGCGCGACGAGCGCCGAGACCATCACGGTCCCGCCGAGGTCGGCGATCTGCGTCACGTAGGGCAGGCCCGCCTGCGTATTGGCCAAATAGCTCGGGAAGAGCAGGGGATAGAGCATCTCCGCGCCGACCAACGCCAGCGGAAGGGCGGCGCCGAGGGAAAACGGCGTGCGCCGGGCGAGGGCCCAGGCGCCGAATCCGGCGACGGCGATCGATCCGGACTGCGCGAGGCAGAGCAAGAGGTAGCCCAGCACCGCCAGCGGCAGGGGGAGATGCCCGAACTCCCGCAGCATGTGGACGAGCCAGGGGTAGACGTAGAGGTGCGCGCCCAGGCCCATGGTCCAAGAGAGGGCGAGCGCGCGCTTCCACGTCTGCACGTTCCGAAGCGCCCACAGAAGCGGCAGAAAGCAGAACCAGGCGGGCAACCAGAGGCGCTGGTCCGGATAGCCCAGTCCGAAGAGCACGCCGCCGAAGGCCGCGGCGATCCAGGGCAGCCAGTTCTTCCAGGAAAACCGCATGCGAAACGACCCTGCCGGCCCCTCTAGAACCGATCGGTGCGCCCGATCAATGCCTTTGCTCCACCGCAACGAGCCTGCCACGATGGAAACCCTGGGGCGGCTCGCGCATCGTACCCGGTCGAGAACTTCCCCCCTCGGGAATCGCTAGATTGGAGAGGAACGACATGGCGCTCAGACTTCGTACCCCCATGCCTTCGCTTGCGGGCGCCACCGAGTGGATCGGTGGCGGGCCCATCGACAACGCGGATCTGCAGGGACACGTCACGCTCGTCCACTTCTGGGCGGTCAGCTGCAACTACTGCAAGCCCCACCTGCCCATCATCGCCCAGTGGAAGGAGTCCTACGAAAAGCGCGGCGTGCGCTTCGTCTCCGTCCACATGCCGCGGCGACAGGAGGATACCGACGTCGCCGAGGTTCGGAAGGTCGTGGAGGAGAGCGGCCTGAAGCATCCGACCGCCGTCGACAACATGCACGCGGTGGCCGACGCCTTCGAGAACGAGTTCGTGCCCTCCTATTACGTCTTCGACGAAAAAGGTCAGCTCCGCCTCTACATCTCGGGCGAGAAGGTCCTGCCCAACGTGCAGGCCGCGCTCGATCGCCTGGTCGAGGCCCAGGCGGGCGCCGAGGCCCAAGGCTGAGAGGGCCGCGGCGCGAAAAGGCCCGCCAGCTCGGCGGGCTTTTCTCGTCCCCGCGTTCGCTCGGATGACGGCTGGCCAGGCGGCCGCGCCTCGTACGCTCGGCCGGCTCTTGCAGAACCGACTCGCCGCGGCGGGCCCTTCGCTTTGTCCCGGCCGTCGCGGCGCCCGTTGCGAGCTAGAGGCTTTGCACCGCTTCCTTGCGGATGCGCACCCCCTCCGGCAGCTTTCCGACCAGGGCCTCGAGCAGCTCCGTCGGCCGCAGCGTCCCCTTTTCCGAGTGCACCAGCGTGAAGCGGATCTCTCCCCCCTGCACCGAGAGATCCTCCACCGCCGCGCGCGGGTCGAAAACGAGGGTCCGAGGCGGATTCGGCCGGCTCTTGAACTTGCTCGGCCGCTCTCGGACCACCTGCAGAGGCCTTTCGAACAGGCGTGCCGCCGCTTCCTCGAGGTCCTTGGCCAGGCTCTCCGGCAGGCGCGCCGCGTAGGTGCTCTTGCGAACTTCCTTCTCGATCGAAGGGGCGCCGTCGGGTACGCGCCAGCCATCGAGGAGCCGAAGGCCCTCCGGCATCTCGGGCTCCAGGCGGGCGATGACCTCCGTAGGCTCCATCGGCTGGAGAAGCTCGATCTCCATCGTCTCCGCCACGCTTTCGATGCCGACCGGAAGCGCCGGCCCCAGCGAGACGCGCGGACGCGGCCGCTCACCCCCCGTGAAGGAGATCGGGAGCTTGGCTCGGCGCAGCGCGCGGGCGATCGCCGTCGCCGTCTCCAGGTGCGAGAGCGCGACGGCCTGGCCCTCCTTGGCGAAGCGGATGCGCATGCGGACGCGCGTGCGCGGCTCGGGCGCGGTCCTCTCCACCTTCTGCTCCAGCTCGCGCACCGTCTCGACCAGCGTCTCCGCCGCCTCGCTTGCGGGCGCGGTTTCGGCCGAGGAGGGGAGGCGGAGCTGCACCGGCTCCGGATCGTAGGGCCGGCCGTCCACGTGCACGTAATCTCGCGCGTCGTAGACCCGGTTGTTGACCACCTGGTAGTCGCAGGCGCCGCAGACGTGGCAGGGCACCATGGTGCAGTCCACCGTCGCCGCCTCGATCCGGCTGCGCTCCCGCTCCTTCCA
>QGUN01000067.1 GCA_003242475.1 Pseudomonadota bacterium
CCCACGACCACGAGGTTTTCGCCTGTTCCGGCGGGATGGGGAGCGCCCCCCCCCCCGCCCCCGGCCTTCGGCCGCGGCTCGTAGAACTCCACCCGCCGCGGCTCGTCGAAGGGGAAGAGCGCGCGCGAGGTGAAGCTCTGATCGGCGCTGGCGAGGATATGGCTGTCGGCGGCGCGCAGGACGGTGGCCCGGCTGGCCTGGCGTTCCGAGATCAGCGCCGAGAAGGTCACGTCCAGCGCCCGCGCGATCTTCCAGAGGACGGTGATCGTGGGCGCGCTCTTGCCCAGCTCGATCTGCCCGAGCATGGCGCGGCTCACGCCGCAGGCGCGGGAGAGCTTCTCCAGCGAGAGCCCCCGCCGGCTGCGGAGGGCGCGGAGGTTGGCGCCGACGATGCGCGCGAGGCGCTGCGCGTCGTCGGCACCCGACTCGCGTCGGTTCGGACTCCGGGACATGCCGCCAAGTTAGCGAAACGGAAGCGACGCCGCGAGGGCGTCGCTTCCGCGGTTCAGTGGATGACCGCCTCGGCTTCGGCCTTGCGGCGGAAGCGCAGCGCTTCGCCCTCCGCGTCCACCTCGATGGTATCGCCCGGCTCGAACTCGCCGCGAAGGAGCTTCATGGCGAGCTCGTCGAGCAGCAGGCGCTGGATGGCGCGCTTGAGCGGTCGGGCACCGTAGGCGGGATCGTAGCCCGCCTCCGCGATGAGATCCTTGGCCGCCTCGCTGACCTCCACGTGCAGGTTCTTCTCGGCCAGCAGCTTCTCGAAGCGCGCGAGCTGGATGTCCACGATCTTCCGGAGCTGCGAGCGGGTGAGCGGATGGAAGAGGACGATCTCGTCCAGGCGGTTGAGGAACTCCGGTCGGAAATGCGCCCGGAGCTCCGCCATCACGCCTTCCCGCACGCGCTCGGGGATCTGCGTCCCACCCTCGTCGCCGTCGGCTTCGCGCGCTAGCAGGCTCTCCTGAATGAGCTGCGAGCCGATGTTGGAGGTCATGATGATGACCGTGTTGCGGAAGTCCACCACGCGGCCCTGGCCGTCGGTGAGCCGGCCGTCGTCGAGGACCTGCAAGAGGGCGTTGAAGACGTCCGGATGCGCCTTCTCGATCTCGTCGAAGAGGACGACGGAGTAGGGCTTGCGCCGCACCGCCTCGGTGAGCTGGCCGCCCTCCTCGTAGCCGACGTAGCCCGGAGGGGCCCCGAAAAGGCGGGCCACGGAGTGCTTCTCCATGTACTCCGACATGTCGAGCCGGACCATGGCCGTCTCGTCGTCGAAGAGGAATTCCGCCAGAGCGCGCGCCAGCTCCGTCTTGCCCACGCCGGTGGGACCGAGGAAGAGGAAGGAACCGATGGGCCGGTTGGGGTCGGCCAGGCCCGAGCGCGAGCGCCGCACCGCGTTGGCCACTGCGGCGATGGCCTCCCGCTGGTCCACCACCCGCTGGCCGATCCGCTCCTCCATCTGGACGAGCTTGGCCATCTCGCTCTCGAGCATGCGGGTGACGGGGATGCCGGTCCACTTGCTCACGACGTAGGCGATGTCCTCGGGGCCGACCTCCTCGCGAAGCATCTTCTGCCCCTTTTGCAGCTCGGAGAGCTTGCGCGAGGCCTCCTCCACTTCCTTCTGGAGCGCAGGGATGGTGCCATAGCGCAGCTCCGCCGCGCGGTTGAGGTCGCCGCGGCGCAGCGCTTCCTGCTCCTCGGTGCTCGCCTGTTCGAGCCTGGCCTTGGCTTCGCGGATGCGGTTGACCTGCTCCTTTTCCGCATCCCACTGGCTCTTGAGCCCCGCGAACTTCTCGTTGAGCGCGGCGAGCTCCTGCTCGATCTTCGCCAGCCTGTCCAGCGAGAGCGGATCCGTCTCCTTCTTGAGCGCCTCGCGCTCGATCTCGAGCTGGAGGATCTCGCGGCGGATCGAGTCCAGCTCGGCCGGCATGGAGTCCATCTCCATGCGGATGCGCGAGGCCGCCTCGTCGATGAGGTCGATGGCCTTGTCCGGGAGGAATCGGTCGGTGATGTAGCGGTGCGAAAGCGTGGCCGCGGCCACGATCGCCGAGTCGGTGATCTTGACGCCGTGGTGCGTCTCGTAGCGCTCCTTCAGACCGCGAAGGATGGAGATGGTGTCCTCCACGCTGGGCTCGTCGACGAGCACCGGCTGGAAGCGGCGTTCGAGCGCCGCGTCCTTTTCGATGTACTTGCGGTACTCGTCCACGGTGGTGGCGCCGATGGCGCGAAGCTCCCCTCGGGCGAGCGCGGGCTTGAGCATGTTGCCCGCGTCCATGGCGCCCTCGGCCTTGCCGGCGCCGACGAGCGTGTGCAGCTCGTCGATGAAGAGGATGATCTCGCCTTCCGACTTGGTGACCTCCTCGAGCACGGCCTTGAGGCGCTCCTCGAACTCGCCGCGGAACTTGGCGCCCGCGATCAGCGCGCCCAGGTCGAGCGCGACGATGCGCTTGTTCTTGAGCCCCTCGGGGACGTCGCCGTCCACGATGCGCCGGGCGAGACCTTCCACGATGGCGGTCTTGCCGACGCCCGGGTCACCGATGAGCACGGGGTTGTTCTTGGTGCGGCGCGAGAGGACCTGCATGGTGCGTCGAATTTCCTCGTCGCGGCCGATCACCGGGTCGAGCTTGCCCTCGCGCGCCCGCTGCGTCAGGTCGATGCCGTACTTTTCGAGTGCGCGGAATTGCGCCTCGGGGGTCTGGCTGGTCACGCGCGCGCCGCCGCGCAGCTCGCGAACCGCCGCGAGCACGCGCTCGCGCGTGGCGCCCACGCTTCGTAGAGCGTCGCCGGCGCCCTGCTTGTCGCCGGCGATCGCCGCCAGCATGTGCTCCGTTGAGACGTACTCGTCGCCGAGCTCGCGCGCGAGGTCCTCGGCGGCATCCAGGGCCTTGGCCAGGCGCTGGGCGACGTAGAGCTCGCCGCCCTGGACCTTCGGCAGGCGTGCGAGCGCCTCGTCGACTCGCGACCGGAGCAGCTCCAGGTTGACGCCGATCTTCTTGAGAACCGGGACGACGATCCCTTCGGGCTGATCCAGAAGCGCCAGCAGAAGGTGTTCCAGATCGAGCTGCTGGTGATCGTGTCGGCGGGCGATGGACTGGGCGTCCTGCAGGGCTTCCTGGGCCTTGAGCGTGTATCGATCCAGCTTCATGGCCCCAACCTAAGACAGGGTGGGGCGCTGGCAAGCGAGCTGTATCAATGGCTCGAAATCGCGGTGGGACGTCGACGCGAAAGCCATAGCCACGCGAGCAGGGCGAAACACGCGGCGTAGGCGAGGGTCGCCAGCTGCGCCGCCACCCCGGTGACGATCGCCTCCTCCAGGGGCAGTCCCACCCATACGAAGCCAGCCACCCAGGAAGCCTCGTGGGTCCCGATGGTGCCCACGGCGGCGATCGGAAGCGCGGCCCCCGCCTGGGCCACGGCGCCGCCCCGGAGCAGGGAGAGCAAGGGGAGCCGGATCCCGTAGGCGGCGAGGATCGTGCCGAAAACGGCGGTCTGGCCGAGAAAGATCCCGACCGAGGTCAGGGCCAGAGCAGCGTGATCACGCCCTGCCAGGCGCCGCGCCTCGGTGGTGGCGGCGGCGAGCCTTTCGAGCGCCCGGGAGACCGCGGGCAGGCGCTCCCCGGCCAATCGGCCCCAGAGCACGCGCAGGAGTCGGACCAGCGCGCCGAGCCAGCGGCGGAAGGTGGCGACGAGGATTCCGAGCAAGAGCGCCCCGCCGACGAGCGCGGGGGCGCTGGCACCCGCCGGCCCTGCGGCGAGCGAGAGCCCGATCGCCCATACCACGATGGAAAGGTCGAGGAGGCGGACGAAGACCAGGCCGACCAGCGCCGAGGCGAAGTCCTCTCCCGCATGCCGCCGGAGGAGCAGCGGCAGCGAGATCTCCCCGAGGCGGAAGGGAGTGACGCGATTGAGAAAGACCTGGATGGCCACCGCCGGCGCGGTCACCTCGAGGCCGGCCGCGCGGGTGAGCACGGAGAAGCGCAGGGCGCGACAGAGGAGGACGAGCAGGGAAAGGAGGCCCCCGAGGAGAAAGCCGCGCGCGTCGGCTCCGGAGAGGCGGTCGAAGGCAGGGCCGAGCTCCAGCCGGGAGAGCAGCCAGGCGAGCAGACCGCCGGAAACCACGATGGCCAGCGCCGTACGAGCTCCTTTGCCTTTCACGCCCCGTCCGCTCTCCCTGTTTGACCACAACCTATCACATCGCTACGCTGCCGGCGGATCGATGAAGCCGCTTCTCTCGTTCGTCATTCCTTTCCTCGACGAGGAAGTCACGCTGCAGGAGCTCTACCGCCGCATCTCGGATACGGTGCGTGCTCTGCCCGGTTCGCCTTCCTTCGAGGTGATCTTCGTGGACGATGGCAGCACCGACGGCTCGGCGGCGCGCGTGGAGGAGCTCGCCCGAAATCACCCGGAAGTCACGCTCATCCAGCTCCGTGGCAACTTCGGCAAGAGCGCGGCGCTGGCCGCGGGCTTCTCGCACGCCCGGGGCGAAGTCGTCTTCACGCTCGACGCCGACCTGCAGGACGATCCAAAGGAGATCCCGCGCTTCCTCGCCAAGCTCGAGGAAGGCTACGACGTGGTCTCGGGCTACAAGCAGAAGCGCCACGATCCCTGGCACAAGGTGATCCCGTCCCGGATCTTCAACGCCATGGTGCGCTGGCTGACCGGGATCCCGCTGCGCGACGTCAACTGCGGCTTCAAGGCGTACCGGCGGGAGGTCGTCCGCAGCGTGCGTCTCTACGGGGAGATGCATCGTTTCGTCCCCGTCCTCGCGCACTGGAGGCGATTTCGCATCGCCGAGCTGGTCGTCGAACATCACCCGAGGCGGTACGGGAAAAGCAAGTTTGGGGCGGGCCGCTTCTACCGCGGCCTGATGGACCTGCTGACCGTCTATTTCCTGCTGAAGTTCGACCGAAAGCCTCTGCACTTCTTCGGGCTGCCGGGCCTTCTTTCGCTGCTCGGCGGCTTCGGCATCTGCATCTACCTGACCGCCCTCTGGCTCTCCGGCCAGGCGATCGGCCATCGCCCGCTGCTGATCCTCGGCGTGCTCTTGCTGGTCGTCGGCGTTCAGATCCTGGCGACAGGTCTCATCGCCGAGCTGCTCGTGCACCTGGGTACGCGCGAGGAGGCCCCCTACGAGATCCGAAAGATCGTCACGGGCCAGCAGGCGGAGGGGGAGATCTCGGAGGTGGCATGACGGGCGCGAGCGCGAACGAGCAGAAATACGAGAGCCGCAATCCGATCCTCCGCATGCTCATCGCGCGCTTCCACCGGCGCATCGCCGAGCTTCTGGCGCCGCTGCGCCCGGCGACCATCCTCGACGCGGGGTGTGGAGAAGGCTATCTGGCGCGATACCTTCTCGACCACCTGGACGGGATCGCCCTCTGGGGAGTGGATGCATCCGCGGCCGCCATCGAGCGCGCCCGTCAACGCTGTCCCGAGGCGACTTTCGAGGTGGCCTCGCTCGAATCCATCGATCTCGGAAGGAAGGAATTCGACGTCGTGATCTGCAGCGAGGTGCTGGAACACCTCGAACATCCGGAAAAGGCACTCGTGCGGCTATCGTCGCTGTGTGGATCGCACGCGCTGCTCACCGTGCCCTGGGAGCCGTGGTTTCGCCTGGCCAACCTGGCGCGCGGCAAGTACCTGAGAAACCTCGGCAACCATCCGGAGCACGTGCAGCAGTGGACCAAGCGCGGCTTCGTTCGTGTCGTCGAGCCTCATTTCGAGCCGCTGCACGTGGAAGTCTGTTTTCCATGGACGATCCTTCTCGGCAGGCCGCGCGTCGAGCGCCGACGAGCGGCCGTTTGAGAACCCCGGGGCAGGAATCTCCAGATTCGTCATGGAACTACAAGCAGGTTCCTCGGTTTCGTTTCGAGAGCGGTTGTCTGGCTGGTGGACGACACTGGTCGAGGCGAGGTGGTCGCTGGCTCTCGCCCTCGCCATTGCCGCTGCGCCGGGGCACTTTCTCTTTCCGCTGATCTTCGACCGACGCGCCGCACTTCTGGACAACTCGCAGATGACGGCGCGAGACCGCCTGTGGGCCGTGATCTTCGTCGTGCTCTCGGTGGCCTTGATGTCGGTCGCTTTCCTTGCCTTTCGCCGCTACCGCGCCCGACGCGGTGGTCCCGAGAGCCTGTCCGCCTCGCTCTCGGCTTGGAACCGCGTCACCCTCTGGATTCTCGGTTTGCCGCTGGTGGCGGCGCTGACCGCGCCGCGGATCGAGGTGGACCGGCCCTGGCTCGCCATCTTGTTCTCCGGGGCGCTCGCGACCATCGTCGCCATTTTCGTCTACCGGCTGCCCGGAATTTCGTTCCCACGCCTTCGCGGCGCTTCGGTCGTAGCGGGCTTGCTCATCCTCGGCTACGCGGCCCTGTTTTCCTTTTTGTCCGTGCGCCAGCACTGGGCGCTCGGCACCCACCTTTTCGACCTGGCGATCTACGACAACCTGTTCTGGAATACGCTACACGGCCGGGTTCTCGCCTCGACCCTCGTCCGATCCGGGACGCACCTGTCGGCGCACTGCGATCCCATCATCGCACTGCTCGCGCCGATCTACGCGATCAGCCCGCGGTCCGAGACCCTGCTCGTGCTGCAGTCCATCTGGCTGGCGCTCGGCGCGATCCCCCTGTACATCCTCGCCCGCCGCAAGCTCGGAAGCCCGTGGCTCGCGGTGGCACTCGTTCTCGTCTACCTGCTCTACCCCGCACTTCACGGGGTGAATCTCTACGACTTCCACAGCCTTGCGCTCGCTGGGCCGCTCGTTCTCTCGGCGACGGCAGCGCTCGAGCTCGGCGCCCTGCGCATCTACTGGGTCTTCGTTGCCCTGGCGCTGCTCGTGCGGGAAGACGTTTCGCTGTTGCTCTGCGGCGTCGGCCTATACGCCATCCTCGTGCATCGTCGCAAGGTGACGGGCCTGGCGACCATCGGCGTCTGCCTTGCCTACTTCGCCTTCGTGAAGCTCTTCGTGATGCTCGATCCGGGCATCTTCATGCAGCAGAGCAGCAAGACCTACGGCTACGCCTACTATTTCAAGGACATGATGGGTAAGGGCGGGGGGAGCGTGGGCGACCTCGTCGCCTCGTTGGTGGGCAATCCGATCTTCGTGATCAAGCACCTCACCACGGACGTCAAGCTGCAGTTCTTCTTCCTGCTCTTTCTGCCGCTGCTTTTCGTTCCGCTGCTGGGTGGGAGGCGGATCGTCGTGATGCTGTACGGCTTCGCCTTCCTCTTTCTCAGCAGCCGCCGACCGGTCTTCAGCATTCACTTTCAGTACACGACGGTGCTCTATCCCCTGGCCTTCGCCCTCGTTCCTTCAGTCCTCGCCGAGTTGCGCGAAGCGAGGTGGGTGAAGGCAGCCGTCGCGCGGCCGGCACGTCTCGTCGTCGCCCTCGTCTGCGGCATGGTCGTGGCCACGACGGCGCTTTCGGCGAAGTTCGGCGCCCTGCTGCCCAACGCCTCCTTCAAGGCGGGTTTCACACCCCTCGTGCGCGAGTTCACCGACAGGCAGGCCGAGACCTATCGCTGGCTGACGAGAAAGATGGCCGAGGTGCCGCGCGACGCCTCCGTCTCGGCCACCAACCGCCTCGCACCACACCTCTCCAACCGCGACCGCATCTACCACTTCCCGAACTCCGCGGACTACGTCTTCGTCTACCGGCCCGACATCAAGGGCAAGGGACAGTCCCAGCTCGAGAAGCTGAAGCAGTCCGGCTACGTGCTGGACGGGGCCTTCCGCGGAATCGAGGTCTACCGGAAGAAGGCGACCGAGGGGGACGGGGCCTAGGAGCCAACCTACTGCGGCGACGGACGCGGGGTGGGGAGCGCGCCGCAGGATCCCTCCCGTCGCCTGGCCTGCTGCGGGGCCCGTCTGCTGCGTTGCTCGTCGGTCACATGCCTACGGGCATGCTCCCTCCTCGCACCCTGCATCCGGGGCCTCGTCGCGACGACCAGGCTCTTTCCGGGATCCGAAAGGCGCGGTCCGGGCCGGCGTGCTCGCTCCTCGTCGTGGCGACGACCGCCGGTCCGGCGATCGCCGCCGTCGAGCGCGGGCTCCATCGTCCCGAGGGACTCAGCCACGAACCGCCTCGACGTAGCGGAGGCGAAGGTCGTAGAGGAGGGAGCCGAGGAAGCGTTCTTCCTCGGGGGTCAGGTTCCCCTTCGTCTTCTCCTGCAGCATCGAGAGGACGTCGATCGTCTCTCGCGCCAGGACGAGGTTCTTCTCGAGCTTCCCCGTCTCCGGATTCGGGGCGTCGCCGAGATGTACCAGGGCGGAGGAGCCGAGGGAGAAGACGAAGGTGAGAAAGTCGATCTTCTGGGGACGGGTGGGGCGCTGCTCCTCGGTGCCGGGCGTTGCGGGGCCGTCGCGAAGGGCGTCTTCGGCCGCGGCGGCGGCACCGGGAGGAACCGCGCCTTCCGGTTCGCGCGGCTCGCCGGAGGCGGTGAAGCGGCGCCGGTCCTCGACCTTGAAGGGCCTGTCCCCGTTATTCTCCATCCTCGCGCTTCTCCAGGATGCCGGTCTCCAGTTCGACGGCGAACGTCTCCGCCTGGTCGGAGACGTCGGGAAGGGTGGCGAGGAAGTCGTTCCACTCCTTCTGGCTGAGCTGCCCGTTGCGGATCATGCGCTCGGCAAGGCGCCGATCGAGGTTTGCAAGGTCGATCTTGGCCATGGCGTGACCTCTGGCCGGTTCTGATAAGGCAGGCCAGGGGGTGTGTCAACACGTGGCTGGCCCGATCCCTGCAGAGAAGGTAGTGTGCCGACCATGCGCATCGAGGGGCTCTACGGACTGGCCGACCCGAGCATCCGAGGGGACCTGAGCGTTCCCGAGATCTGCCGGGCGTTGGCGCGCGGAGGGGCGAGCGTGGTGCAGATCCGCTGGAAGGAGGCGAGCTCCCGCGAGCTGCTGCAGGCCACCCGCGCCGCCCGGGAGGCGCTCGTGGGCACCGGCACTCGGCTCGTGGTGAACGACCGGCCGGATATCGCTCTCCTGGGGGGCGCGGACGGCGTTCACGTCGGCGACGAGGACCTGCCGGTGGCGGAGGTCCGACGCCTGGTCGGCGACCGCCTGATCGTCGGGGCTACGGTACGCGACCTCCCGGGCGCGCTCGCCGCGGCGGGGGCAGGCGCCGACTACGTGGGTCTCGGGCCGATCTTCCCCACCACCACCAAGGTCGTCGGTGTCGAGCCCCGGGGCCTGCAGGTGCTGGCGGAGGTGGCCGCCGCCTCTCCGATCCCGGTGGTGGCCATCGCCGGCATCGGTCTCGAAAACATCGCCGACGTGGCGGCGGCCGGTGCCCACGCGGCGGCGGTCGGGTCGGCGGCGCTGCGCGCACCCGATGTCGAGGCGCGCGCCCGCGAGCTGGTCGCGGCTTTCGCGGCCGGGCGTGCCCGGCGGAGGGAGAGCGCGTGAGCCGTCCCGCCATCCTCCTTTCGCCCGATTGCGAGGGGCGGACGTTGCAGATCGACCGCGCGTACGTGGAGGCCGTCGTCGCCGCGGGCGGCCTTCCCCTGGTCGCCCCCTACGGCGCGCCGATCCCGGAGCTCCTCGATCTCGCCGGTGGTGTGGTGATCACCGGCGGGGCTTTCGACATCCCCCCGGACGCCTACGGCGCCGAGCGCGCGCCTGCGTGCGGCCCGCTCAAGGAGGAGCGGACCCGCTTCGAGTGGGAGCTTCTCGAAGGCGCGCTTTCGCGGCGGCTTCCCGTCCTGGGGGTCTGCGGGGGAATGCAGCTCTTGAACGTGGTGCTGGGCGGCACCCTGGTGCAGGACATCCCCACCGAGATCCCCGGCGCCCTGCCGCACGAGCAGAAGAATCCCAAGGACGAGCCCTCCCACCCGATCCGGATCGAGGAGGGTAGCCTTCTCGCGCGCGTGGCGAGCCGGACTGGCGAGGCGCGGGTCAACAGCACCCACCACCAGGCGGTGGCGGGGCTGGGGCGGGGCCTGCGGGTCTCCGCCCGGGCGCCCGACGGCGTGGTCGAGGCGATCGAGGGCGAGGACGGCTTCGTCCTGGGCGTGCAGTGGCATCCGGAGCGACTCCTCGCCTCGGAGCCCTGGAACCTCGGGGTCTACGAGGCGCTGGTCCGCGCCGCGGCGCGCGTACGGGAGGCGCCGTGAGGGCGCCGAAAGTGCTGGTCGTCGCGGGCCTCGACCCGGCGGGGCTGGCGGGGCTCTTCGCGGACGCCGAGGCGCTGCGCGCGGCCGGAGCGCGGCCCCTCCTCTGCGCGGCCTCCACCACGCTGCAGACCTCGCGGACGGTTCACGGCCATTTTCCCATCCCCGCCGAGGTCCTCGAGCGCCAGATCCGCTTCCTCGCGGAAGAGGAGGGCATCGACGCGGTGAAGCTGGGCATGCTGGGATCGGTGGAGAACGCCCGGATGCTCGCCCGGTTGCTGCGCGAGCCTCCTTTTTCCCAGGTGCCGTGGGTGGTGGACCCGGTGCTGCGGGCCTCGGCCGGGCCGCCGCTCTTCGACGGCGATGCAGCGGAGTACCGAGGCCTTTTTCGCCCCAACGCCGTGCTCACCCCCAACCTCGCCGAGGCCGCTGCCCTCGCCGGCCTGCCCCTGCCGGAGGAGGAGGAAGGGATGCGCGCGTGCGGCACCGAGCTCCTCGCCGCGGGGGCGGGGGCCGTGGTGGTGACGGGTGGCCACCTCGCCGGGGCGGCAGTGGATCTGCTCTGCCGGACGGAGGGGGTGGTTCGCTTCGAGGGCGACCGGCTTCCCGGCCGGCGAGGTACGGGATGTCGGCTGGCCTCCGCCCTGGCGGCGGGGCTGGCACGAGGACTGGGTCTGCCGGAGGCCCTGGACCGGGCTCGGGGGCTGGTGCGCCACTACCTCGCGCACGGGAAATTGCCTGCCGAGCCGGCCGCGTCGTAGTATCGGCCCCCGAGATCCAAATTCTGGTGGTTCCATGCGCGTTCGGACGTTGTTGGCTCTGGGCTTCCTCCTCGTTTCCGCCGGCGTGGCCGCGTGCCAGGCTTACAACATGGAGGAGGTCGATCCGCAGACCATCGTGGCGGTGGAGACCGAGGGGACCTACGTGCGTGGGCAGCCTCCCACGCTCCTCATCATCCAGGACCGCTCCGCCTCGATGCGGTACTGCTTCGCGTCGAATCCGACGCCGGGCTCGGGCCATCGCTGCCAGCTTCCGACCGGCGAGGAGGTGGAGGACCGACGCTCGCGCATGGTGGTGGCGCGGGACGTGATCGAGAAGACGGTCACCGAGCACGCCGAGGAGGTGTGGTTCGGGCTGATCGTCTACGGCGTGGGTGGGGTCTGCGGCGTGCCCGAGGCACTCGTCGACCCGGCAGCCGATTCCGCGCCCGACGTGGTCGCCGCCTATCACGGACCGCTGATCGAGGAGCCGGAGGGCGGTACGCCTACCGCTGCGGCCCTGCGGGAGGCCTATGCGCGGCTGGTCGACGAGGAGGGGAAGCTGCGCTACGACGACCGCGAGAACTACGTGGTCCTCGTCACCGACGGCCTGATGAACTGCAACGCGGACCACGAGACCACCTGCGTCTGTCCGAGCGAGGCGGGCTGCGCGGCCGCCGACGGCAGCGGCCTGATCCCCTACGGCGAGACGGGGGAGGTGCTCGACCCGCGGCAGTGCCTGGACGACGCCGCCGCCATCGCCGAGGTGGAGCGGCTGCGGGAGGCGGGGGTTCGGACCTTCGTCATCGGCCTGGGCGAGGACTTCGCCGGCACCGATACCCTCGCCACCCGCACCCTCGATCGGCTGGCCGAGGCGGGCGGTGTCCCCCGTGAGGGTCACCACCAGAAGTTCTACTCCGCCGCCGACGAGGCGGAGCTGGAGGCGGCGCTTTCCGCCATCATCGAGCAGATCGCCGCGCCCTGCGTCTACGAGCTCGACGGCCCCGTCTGCGACGGTCGCCTGGTGAAGATCGCCCTGCGCATCGACGGCGAGCGCGTCGAGACCACCTGCAACCCGGCCCTCGACGGAGAAGCCGACTGGTTCTTCGTCGAGCGTGACGGCCGCCGTGACGCTCGCATCATCACCTTCTCGCCGCCGCTCTGCCAGCGTCTCGCCGACGCCGGAACCGTCTCGATCTCCATCCGCGGCGTGGAGAACGCCTGCCCCGACGAGACCGTGGAGCCCGCCTGCTCCCTCGCCGACGAGTGAGGGGAGGCGGCGCGGCGCCTGCCTTCCTCGGCAGGGCCGTGATGGCCGGGGTGGATGGCGGCTCCGCGCGTGCGCGACCCGCGGACGCCGCCATCGCCAGGTAGGTAGATCCGTCGGGTGCCGCGGCGGCGGAGGCCACGATCGGGCGTGGCCTCCGAACCGGCGCGCCGGCAAACCGGCCGGGCGCTTCTATCGCCACTCGAAGAGGGCGACGCCCACGCTGGGCCGCACCTCTCCCGCGACGTCGACGGTGGCGATCAGGCCGCCGAAGAAGATTCCGGCACCCGTCACGGCCGCGGTATCCACGCTGAGCGCCCCCACGCCGCCGCCGATGGGCGTGAAGCGCAGGCCATCCCAGTAGACGGCGTTGACCGACCGCCCTTCGGACCGCACGTCTCCGACGGCGACGAGCCCGTCGCGGGTGGGGACCAGCTTCAGGATGCCCGGCGGCGCCATCTCCTCAGGTACCGGGAAGCCGTTTTCCGGGGTGGCGAGCTCCTCCCAGTCCTCGCCCGTCCAGCGGGCGAGGACGAACGTCCGGGGCAGCGCGTCGGCCAGCGGGAAAAGGTCGTCCCCATCCTTCGCCAGGGGACCGACCCCTCCGCTCGCCGTGGCCAGGAAGAGGCCGGCTCGGCCCCACGCGAGCGCGGTCGCCATGTCCACGTTTTCGCCCAGCGCATGCCAGCGCGTGCCGTCGAAGCGGGCGATCCGCTCCACCGCCTGGTCGCCGATGGCGGTGAAGAAGCCCGCCACGACCACGTCGGGTTCGAGGGCGCCCGGCTCGACCGCCAGGTGCGTGGGCGGGCCGTCGAAGCCCGATTCGACCATTTCGAGCCGACGGCCGTCCCACCGAGCGAGGAATCCCTTTCCGAAGAAGCCGCCGGCGACCCAGAGCGTGCCGGCCGCGTCGAACTCCATGTCGTACACGACGCCCGGGACCAGCTCTCCGACGAGCGTCCACCGATCCGCGGTCAGCTCGTAAATTCGAGCGGTGCCCGGCTCACCGAAGTCGTCCTCGGGAAGGGCGTTGCAACCCACCAGGACCCCTTCCTCCCTCGAGACGGCGAAGGCCGTGCAGTCGACGCCTTCCGGCACCGGAGGGCCGAAAGGCTCCCAGCCGTCCTTCCAGCGGGCCATCGCCGCCTCGAAGGGCTGCGCACCGAGGTGGGTGACGGTCCCCATGGCGTAGAGGGTGCAATCGGGACCGCCGGCTTCCATCTGGGTGAACCAGCCCATCACCGCCTCCCCCGCGCCCGGTCCCAAGGCCTTCCACTCGCCCTCCTCGAGCACGGCGATGCCGACCGTCGGCAGGTCGTCCACGCCTCCGAACGCGCCCGCGAGGTAGAGCCGGCCGTCCAAAGAGAGCAGACGCTGGTTCACCGTTTCGACGATGGTCCAGGGCACCTCGTCTCCGCAGAGGAAAGAGTCGTACCAGGGGCGGATGGGCTGGCGGAGGTCCGCGGCGGCGACCCAGCGCTCGCCATCCCAGCGCACGATGGAGGGGATCTCCTCCCCCGCGGCGTCGCGACGCAAGCAGCCCGCGGCGTAGAGGGTCCCGTCGTGCATGGCCATGGTCGTGACGACCCCGGGGTACCAGCCGTTGTTGAAGCCGCCGCCCATCAGCTCCCAGCGCCCCGCCTCGACCTGGCGCACGACGCCGCCGTGCGTGGGCTGCTCCACGTCTTCGACCAGGCTTCCGCCGACGACCCAGTTGCCGTCGGCGTCGCGCGCCACTGCGTAGACCCAGCCGAGGAAGGGGACGTCGTGCGCGGTCCAGTCCTCGCCATCCCAGACCGCCAGCTTGTGGGCCGCGATGCCGCCGATGGCCGAGAAGGCTCCGGCCACCACGAGGGAGCCGTCTTCCTCCTCGACGAGTTCGAGGACCGCCGCGTCGGGAGCTCCGCCCGGCGCCTCGTTCCACTCGCCTTCTTCCCAGAAGGCGAGGTGTTGCGGTCCGTACTCGCCCATGAGGAAGTCACCGGCAACCCAGAGCCGATCGCCTTGCCAGTGCAGCT
>QGUN01000109.1 GCA_003242475.1 Pseudomonadota bacterium
AGGCGCACCGGCTGCGAAACGCCTACCGCCCCACCCACAAGACCGGGCGCGCGCTGCGCCAGGCTTTGGCCGGCGTTCCCAAGCTCCTCCTCACCGCCACCCCGCTCCAGAACAGCCTGATGGAGCTTTACGGACTGGTGAGCCTGCTCGACGAGACCATCCTCGGTACGGAGGACTCCTTCCGCGCCCTCTACGGCCCGCTGCTGCAGCCGCCGCCCCCGGAGGACCATCCCGAGGCCTCGCAGCGCCTCGCCGAGCGGGCGCAGCTCATGGAGGACCTCAAGGAGCGGCTCGGCCAGGTGATCCACCGCACGCTTCGCCGGCAGGTCCGCGAGTACGTCAAGTACACCAACCGCCGCTCCATCGTGGAGGACTTTCGCCCCTCCCTGGAGGAGCAGGAGCTCTACGATCGCGTCAGCGAGTACCTTTGCCGCGAGCGCGTGGCCGCCATCCCGCCCGAGCGGCGGACGCTGCTGACGCTCTGCTATCGCAAGATCCTCGGCAGCTCGACCTTCGCCATCGCCGCCACGCTCGAGCGGCTCGCCGACGGTCTGGAGGCTCGGATCCGCCGCGCCAAGGAGGTGGCGCGGGCCCAGGCCGAGCACCTGGCCATGCTCCTCGAGATGGAGGACGACCAGGACGGAATCGAGGAGGAGATCCGTCGCATCTACGAGGAAGAGGCGGAGGAGCTCCTCGACGATCGCCAGATCGGCGACCGCAAGCCGATGACGATGGAGGAATGCGAGGCGGAGCTCGCCGAGCTGCGCGAGATGGCCGCCCTCGCCCGCTCCATCCGACGCAACGCCAAGGGCGACGCGCTGGTGCGAGCGCTGCGGCGCGCCTTCGACGTGGCCGCGCAGCAAGGCTGGCCCCAGAAGGCGGTGATCTTCACCGAGAGTCGCCGCACCCAGGCCTACCTCAAGGAGCTTCTCGAGGAAGCCGGCTACGCCAACAAGATCTCGATCCTCTGCGGCGACGGCGCCGGTCCCGAGGAGCGCAAGCGCCTGGTGGAGGAGTTTCGCAACGAGACGCAGATCCTCATCTCCACCGAGGCCGGCGCCGAGGGCCTGAACCTTCAGTTCTGCAACCTGCTCATCAACTACGACCTGCCCTGGAATCCGCAGCGCATCGAGCAGCGCATCGGACGGTGTCACCGCTACGGCCAGACGCGCGACGTGCTGGTCATCAACATGGTCAACCGCTCCAACGCCGCCGAGGCGCGCCTGTACGAGCTTCTCGAGCAGAAGCTCTCGCTCTTCGACGGCGTCTTCGGCGCCTCCGACGAGGTACTCGGCGCGCTCGACAGCGGCGTGGATTTCGAGCGGCGGGTCCTCGAGATCTACCAGAGCTGCCGCTCCGAGAAGGAAGTCGACGAGGCCTTCGCCCGCCTCCGCGCGGAGATGGAGGCCAAGATCCACAGCCGCATGGAGGAGGCGCGATCCGCGCTTCTCGATCGATTCGACGAGCAAGTGCGCGCGCGCCTGCGCATGCGCATCGACGAGGCACGCGAGGCGCTGCGCAAGGGCGACGAGAAGGCCTCCGCCCTCGCCCTCTCCGTCCTCGGCGAAGACGCCGACCGCCGCGGCGACGTGGTGGACGTGCGCCGCATCCCTCCGGCGCTGCTCGAGGCCGCCGGCGGCGAGCTCGCCACCGGACTGTACTCGCTGCGCAGCGCGCGCGAGGCCCGCGAGGCCGGCCTGGCCAAGCTCGGCCCGGGCTCGCCCCTGGTCCGGGCCGCCGCGCGCGTGGTGCGCAACACCTTCATGGAGGGCACGGTTTTCCTCTCCCTCGACGCCAGCCGTGCCCCAGCAGACCTCGCACCCCTCTTTGGGAAGGAGGGGTGGTGGTTCGCCTACAAGCTGGTCGCCGGCGACGTCGAACCCGAGGAGCGGATCGCGCACGTGGTTCTCGTCCGAGAGGGCAGCATCTACCGCTCCCTGGACCCCGATACCGCGGCGCTCTTCGTGGAGGTCCCGGCGGAGGAGACCGACCTCCGCCCCGCGGGTGGAACCACTGTCAGCGTCAGCACCGCCCAGGAAAATGCCCTCGCGCGCGTGATGGCGCGGATGAAGGAGGAAGTGGAGGCGCGGCGCCAGTCCGCCGCCGACCGCGCCCGCGACCGCTGGGACCGCTTCACCGAGGAGGTCCTGCAGCGCTCCCGCAACCGCGTGGAGGAAGCGCGCCTGGCCTGGGAGGCCGCGCGCAAGGCCCTCGCCGCCTGCACCGACCCCGTCGAGGCCCAGCGTCTGCGACGCGAGCGCGATTCCCGCGAGCGCGAGTACCGCCGTCGCCTCGACCAGCTCCGCCTGGAGGAGCAACGGCGCTACGCCGACAAGGATCGGGCCTTGCTGGAGATCCAGAAGAAGGCCACTGTGAGCCAGATTCAAAAGACCCTGCTCGCCACGAGCTACTGGTTCTTGCGGTGAGACGACTGAGACTTCGAACCGCGATGGTGATGAGCGGCGGCGCCGCCCGGGGAGCCTACGAGGCCGGCGTCATCTCCTATCTTCGCGACGAACTCGAGCCCGAGCTCGGGCGCCCCCTCACACTCGACATTCTCGCGGGCACCTCGGTCGGCGCGATCAACGCCTGCTTTCTCGCCGCGAGCGCCGACGATCCCGCCTCCCAGGGGCGTGCCATCTGCGAGCGTTGGAAGGAGCTCGAGGTCCGGAGCGTCCTGCGCTTCGGAATGAACGACGTCGTGCGCATCGTGCGGGAGCTCACCCGCCGCACGCCCCCGGTCACGGCGCCCGACGCCTCCGTCGGCGGCCTCGTCGACCCGCGCGGCCTGCGGGAGATGGTCTGCAAGGTGGTGCGCTGGCCCCGCATCGGCCGAAACATCCGCGCCGGCCTTGTTCGCGCCGTTTCCGTCTCCGCCACCCGCGTCGCCAGCGGCCAGGCCACCGTCTTCGTCCAGAAGCGCGACGACACCCCCATCCGCGTCCAGGACCTGCACTACCGCGCGGTGCCGACGCGCCTGCGCCCCTCCCACGCCCTCGCCTCCGCCGCCATCCCCCTGCTCTTTCCCGCCGTACGCATCCGCGGCGAGCTCTACGTCGACGGAGGCCTGCGCCAGAACGTCCCCCTGAGCCCCGCCTTGCGGCTGGGCGCCCACCGCGTCATCGTCGTCTCCCTGCGAAAGCGCCCCGTCTCCGACCCCATCGGCCCGGGCGGATTGGGCTCGCGCCCTCCCTCGCCCGAGCCGCAAACCGCGAGTCCTTCCGAGCGCGCCTACCCCTCCGCCGCTTTCCTCCTGGGCAAGACCCTCAACGCCCTGCTTCAAGACACCCTCGACGAGGACCTCCACCGTCTCCTATTAACCACCACCACCCCC
>QGUN01000068.1 GCA_003242475.1 Pseudomonadota bacterium
CGTCGCTTTGGCAAAGGGCCCCGTCCCCAATGGGGGGCCGGCCACCACGACCGGCGGCCGCTGGGGGTTTTCCACAAAGTCCCTCGCCCCCCCCGGGCTCGACAGCGTGTCCGCCCCCATCTGCCGCAACCCGCCGGTACGCCGCACCTCGCACCACCTCTTCTTCAAGCTCAACGACTTTCGCGACCTGCTGGCGAAATTCCTCGAGACGGAGGGACGGCTCGATCCGGCGGTGCGCAACTCGGTGAAGGCCTGGCTCGAGGCGGGTCTGCTCGACTGGTGCATCTCGCGCGACGGGCCCTACTTCGGCTTTCCCATCCCGGGGCACGAGGGCAAGTACTTCTACGTCTGGCTCGACGCGCCCATCGGCTACATCGCCTCCACCGAGAAGCTCGTCGGCCGCGAGCGCGCGCTCGCCGACTACTGGGGGCAGAGTGCTCCGAGCCGCATCGTCCACTTCATCGGCAAGGACATCGTCTACTTCCACGCGCTCTTCTGGCCCGCGGTTCTGCACGCCGCGGGGCTCAAGCTCCCCGACCGGATCCAGGTGCACGGCATGCTCACCCTGGGAGGGGAGAAGCTCTCCAAGAGCCGCGGGCGCCTGGTGACGGCGCGCGAGTACCTCGACGCCGGTCTGGATCCCGAGAGCCTGCGCTGGTACTACGCCGCCAACCTCTCGGCCGCGCCCAACGACCTGCCGCTGACCCGCGAGGAGCTCAAGAACCGGGTCAACGCGGAGCTGGTCAAGACGCTCGGCAACTTCGTCTCCCGCGCACTTCGCCCGCTGGAGAAGGATTTCGGCGGCCGGATCGTCGAGCCTGCCGACGATGCCCCTTCCCGCGAGTTCTGGGCGAAGGTGATCGAGCTCTCCTCGGAGATCCGCCAGGCCTTCGAGGCCATCGAGCTACGCGACGCCGTCCAGAAGCTGGTGCAGATCGGCTTCGAGGCCAACCGCTACCTGCAGGATCGCGCACCCTGGTCCAAGCGGAAGGCGGGCGACGCGGAGGGCGCGCACCGCGACCTCTCGCTCTGCGCCAACGTCGCCTGGGTGATCGGCACGTGGATCTCTCCCATCCTCCCTCGGGCCGGTGAGAGGCTCGAGCAGATGCTCGGCGGACCGGCCTTCGATCCCGCGAAGATCGCCGCGGGCGCGGGCTTCCCGCTTCCGCCCGGGACCGCGATCGGTCCCGTTTCCCACATCGCCACGCCGGTCTCGGACGAGGCGCTGGAGAAGGTATGGCCCTCGCAACCCGAGCCGGCGGCGGTGGAGCGGGTGGAGCAGAAGGGGGATTTCGCCCCGCCGAAGGGAGGCGGAGCCGGCGCGTGAAGAGCCCGCACCAGAGGCTGGTCGAGGTCCTGGAGGATCCGGAGCGCCGCCCCGCCGACCGCGAGGCGGCCGCCCGGGAGCTGGTGGAACTCTGCCGCGAGGATGCGGCGCTGCGCGAGCGCTACCTCCTGCGCTTCGTCACCCTGCTGGCCGACGACCACCCCGCCGTGCGGGGATGGGGGATCGTCGGCGTGGTGCTCTGCGACGAGAAGCTCGAGCACCTTCCCCGCGTGCTTCGCCTCCTCGACGATCCTTCGCCCGGCGTGCGGCTGCAGGCGGTGCACGCCCTCACCCCCCTCGGCATCGACGCGATCCGCGATGCCTTCTTGGAGAAGCTCCGGGATCCCGATCGCCTCGTGCGGGTGGCGGCGGCCGTGGCCCTGGCCGTGGCCGGCGATGCGGAGAGCGTGCCGGTGCTGCTCGACGGGCTCGCGTCGCGGCGGACGCGCTTCGACGCGCTCATCGCCCTGCGGGACGTCGCCGGGCGCGCGCCGCAGCAAAGGGAGGCCATCGAGAAGGCCGTTCGCGGGATCTACGGCGGGCTTTTCACCAACCGCTTCGACCGCCTGGCCGCGGCGGCGGTTCTCGCCGCCCTGGGGGATGGCGAGGCCGCGGATTACGTGGTCGCGCGGGCGCGGAAGGGAAGGCTGGATCGGCCCATCGCCATCGAGTGGATGGGGGAACTCCGCATCCCCGAGGGCGAGGCGGTCCTTCTGGCCGTTGCCCGCGACCGAAGGGATCCGTTTCGCGGCGCGGCCCTGCGCGGCCTGGGCGCCTATGGCGCCCGGGAGGCCCTGCAGCTCTGCGCCGAGGCGCTCGGTGACGAATCCGAGGATCCCGACGTGCGGTGCGACGCCGCCGAGGGCCTGCTCCTCCTCGGAAGCGAAGCCGCCCACGAGGCCCTCCAGTCCGCCGCGACGAAGGCGGGGGAGGAGCGCGTGCGAAGGGTGGTCTCGGTCTGCCTTTCCCTCTTCGGCAAGCCGGTCGAGGAGCTTCGCACCTATCTTCCCCTCACCGGCGAGGAGATCGTGTCGTGACCGAGGTGCACTTCGTCGACTCCCACGCCCATCCCGATTCGAAGGCCTTCAACGCCGACCGGGAGGAGATGCTCGAGCGCGCCTGGAAGGCCGGCGTCTCCACGATCGTGGCCATCGGCCAGTGGCGCGAACCCGGCGATTTCGGCGGCGCGCTGGAGCTGGCCGCGCGCCATCCGGATCGGATCGTGGCCACCATGGGCGTCCACCCCCACGACTGCGCCCGCGTTCCCCCCGAGGACTGGGCGGCGCTGGAGGAGATCTGCGCGCGGCCGGAGGTCCTGGCGGTGGGGGAGACCGGCCTCGACTACCACTACGACCACTCGCCGCGCGACGAGCAGCGGCGCTGGTTCGCCCACCAGCTCGATCTCGCTCGCCGCCTCGGCAAGCCCGTGGTGATCCACACCCGCGAGGCGGAAGACGATACCGTGGCCATCCTTCGGGAGAACCGGCCCGAGAAGGCGCTGATCCACTGCTTCACTTCCACCGCGGAGCAGGTGCGCCGCTATCTCGACCTGGGCCTCTACGTGTCGATCGCGGGCGTGGTCACCTTCGCCAAGGCCGACGAGCTGCGTCAGGCCGTGCGCCTCGTTCCGCTCGACCGCCTCCTCATCGAGACGGATTGCCCCTACCTCACCCCCGTGCCGCATCGCGGAAAGCGCAACGAGCCGGCCTTCGTCCGGCACGTCGCGGAGCGTATCGCCGAGGTGAAGGGGCTGCCGCTGGAAGAGGTGGCGCGGGCGACCGCGGAGAACGCCCGCGCCTTCTTCGGATTCCCGGGAGCTGCTTAGCCGTTCGACGCCTGGTCGTCCCGTGGGGCGTCGGCGGACGCTTCGGCCTCGGACGAGGTCGGCTCGGAAATGCCGTCGGGCCGGGCACCTTCCTCGCTCGCCGACGGCGCCGGCTCCTCGACCGCGACGGCGGGCGCGGCCGTCTCGGGCGTGGGCATCGACCCCCCGGCCGGCGTCGTCCCGGGAGCCGCATCGCTCCCGGCCGGCGCGGCGGGCTCCGGGGCCAAAGCCGAGGTGGCCTCGGGCACCACGGCGCTCTCCTGTGCCCTGGAGGCGGCTTCCGTCTCCGCCGCCTTCTGCCCCGTCAGCTCGGAGAAGGGCTTGAAGGTGAGGGTGGCCCGGGGCGCCGCCTTTCGCGCCTCCTCGCGCTGCGGCGCTGCTGGCGTCGCGGGCGAAGGAGCCGGGGCGGAAGCGGCCTGGGGCTGCGCGGCCCGGGACGGCTGGGCGGCCGGCGTCGGCTGAGCCGCCTCGCGCCGCTTCCGCTTCCGGCGCGACTTGGCCGGCGCGCCCCGCAACTTCCCTCCCTCGGTGGGCGCGGGCGCCTTCCAGAGCAGTCGCTCCCAGTGCTTCTGCGGCTCCGCCCATTTCTCCCCCGGCGAGCGGGCCATCTGGCTGAGCATCTGGTTCATGCGGCTGTCGATCTCGTCGAGGGCGTGGACCAGGAAAGCCTCGATGGTGTGGGGAACCTTGGGCGAGCCGTACTCCAGCCGGCCGTGGTGGGCCAGGACCAGGTGGATCAGGTGGTTTTCCAGGTCCTTGGGGAAGCCCTGGATGACCCGCGCGCGCTCGGCGATCCACTGCGCGGTGATCACCAGATGGCCGACGAGCCGGCCTTCGTCGGTATAGGTGATGTTGCCGTTCTCCCAGGCCAGCTCCTGGATCTTGCCCAGGTCGTGGAGGAAGGCGCCGGCCACCAGGAGATCCCGGTCCGCCATCGGATAGTGATCGGCCAGGCGGTGGGCCAGTCGCACGCAGGAGAGGATGTGCTCCACCAGACCGCCGGAGTAGGCGTGGTGGATCTCCTTGGCGGCCGGGGCGCGCGCCAGCTTGGCGGCGATCTCGGGGTCGTCGATGAAGGAGAGCAGCAGGGCGCGGACGTGGGGATCCTCCACCCGTGCCAGCTCCTCCCGGAGCTGCGCCACCTGCGCGTCGCCGCTGCCGCGCGCCGGAGGAGGCGAGGGCGGCGTGTAGTCGAAGTCGGCGGGATCCGCCTCGCCCTCGAACTTCTCGATCTTCTCGATGGTGAGCTGGGGCTTGCCGCGGAAGGAAGCGACCTGACCCTCCACGCGCACCCGGTCGCCCTCTTCGAAGAGGGGCGAGAGCTCCTCCACCCGCTCCCAGATGCGGGCGTCCACCTGGCCCGTCCGGTCCTGGAGCAGGACGCGGAGGAAGGGTTTGTCCGCGCGGCTCACGCTCGCCTGCTTACGGACCACGAGGAAGAGGCCGGTGGCCGGCTGCCCGATCTGGAGGTCCTTGACCCAAAGCCTGTCCATCGCTCCTCCGTGGCACGGAAACGTCGAATCGAGCGCGAAACCTACCAGAAGGCGAGCGCGGGGGACAATCGCAAAGGGGGACCGATCAGAGGGCGGGGGAAACCGTGCCGAGGCGGTAGAGGATCACCAGGATCATCGCGATGCAAGCGAGCAGGAAGGCGACGACGAGGACGCTCTTCAGCCCGAATCGGCTGGAGCGCGCTTCGCGCAGGATCTCCTGGTACTCGGGGATGTCGCCCAGCCGTCTCCAGTTCGACTGGCCGACTCGGCGGATCTGATCGTCGGCGTCGAGAAAGCGCTGGCGCAATAGCATCAACAGATGTGCGCCGTCGGGGATCTCGAACTCCGTCCCGTCTTCCGTCCGGATCTGGTAGCGCATCGGCCGGTCGCCTCGGAGGTACGAGGGTAGCATACCCCCTGGATCGGCGCTTGCCCAGGCGTCGCTGCGCTTTGCCGGGAAACGAACGGGGGCCGCGGCCTTCGCCGCGGCCCCCGGGAACCGAAGCGAGGCGTTATCAGTTCGCGGCCCGCTCCCGCGACTTCTCCTGCAGGTCCTTGGCGAGCAGGTCGAGAAGCTCGTTCGACGCCAGAAGGATCTGCTTCGGCGTGCAGCCGCCCTCGCGAAGCTCCCGGTAGAACGAACGAGCGAGAATCTTGATCCCCTCGGGGTCCAGGGTTCGCGTTTCCATGGCCCAACTCCTTTTGCTGCACGAACCTCGTGCCTTCGTGCGGCCAGCGCGCCGCCGAGGGCGCGCTCTGCTGCTCGCCCGCCGGGTTAGCAAGGAACGTTCCACTCGTCGTTCGCCCGGGCCCCACGCAGGAACTACCGTTTCAGACGGGGATCTCCGGGCGCGGAACGGGCGGGGTGCGTGAAGACTTTCGCACCTCGGGGCCATCCGAGCCCCGGGGCGCGAAAGCTCTTTCGCACCCCAAGGGCGCGGGGGAAGGACGTGCTTGACCCCGGAGATCCTGGAACCTATACGCGCCCCCGAGTGCTCCGCGGGAGCGCTGCCGAAAGGCGAGTTCGACAAGGAAAGGTAGGGGAGCGATGAAGTTTGCCATCAACGGTTTCGGTCGGATCGGAAGGAGCGTCCTTCGCGCCGTTCTCGAGCGCAAGGTGGAGGAGGTCGAGATCGTCGCCATCAACGACCTCGACTCGCCGGCCACGCTGGCCCACCTCCTCAAGTACGACTCGGTCCACGGCAAGTTCGAGGCAGACGTCCGGGTGAAGGAGGACGCCATCGTCATCGATGGCAAGGAGATCCGGATCACCGCCATCCGCGAGCCGGACAAGCTGCCGTGGAAGGAGATGGGCGTGGAGACGGTGCTGGAGTGCACCGGGCGCTTCACCGACCGGGACTCGGCGTCCAAGCACATGACGGCGGGGGCGCGGAAGGTCCTGATCTCGGCGCCCGCGAAGCAGCCGGACATCACCATCTGCTATGGCATCAACCACGGCGACTACGACCCCGCCAAGCACCACATCCTCTCCAACGCCTCCTGCACCACCAACTGCTTGGCCCCGGTCGTGAAGGTTCTCCTCGAGGAGTTCGGCATCGAGCGCGGTCTGATGACGACCGTGCACTCCTACACCAACGACCAGCGGATCCTCGACCTGCCGCACAAGGACCTGCGCCGTGCGCGGGCGGCGGCGATGTCGATGATCCCGACCACCACCGGCGCGGCCAAGGCGGTCGGCGAGGTCATCCCGCAGGTCAAGGGCAAGCTCACCGGGATGGCGGTCCGCGTCCCCACGCCGAACGTCTCGCTCGTGGACTTCACCGCCGTGCTCGGCCGCAAGGCCAGCGCCGAGGAGATCAACGCCGCCTTCAAGCGCGCCGCGGAGGGCCCGCTTTCCGGCATCCTCCACTACTCGGAGGAGCCCCTCGTCTCCATCGACTACAACCACACGCCGTGGTCGTCGGCGGTGGACGCGCTTTCGACCATCGTCATCGACGACATGGTCAAGGTCCTCGCCTGGTACGACAACGAGTGGGGCTTCTCCAACCGCATGGTCGACGTGGCCCGGATGATCGCCACGCGCGGCTGAGCGCCCGGGAGGGAGTGCAAATGGCGATTCGCACCCTGGACGAGTTGGACCTGTCGGGAAAGCGAGTCTTCATCCGGGTGGATTTCAACGTTCCGCTCGAGGACGGTCGGATCACCGACGACACGCGGATCCGCGCCGCCCTGCCGACCATTCGGCACGCGCTCGACCGCGGAGCCCGGGTCATCCTGGCTTCGCACCTGGGGCGTCCCAAGGGGCGAGTCGTCCCGAAGTACTCCATGCTCCCGGTCGGCGAGCGGCTGCGCGAGCTGCTTTCCGACACCGAGGTCATCGTCGCCGACGACTGCGTGGGGGAGGGCGTGGCCAAGGTCGTCCACGACCTCAAGGGCGGCCAGGTCCTCCTCCTCGAGAACCTCCGCTTCCATCCCGGTGAAGAGGCCAACGACGAGGACTTCGCCCGCGAGCTGGCGAAGATCGCGGACGTCTGGGTCAACGACGCCTTCGGCGCCGCCCACCGCGCCCACGCCTCCACCGCGGGCATGGCGCGCTACGTCCCCGAGCGCGCGGCGGGGTTCTTGATGAAGAAGGAACTCGATTACCTCGGCCAGGTGATCGAGAACCCGCAAAAACCCTTCCTGGCCATCCTCGGCGGCGCCAAGGTCTCGGACAAGATCAAGGTCATCGAGAACCTCTTGCCGCGGGTGGACGCGCTGCTCGTCGGCGGCGCCATGGCCTATACCTTCCAGGCCGCCCAGGGGATCCCGACCGGCGCCAGCCGGGTGGAGGAGGACAAGATCGATCTGGCGGCGCGCATCCTCGACACCGCCGAGCGAAAGAAGATCCCCATCCTCCTCCCGGTCGACCACGTCTGCGCCGACCGCCCGGCCGCGGACGCGAAGATCGTGGAAGTCCCGGAGCGCGCGATCCCCGAGGGCCTGATGGGGCTGGACATCGGCCCGCGCACCATCGCTCTCTTCTCCGATCGGATCCGCACCGCCAAGACCGTCCTCTGGAACGGCCCGATGGGGATGTTCGAGCTCGAGCCCTTCTCCAAGGGGACCTTCGCCGTGGCCCGCGCGATGGCGGACAGCGAGGCCGTCACGGTGGTCGGGGGCGGAGACAGCGCAGCGGCCGTCCACGCGGCGGGAGTCGTCGACCGAATCGACCACGTCTCCACCGGAGGCGGCGCCTCCCTGGAGCTTCTGGAAGGCGTCCGACTTCCGGGCGTCGTCGCCCTGGAGGAGCCGTGAGCCAGCGCAAGAAATTCGTCGCCGGCAACTGGAAGATGCACACCACCCTCGCGGAGGGGCGCGAGCTGGCGCGGGCCATCCGCGCCGAAGTCGAGAATGTCGAGGGCGTGCGCATCGCGGTGATCCCGCCCTTCACCTCGGTGGCGGCGGTGGCGGAGGTCCTGCGCGGAAGCCGGATCGAGGTGGGTGGCCAGGACCTTCACTGGGAGGAGAAAGGCGCCTTCACGGGCGAAGTCTCCGCGCCCATGCTGCGGGACGCGGGCGCGACCGTGGTCCTGGTCGGCCACTCGGAGCGGCGGCAGTACTTCGGCGAGACCGACGAGTCGGCCAACCGGAAGGTGCGCGCCGCCCTCGCCGCCGGCCTGAGCCCCGTGCTCTGCGTGGGTGAGACGCTCGACGAGCGCGACGCGGGCCGTACCCTGGACGTGGTGGGCCGCCAGGTGCGCGGAGGCCTCGCCGGTCTTTCGTCGGCCGAGCTCGCTCGCGTCTGCATCGCCTACGAACCGGTCTGGGCCATCGGCACGGGCCGGACCGCCACGCCCGAGCAGGCGCAGGAGGTCCACGCGGCCGTGCGAGCGATCCTGCGTGAGCTCGGCGGAGACGTGACCGAGGCCATCCCGATCCTGTATGGTGGGAGCGTCAAGCCCGACAACGCGCCCGCGCTCCTGGCCCTTTCCGACGTGGATGGCGCCCTGGTGGGCGGTGCATCGCTCGAGGCGAGCTCCTTTTCGGCCATCGTGCGGGCGGCCGCCTGAGGCCGAAGGGCGACAGGAAATTCTGGCGCATTCGCGCTGGTTGCGGTATCGAACCCCGACGTGCCAGGACGCGGCCGCCGACCTGGCCGATCGAAACGCTTTATGGAACTCGCGATTCAGATCCTTCACGTTCTCGTCGCCGTCTTCCTCGTCCTGGTCATCCTCCTGCAGGCGGGGAGAGGGGCCGGCGTGGGAGCGGCGTTCGGCGGGGCCGGTAGCCAGACGGTTTTCGGCGGACGCGGCGCCCAGACCTTCCTGGGCAAGCTCACCACCGGCGCCGCGGCGATCTTCTTTCTGACCTCGCTGACGCTTTCGTACATGTCCTCGATCCCCGGCCGCTCGGTTCTCGAGGGCGTCTCGGCGCCTCCGGCGGAGACGATCGAGGCTCCGGCCGAGGCTGCGCCGGCCGAAGGGATCGAGGCTCCCGCCGAGGAGGGTTCGGCCGCGGGCTCGGAGAGCGAGGCCCCCGCCGATGCGGCTCCCGCGGAGTCGGAAGGAAACGCCCCGGCTGGTGAAAAGGAGTGAAAAAGCGCTTGAAAGTCGCGCGCGAGGCTGCTAATCAGCGCCTCGCTTCGTCGGCGACGCCGACGACCCATAGGCCCAGGTGGTGGAATTGGTAGACACACCATCTTGAGGGGGTGGCGCCGAAAGGCGTGCGAGTTCGACTCTCGCCCTGGGCACCAGATCGAGGGAATCCGGTCCGCCGGATTCCCTCTTTTTTTGCCGACCGGGCCGACCCTCCCTGATTCGCTCGCGAGTTAAACGAAGGCGCTCCCGCTTTGCCGCCGGGTAGGGTAGGCTTGCACCTGTCGGGGGCGGCGGTCCTCGATGTTTCGGCGTCTCTGTGGGAGGTTTTCAGTATGGCTCGGTTTCGCCTGGTAGCTTTGGCCATTCCGCTGCTCCTGGTCGCAGCCTGCGGCGGAGACGATCCCCCTGACAAACCGTCGCCCAAGGAAAAGGCAAAGGCAGAGATCCTCGCCTTCGAGGTGGAGCCGACGACGCTTCCGCCGGGAGGCGGGACGGTGACGATCTCGTGGAAGACCCGCCACGCGACCTCGGCCATCCTCGAGGCCAACGGCGAGGCGATCGGCCAGGCCGAGCCCGTCGAGGAGGGCTCGCTGCAGCGGGAGGTCCAGGAGAGGACCACCTTCCGCCTCGTCGCCAAGGGCGAGGGCGGAGACGACACCCGGGAGGTCGTCGTGGAGGTAGGAGAGGAGGAGGCGCCCCCGCGGATCCTCTCCTTCGCGGCCGAACCGACGAAGATCGTCCGGGGTGAAACGGCGACGCTTTCCTGGCGCACGGAGAACGCCGAATCGGTCCGCATCCTCGACGGCGACGGCGAGGCGGTCGATCTGGGCGACGCAAATCCGGCGGAAGGCTCGGTGGTGGTGTCACCGGCCCGGACCACCACCTATACGCTGGTGGCGAGCCGCAAGAGCCGTTCGGTCGAGGCGTCGACCACGGTGGAGATCGAGCTTCCGGAGTTGAAGATCGTCCTCTTCGAGCCGGTGGAACCCGGTCCGCGCGCCCCGGGGGAGCGCGTGGAGTTTCGCTGGGAGGTCCAGGGCGCCGACTCGCTCCTCCTCTCGAATCTGGAGGGCGACGAGCTCGAGGTCCGCGGCGAGGAGGTGGCGTCCGGGACGGGCGCCGTGATCATGGGAGAGAGCGGCCGCTTCCGCCTGGAGGCGAGGCGGGAGGGCGAGAGCGTGCAAGAGGAGCTGACCATTCCGCTCCTGGAGCCGCCGGCCATCCGGGATTTCTTCGCCGCGCCGCCCGCGGTCAGCGAGCCGGGCGGGACGACGACGTTGCACTGGAGCGGCGTGCAGCGGGCGCGCTCGATGTGGGTCGAGAGCGCGCCCGGCGGCGACCGCATCGAGCTCGATCCCCCGTCCGAGGAAGGCTCGGTCGAGGTCGAGGTGCGGGCGCTCACCGAGTTTACGCTGGTGGTGGAGAACGCCGCCGGCGAGGCGCGGCGCACCATCGTGGTGGAGGTCGTCCCCCTGCCGCAGGCCCTCACCCTCTGGGCCCTGCCCGCGCGCGTTGGCGTGAACGAGCCATTCACCCTCGGCTGGAGCACGGAGAACGGCCTGCGGGTCACGCTGGACAAGGCCGGTGTTCCCCATCCGCAGGTGAGCGATCACATGCTGAGCGCCACGCTCGCCGACGAGCGGATCGAGGAGGACACGGAGTACGTGCTTCGCGTCTACAACGCCGCCGGCGACTTCGACGAGCTGCGCCTCACGGTGACGGTGGGCGCGCCGCAGATCGTGGCGCTGGAGCTTCAGCCCGCGGTCGTGGACGTGGGGGGGGCCGCGACCCTTTCCTGGCAGATGCGGGGCGGCACTTCGCTGCGCGTCTTCGACTCCCTGGGCGCCGAGGTCTGCACCGTGACGGATCTCCAGCAGATCGAGATGGGGAGCTGCACGGTGACCGCGACGAATGCCGGGCTGAACGCCTTCTCCGTCCAGGTGGAGAACGGCGTCGGTGACGTCACCGAGGCGCCGATCCATTTGCGCGGCGGGGCCGGACCCGTCGTCGCTTCACTGACCGCGACTCCGGAGGTCGCCGAGACGGGAGAGGAGGTGGAGATCGCCTGGGTGGTGCTGGACGACGCGCTCGGCGCGACGGTGACGCTCTCCCTCTCCGATGGAACGAACGAGTACGACCTCTCGGGCAAGGACCCGCTGGGCGATAGCACGACCGTGGTTCTCTCGGAGACGGGAACCTACGAGTTCACGCTCACGGCCCAGAGCGCGAACGGCTCGCACCAGAAGACGGTCGAGGTTCGCGTCGTCGATCGGCCGCAGGTGACGTTGAATGCCACGCCCTCGGTCTACGACGGAGTGACTCCCGTCACGCTGAGCTGGACCTCGGAGAACGCCGACGGTGGACTCGTCCTCTACGAGGTCTCGGCTGGCGGCCAGCTGATCGAGCTCTACGACGTGCCGGAGACGGAGCGCGCGAGCGGAAGCTACGAGGTGGAGCCGACCGGCAACACCACCTACCGGATCGTCGCCGACAACGGATACGGCATGACGGCGATGGCGGAGGTGGAGGTCGAGGTGGAGATTGGTGCGCCGGTGATCTTGAGTTTCGAGGCCGATCCGGAGGAAGTTCCCCTCGGGGAGGAGGTCACCCTGAGCTGGAACGTGCAGTTCGCCGACGAGGTGAGCATCGACGCGCCTGGCATCACGGCGATGACCGTGACGGAACTCCCGAGCAGCCCCTTCGTCGACATCTCGACCACGGGCACGCCGCTTTCGCTCACGCAGGACTGCGGCTGGGACCCCTGGGTGGGGACCTTGTGGTTCCCCGAGGACGAGGGCTGTGCCACCATCAACTTCCCCCAGGGATTCTCCTTCCCGTTCGGCGGGGTGGAGTACGATGCCGTCCGCGTGTATGCGAACGGCGTGCTCGGTTTCGATTTCGTCTACGACCTCGTGACCTACGCTCCCTCGCCTTTTCCCGTCGACGAGCCACCGGTGCACATCGCGCCCTTCTGGCACGACCTCGAAGTGGACGGGGTCTGGTACGAGTTCGGGTCGGATGCACGCGGCCAGTACCTGGTGGTGCAATGGCAGGCGTGGTCCGTCCCCCTCTTGGACTACTTCATTTTTGCCGCTAGGGAGTTCCAGGTCGTGCTCTGGGAGGACGGAGCATTCGCCTTCCGCTACGGCCAGTCCTCCAGCAGCTCTCCGCTCGGTGACGATGTCATGAACGGGTACGCGGTCGTCATCGGGTTCCAGAGCCCTGACGGGTCTCAGTGGGAGAACTTCCACGTGGGGACCGACGGTCCTGTCGACGGAGGCCTGAACGGTCGGACTTGGCTTTTCGAGCCTCCTCCGCCCATCCCGCTGCAGGGCAGCTTCACCTTCCGGCCGCAGGAGTCGATGACGATCACGCTCACGGCCACCGGTCCGGGCGGCCAGACCACCGCGACCGTGGACATCACCGTCGTCCCTCCCGTCGAGCTACAGGTGAGCGCGAATCCGTCGACCGTCACGGCTGGAGATCCCGTCACCGTGAGTTGGACGGCGACGGTCCTTTCCTCCGGCACGCCCACGGTCTACGGACCCTTGTTGGAAGTGAGCTCGCCATTCGTCGACATCTCCGCCGACCCGAATGCCGTGGAGCTCATCGGACCGGGTGAGGACGAGGTGGTCGTCTGGCATCCCTTCGCCAACGGTCTCCAGTTCCCATGGGGTGGCGAGCTGCGCTCGGCGGTCGGAGTTTCCGAGAACGGCTACCTCACCTTCGATCCCAATGCGGAGCCGGAGTTTTGGAACGAGGACTTTCCGAACCCGTTTAATCCGGAAATCGCAATCGCGCCGTTCTGGGACGACCTGGTCACGCGTGCTACTGGGCGCGTGTATGCGCTGGCGCAGAGCGACGGCAGCTACGTCATCCAGTGGGCGCATGTCAGCCGGTACGACGGGTCCTCGAACACGAACGAGTACGACCTGAACTTCCAGGTCGTTCTCTTCCCGGACGGCTCCTTCGAGTTCCGCTACGGAACGATGGCGCCGCCCCCGCAGGCGAACGACTCTAACTGCACGGACAGCGATTGCGCCCTCGACGCACAGGGGGCCAGCGCCACCATCGGGTTCCAAAACCCGACCGCGACGTTGGGCTACACCTTCCATCATGGAAACGATACGGCGCAGTCGGTTTTCCCCGGCGGGCTCGCCAACAGGTCGGTCCGGATGGAGGGCGGCCTTTCCGGAAGCGTCGTCGTCTACCCGGAGGAGACCACCACCTACGGCATCTGCGCCGAGCTCGCGGGCTGGCTGACCTGCGAGGAGGTCGAGGTGGAGGTG
>QGUN01000110.1 GCA_003242475.1 Pseudomonadota bacterium
TACGGTCGCCAATGACATCCCGGGCGAGTGCAATAGCGGCGGCGCTTCCGAAGACGACGCTTCCGACGACGGTTCCGGAGGTGGCTACACCCTCAATCAGGTCTACCTGCACACGCCGGAAGGCCAGTTCTGATTCGAGCTTCCTTGTGGGAGCATGACAAGCCCTGGCGATGTCCTCGCCGGGGCTTTTCTTTTTGTATTCATGTTTCTGTTTCACTATTTTCATCCTGGGACCATCTTCGGCATCCGCGAACACACATTCGCCCAAAATCGTCACAGCCGGCACTTGCAGCGGGCGCAAAAAGCCGACACGCGCCTGGCATGGCTCATGCTTTCGGCCGCGCGGAAACAAGTGACGGCCAATCTGGCCGGGGAGGGAAGATGTCGTCGAGATCCCTTGCCAGCCGGGCGCGCGGCTTCACGCTGGTCGAGCTGATGATCGTGGTGGCGATCATTGGGCTCCTCTCCGCGATCGCCATCCCGAACTACCTGCGCTTCCAGATGCGCGCCCGGCGCTCCGAAGGCTCGGTGAACGTGGGAGCGCTGCGCACGGGACAGCTCTCGTATTACGGCCTCTGGGGCGAGTTCGCCTCTCCTAGATCCCCCAACCCCGACCCGCACCCGCTGGATGGCACCCGGAGGCCGTGGAACTACTCCGACCCCGACTGGCAAATGCTCGCCTTCGATCCGGACGGCGAGGTCTACTTCCAGTACTGGACCCAGGGCGGGCGAGGCGCGGAGCGGGTCACCTTTTACGCCGCGGCCATCACGGATCTCGACCAGGATGGCAACTTCGCCTGCTGGGCCTTCGCCAAGCCGCGCCGGGATTCGTCCGGCGCGCTCGTCTTCAATCTCCAGCTCCCCGAAAATTGCGGGGACGACGCCGACCGGGCGAAGCTCCGGTACGACGAGGTCCACCTCGTCACGCCCGAGTCCCACTACTGAGCTGGCGCGCGCGGCATCGCTCGCTTCCTTCCAAACGAGGTTTCCCGTGCCGCGCGCTTGCGCACCTTGGAGCGAGAAACGCTATAGTTCGCGCCCATGCGAAGCCGGTGGGTCTACGCTCTGCTGCTGGTGGTGCTGGCGATGGGGACGCACTTTCTCCATCGCCAGGCGGTGGTGGGCGTCGCCGAGCGGGAGACCGCCGGACCGCTGCCGAATGCGCGAGTCCTTCGCTTTTTGACCAGCAGCCACCACACCTCCGCGGCGGACCTCTACTGGCTCGAGCTGGTCCAGTACGTGGGCACGGAGGCGGCGCTGCGCGCAGGATGGCCCGACCTGGAGGCGCTGGCGGACCTCGTGGTCACCCTCGACCCGAAGTACGGCTACGCCTACCAGGCTTCCGGGATCCTGCTCTCCACGGCGGGACGGATCGATGCGTCCAACGAGATCCTCGAGCGCGGGATGGCCAACGTCCCCGGCCGCTGGCAGCTTCCCTTTTACGCCGGTTTCAATCGCTGGTACCACCAGCGCCAGTTCCGCGAGGCCGGCGAGCTCCTCCTTCGCGCCTCGCGCCTGCCGGGCCGGCCCGATTGGCTCGCCGCACTCGCCAGCCGTCTTTTCGCGAGCAGCGGCTCGATCGACGACGGAATCGCCCTGCTGGACCTGATGATCGCCAACACGGAGGATCCCCTGCTCCGCGACGACTTCATCCGGCGACGCGAGGACCTGGTGCTCGAGAAGATGCTGCGGCGAATCGAGGATCGCGCTGCGGCATTTCGGGCGGCGCACGGCCGCTGGCCACAGAGGCTCGAGGAGCTGGGGGATCGCGAGATCCGCGCCTTCCTCCCCACCCCGCTCGGCCAGACCCTGCGCTGGAATCCCGAGACGGGGGAGGTGCGCTCGCTCTACCTACAGGATCGGTTGGTGCTGTACGAGCCGAAAGAGGAGCCGGAGATCCGCGAGGTGCCACCGACCGCGTCGACCGAGGAATCGCCATGAACACGACCTCCGCTCTCTTCGCCCTCGCCCGCGTGGCGCTGGTCGAGGCGCTGCGCGAGCGGATTCTCTACGGGCTGCTCGCCTTCGCCATCGGCCTCATCCTCCTTTCTGCCGTTCTCTCCAACGTGACGCTGGGCTGGCCGGTGCGGATCGTCACCGACCTCTCACTCTCCGCGATCTCGCTGGGCGGGGCGGCGATGGCGATCCTGCTCGGAGTGCGCTCGGTGGCCTCGGAGATCGAAAGGCGGGTGGCCTACCCGGTGCTGGCGCGGCCGATCGCGCGCTGGACCTACGTGCTGGGGCGCTACCTCGGCGTGGTGGGCACGGTCTTTATCAACGTGCTGCTCATGGCGCTCGCGGCGACGATCATGATCGCCGCCTACAGCCACGAGGGCTTCTTTCAGTACGCCGTCTCCGACTACCTGGCCACGCTGGGGCTGATGTTGGTCCGGCTCGCGATCCTGGCGGGGCTGGCGGTGCTCTTCTCCACCTTCACCTCGTCCACGGTGGCGTTCATCGCCTCGACGGGCCTGGGCATCGCCGGCCACTTCACCGCCGACCTGCGGCACTTCCTCGGGAAGAGCGAGTTCTGGCTCACCCGCACCGTGGGCGAGGCCCTCTACTGGGCCCTCCCCGACCTGGCCACCCTCGAGGCGCTCCCCCGGCTCATCCACGGCGAGCCCATTCTGAACACGCAGGCGATCGTGGCCGCCGCCTACGGCCTCTTCTACCTCGGCGTGGTCCTCGTCCTCGCCTGCTGGCGCTTCGAGGGCCGCGATCTGCCCTGAGAACCCGGCCCTGCCGCGGCGGCCTTGCCCTCCGATGAGGGTCGGCTCCCGGCGACGTCGCCCGGCTACCGCTTCTCAGGTCCAGGCCGATGGCGGCGCTCAGCTGCCGGTGGCGCGCTCGTCCTTGTCCTCCGCCTCCTTCTCCTCCCCCATGCGGTACTTGGCCAGGCGATAGCGGAAGCTGCGGAAGCTGATGCCGAGCAGGCGGGCGGCCTCGACCTTCACGCCGCCGGCCTGCTCCAGGGCGCGCTCGAGCATGCGCCGCTCGAAGGCGTCGAGCCAGGCCTGCAGGTCGAAGCCAGGCGGGATGGGGGCGTCCTCGAGGAGGCTCTCGTCGAAGCTCGGGCGAACGCGGCGAACCTCGGGGGGAAAAACGTCGGGGCCGATCTCGTCGCCGTCGGCCAGGGTGATGG
>QGUN01000069.1 GCA_003242475.1 Pseudomonadota bacterium
TGCCCCCCCCTCCTTTCACGCTGCCCGTCTCGAAATCCATGCCGCCCTCCACGCCCCATGCTCGCCCCCGCCTGTACGGCATTGACGCTAGTGGCAGGGTCAAGCGCTGGCGGCGAACACGACCGCGGTTCGTGGCGTGGCGACCGATCACTCCGAAAGGAAGCATCTCCCGCCCCGACCGTTCTCGTCGGCTCGCGGAGCGGAGCCCTCGGCCGCCCGTGCGTGCTCGCGAGAACGTCCGAGCTTTGGGCGCACGAAAAACGGTCCGGCGCTCCAACGCGCCGGACCCGGATCGCGGTCGCGGTATCGCCCAGCGGGCCGCGTTCACTCCCACTCGATCGTGGCGGGCGGCTTGGAGGTGATGTCGTAGACCACGCGGCCGATGCCCTGCACCTCGTCGCAGATCCGCGTCGAGATGCGAGCGAGCAGCTCGTGCGGGAGGCGGGACCACTCGGCGGTCACGGCATCCTCGGACTGGACCGCGCGGACCACGCAGGTCTCCTCGTAGCTGCGGTCGTGACCCCGGCTTCCGGTGCTGCGAACCGGCAGGAGGATGGCGAAGGCCTGCCAGATGGTGCCCGCGAGGCCCGCCTTCTCGATCTCTTCGCGGACGATGGCGTCGGCCTCGCGCAGCGTGTCGAGCCGCGCCCGGTTGATCTCGCCCAGGCAGCGCACGGCCAGGCCGGGCCCCGGGAAGGGCTGGCGGTTGAGCTGCGACTCGGGCAGTCCGAGCTCGCGGCCCACCGCGCGGACCTCGTCCTTGAAGAGCTCCCGCAAGGGCTCGACCAGCTCCAGGTTCATCCGCTCGGGCAAGCCACCCACGTTGTGGTGGCTCTTGACCGGCTTGCCCTCCAAGGAGATCGACTCGATGACGTCCGGGTAGATCGTCCCCTGTCCGAGGAAGCGAACGTCGCCGATACCTCGTGCGGCCTCCTCGAAGACCTCGATGAACTCGTGGCCGATGATCTTCCGCTTCTGCTCGGGGTCGGTCACGCCGGCGAGCCGCTCGAGGAAGCGCGACTCGGCGTCGACCACCTCGAGGGGGATGCCGAGGACCTCGCGGAAGGTGCGGACGACCTGCTCCTTCTCCCCTTTCCGCAGCAGGCCGTGGTCGACGAAGATGCAGTGGAGCTGGTCGCCGACGGCGCGGTGGATGATCGCGGCGGTGACGGCGGAGTCCACGCCGCCGGAGAGGGCGCAGATCACCTTGCCATCGCCCACCTGCTGCCGGATCAGCTCGACCTGGCGCGCGACGAAGGCGGCCGGCGTCCAGCTGCGCTCCACGCCGCAGAGAGAAAGGAAATTGTCGAGGATCACGTCGCCCTTCTCGGTGCGAGGCGACTCGGGATGGAAGAAGGCGCCGTAGACGCGGTGGTCGCGGTGGGCGAAGGCCACCGGCCCGTCGTTCGTCCAGGCGATGGGCACGAAACCCGCCGGGTCGGCCACCCGCGGCCCGGTGGTCCACGCCTGAAAGGGTTCGACCACACCCGAGAAGAGCTCGCCCTGCGCCCGCCGAATCTCGGCCGGGCCGAGCTGCACGTCCTCCGAGGACTCGCCCCACCGGCCGAGAAGATGCAGAAAGCCCTGGCCCAGCGCCAGGATCGGCGCGCCGAGCGAGAGCAGGAAATCGGCCGAGACCGGCGGCCTGGGTAGGGAGACGGGAGCGGGCCCGCCCGAAAGGACGAGGCCCCGCGGCTCGAAGGCGCGGATCTGCTCCTCCGAAGCCGTGCACGGAAAGATCTCGCAATAAACGTTCGTGGCCCGGACGCGCCGGGCCACGAGCTGGGTGGAGGGACTACCGAAATCGAGCACCAGGATCCTGTCGGCAAAAGCGCCCATGTACGTACTGCCCCTTTCCTCCATGTCGGGGAGCCGGCCGGGCCCGGACCATCCGGTCCACACCCCGCGTCCTCGGGGCTGCCGAGCTCCCTCAGTCGAGTCGGTAATTGGGCGCCTCGTGGGTGATGATGACGTCGTGGACGTGGCTCTCACGCAGTCCCGCCGAGGACATCCGCACGAAGCGTGCCTTGGTCCTGAGATCCTCGATCGTGGCGCAGCCGACGTACCCCATCCCCGCGCGCAGGCCGCCCACCAGCTGGTGGACGATCATCGCCAGCGGCCCCTTGTACGGCACCCTACCCTCGATGCCTTCGGGCACGAGCTTGAGCTCGTCGGTGACGTCCGCCTGGAAATACCGATCCTTGCTGCCGGCCTTCATCGCGCCGACGGAGCCCATGCCCCGATACTGCTTGTACGACCGGCCCTGGTAGAGGATCACCTCGCCCGGGGCCTCCTCGCAGCCCGCGAAGAGCGAGCCGATCATCACGGAGTGGGCACCGGCGGCGATGGCCTTCACCGCATCGCCCGAATACTTGATGCCGCCGTCGGCGATCACGGGCACGCCCGCATCGGCGCAGGCGCGCGCCGCGTCCCAGATGGCGGTGAGCTGGGGCACACCCACGCCCGCGACCACGCGCGTGGTGCAGATCGAGCCGGGGCCCACGCCCACCTTCACACCGTCCGCACCGGCATCCACCAGGGCCTTGGCGCCCTCGGCCGTGGCCACGTTGCCGGCCACCACCTCCAGCTCGGGATAGCGCCGCTTGATCGCCTTGACGGCCTCGATGACGTTACGGGAGTGGCCGTGCGCCGTGTCGACGACGATGAGGTCGACGCCCGCCCGCACCAGCGCGTCCACGCGCTCGTCGCGGTCCGGCCCGACGCCAACCGCAGCTCCGACGAGAAGTCGGCCCAGCGCGTCCTTCGACGCGGTCGGGTGACGCCGGGTCTTCTCGATGTCCTTGATCGTGATCAGGCCGACGAGCGAGCCCTCGTCGTCCACCACCAGGAGCTTTTCGATGCGGTGCTGGTGGAGGAGATCGATTGCCTCGTCCTGGCCGATCCCCTCGCGTGCCGTGACCAGCTCGCGCGTCATCACCTCCGAGACCGGTCGGTCGAGGTTGCGCTCGAAGCGAAGGTCGCGGTTGGTGACGATGCCGACGAGCTTGCGGCCCCGCACGACCGGGATGCCGGAGATGTTGTGTTCCCGCATCAGGGCGATGGCCTGCCCGATGCGCGCATCGGGGTCGATGGTGATCGGGTCGACCACCATTCCCGACTCGAACTTCTTGACCTTGGTGACCTCGAGGGCCTGCGCCTCGATGCTGAGGTTGCGATGGATGATGCCGATCCCGCCTTGCTGCGCCATGGCGATGGCGGTCCGCGACTCGGTCACGGTATCCATCGCGGCGGAGACGAAGGGGATCTTGAGGCGGAGATTCCGGCTGAGCTTGGTGGAGGTGTCGACGTCCTTGGGGAGCACATGGCTCTCCGCGGGGACGAGTAGGACGTCGTCGAACGTCAGGCCTTCTCGGATCTTGTCTGCTTCGAGCACGGCGCCTCCCAGGCGGTTCCGCACGCGCGGCCGGCCTCTGCCCATCCAACACGCGGTGCGCCCCTGCCTGTTCCGCCAGCTCTCACCGCGACACGCGTGCCGCGACGTGCAGGACGCGGCGGAATCTACACAGAAGGCCCCTGACGGTCAATCGAGGATCAGGCGCTGGTGCGTTTTTTCGAAAGGGGAGCCCCGGGAGGCGCAGCAGGCACCGAACGATGCGCGGCGCGCAGGCTTTCGATCGGGGTGACGGTGGCGAGGCGAGTCTTCTTCCGCGCGTGCAACCAGCGCAGAAGGAGAAGCATCCCGGCGGCAGCCATCAGCACGAGCAGCCAGTTGTGCGCCTGGCGTGCCCACTCGACCACGCGGCCGATCTGTCCGCCGAAGCGGTAGCCCAGAAAGACGAAGACCGGTGCGGAGGCCAGCGCGGCGAGACCGTCGAAGAAGATGAAGCGGCCGAAGGGCATCCGCGCCCCACCCGCCACGAAGTAGGTCGCGGCGCGGATGCCGGGAAGGAAACGCGCGATGGCCACGAAAGCAGGGCCCCGGCGCTCGAACTGCGCCTCCACCTTGGCGATCCGCTCCGGCGTGAGATGACGGCGAAGCGGCCGGAAACCCTCTGCCCGCCGGCCCAGCCTCCCGAGCCAGAAGATGAAGGAATCCCCGCCGAGGATCCCGGCGAAGGAGACGATCATCATCCAGCCGAGGTCGGCCTGGCCCTTGTAGGCGAGGTAGCCGCCGGTGATCAGCGCCACGTCCTCGGGCAGAGGCAGCCCGAGACCGCACGCCAGCAGGACCCCGAGCACGAGGGCGTACGCACCCACCCCCGTGGCGGAGCCGACGATATCGAAGACGAAATTTTCCACGCGACTGCTTCAGCTACCCTTGAAGGTGGCGAGGATCTTGGCGGTGTCGATCTCGCGGAGGAAGTCGGCGATGAACCGGTCGAGGGGCTTGGCACCCTTGGAGGCGTTGTAGATCGCCAGGCCGCGGTTCAGCTCCTTGACCAGGACGAAGCCGCGCCAGAACTCCTCCTCCATCGCCCTGCCCTGCTCCTCCTTGGGCAGCGTGGCGCGGATGGCGATCACCCGCGCGAGGTTCTCGGCGACGAACTCGTCGACGGTCCCGGCCTCGATGGGATAGCCGGCCGAGCGGATCTCCTGGAGGAGGTTCTCGCCGCCGCGAAGATGCTTGCCGTTGCCGCGGGTCAGCGCCACCACCTCCGCGCGCGCAAAGGCGCGGGCCACCAGCGTCGGATCCGGCTTCTGCCCCGGCGGACCGACCACGATGTTCAGCTCGTCGCCGACGACGATCCCCTGGCTCTGGTTGCGGCCGTCCAGAAGGTTGACGACCACCACCGTGAGCGGCGAATCCTCGGTCTCCTTGACGCCGAGCGCCTCGCGGACCTGCGCCAGCGGCGCGTCGACGACCTTGGCCCAGGCGCGCATGGCGTCGCGGTGGATCTCCACCGCCTTGGCGAACATGGCGCCGATCTTGGCCTGGGCGTGAAACTCGCGAAGCAGCTCCTCGAAGCCCACCAGCGACTCGGTGCCCACCGGCGGCTTCTCCGGCGCCTTGAACCCCGGAGCGTCGCCGACGGCGAGCGTATAGGTCAGGTAGGCCCGTACGGGCAGCGGGTTCTTGTCGAAGAAGGCCTCGAACTTCGCCCGCAGCGCCGGCTGGAGCGAGGCGGCGTCGCGGACGGCCTGGCGGACCGGATCGAATTCCCGCTTGGGAATGGGATGCTGCCGCGTGACCGGGGCGACGTCGTAGCCGAGCTCGTTGAGGGCCGCGAAGAGCGTGAACACCCGCTCGTCCACCCGCAGCTCCGCCCCGCCGGCGGAGTAGATCGAGGTCGCCCAACCGTCCTGGGCGCGTGCGCTGGCCGCCAGGGAGAGGCAGAGTGCGACTGCCGCGAGTGCACGGATCGTTCGAGCCATCGTTCGACTGCTCCTGTCTGGGGTTGCGCGAGGCGGTAGGCTATCCGGCATCGTGCTCTCCTGGCAAGACCAACCGACGATCCCGCCCTCCCCTTCCTGCCCGTACCGGGGACAGAACGGACCGTTTCTCCGGTTGCCGCGCGGACCGTTTTCGCGCTCGGCCCGGACGCAGCCGCGGGCGAATCGGCGGCAGCGCGCTACAGGCTCCGGCCGTCGAATCGGACGATCTGGAGGGCGTCGAGATCCACGCCGTCCAGGCAGCGAACGTTCACCGCGACCACGTCCCTTCCCTCCCGATCCTTTCCTCGGGAGAAGGGACGAATGCCGCAGATCTGGCAGAAGTGATGGTGGATGACCTTCTGGCCGAACTGATAGTCGCCGAGCGCATCGCTTCCCGAGAGCACTTGGAACGCGTCGGCGGGGACGAAGACGAGGAGCGTTCCGGCCCGCGTGCAGATCGAGCAGTTGCAGGACACCACCGGCCCCAGGGCGAGGTCGACCTGGTAGCGGACCGCGCCGCAGTGGCAGGAACCCTCGTAGGTCTTGGCTTCGCTCGCCATTTTCTCCTCCCGGTTTCGGCGCAGTCTACACCTCGCCCGGCACGCGGGACCAGGCGAAACGCCAACGGCTTTTGCTACTGAACCAGGCAGGCGCGGAGTGCGTCGCGGTTTTCGTGCAGCTCGCGGGCGAAGGTCTCCGAGATCGAGAGCAGGAGCTTGAGGCAGGCCTGGGGCTTTTGCCGTTGGAGGCTGGCGAAGTCGTGGCGGCGGATCTCCAGGACCCGGACGTCCGTGGCGGCGACTGCCGAGACCATCCGCGGCGTCTGAGCCACCAGCGCCAACTCGCCGAAGGAAGAGCCCGGCTCGAGGACCACCAGCTCCCGGTCGGCGCCGGAGGGATCCTTCATCCGGATGGAGACGTTGCCCGCCTCGATCACGTAGAGCGCATCGCCGAGCATGTTCTCCACGAAGATCGGCGAGCCGGCGGGAAGCTCCCGCGGGATGGCGATCGAGGCGAGGATCTGCAGGCCGGTCTCGGTGAAATCCTTGAAGAGGGGGCAGCGGGCCAGGGTTCGGATGCGGTCCACGAGCGACCCGTATCACGGGCCCCGGAGGGGAGCAACTTCCGCGTACGCGCGCAGCGTCGAACCGGCGACCTACGGGCTCTCCTTCCCCCCCTCGTCGTTCGAGGGCTTGCGGCGCCGCGATGGCCGACGCTTGACGCGCACGGTGGCATCCACCACGGGTGCGGCGAGGCCGTCGTCTCGACGCTCGAAGGCGACGCGGGCGCGGACGTCCCACTGCATCCGGGTGAGCGCGTCCACGAGCATCTCCTCGAGGTTCACGCTCTCGAGAAAGGAGCGGACCTCGGCCCCGACGATCCGCAACACCTCGGCCTTGGTGCGTTCCGCCTGGGCGAGCGCCGCGGCGAGCGCCTCCTTGGGCAACTTCAGCTCCTTGACCGCGGAGCGAATCCCCTCCTCGGTCATGAAGAGCGCGCCCATGCCCGAGACCACCACCTTGCGAAAGAGGTCGGTGACGCCCCGGCCCTTGGCCTTTTCGTCCTGCAGCTCGGCTTCGAGGTCCCGTTCCGCCTTCATCGCGTCCCCGCCTGGAAGACCGGCAGGCGCACCTGATGCGCCTCCACCGAGACGCGCCCCGCCACGTTGCGGGCCATCTTTCGGAACGCCCGCGCCACCGCCGAATCCGGATGCGCAACCGTCACCGGCACGCCCTGGTCACCCCCCTCGCGCACGGCCAAGTCCAGCGGGATCTCACCGAGGAAGGGAATGCCCATGGCCTCCGCCGCCCGACGCCCACCGCCCGAGGAGAAGATGGGCGTGGTGTGCTGACAGTGCGGGCAGGCGAAGGACGACATGTTCTCCACGAGCCCCAGCACCGGGATGGCGACCCGGTCGAACATGGTCTTGGCCTTGACGACGTCGGCCAGCGCCACGTCCTGCGGCGTGGAGACGAGGACCACGCCGGACGACTTGACGAGCTGCGCGAGCGAGAGCGGCACGTCGCCCGTCCCCGGAGGCAGGTCGAGCACGAGATAGTCGAGCTCACCCCAGTTCACGTCGCGCAGAAGCTGGGTGAGCGCCGAGTGCAGCATCGGCCCCCGCCAGATCATCGCCTGGTCCGGCTCGACCAGAAATCCGATGGACATGAGCCGGAGACCATGCGCCTCGAGCGGCTCGAGGGTGCGGCCGTCGCGGCTGACGGGGCGTCCATCCACGCCCGTCATCAGGGGGACCGAAGGCCCGTAGAAATCGGCGTCGAGCAGGCCGACCGAGGCACCCTCCTGCGCCAGTGCGACCGCGAGGTTGAGCGCGACGGTGCTCTTGCCCACGCCGCCCTTCCCCGCGCCCACCAGCACCACGTTCTTGACCTGCGGGAGCAGGCCGTCCGCCTGCCGCTGGGCCCGGCGGACCTGCGCGCCAAAGCGGAGCTCGATCTCCGTCACCCCGGGGATCGCTCGCAGGGCGGCTTCCACGTCGGCGCGGATGCGGTCGCGCAGCGGGCAGGCCGGTGTGGTGAGGTTCACCTGCAGCGAAACCCGGCCGCCCTCGACCCGCACATCCTGGACCATGTTCAGGGAGACGAGGTCGCGGTGGAGTTCCGGATCCTCGACCCTGGACAGCGCCTCCATCACCTTCTCGACGGTCGGCTGGCTCATCATCTCTCCCACGTGCCGTCCGTATAGCCACGGATGCCGACGACCGCATCCCAAAACGGTTCCGTCGGCGGCAGCCCCGGCGCCCAGAGCCAGTAGGTGCGCGGCGTCGAGGCGAGCTCGCCCAGGAGCGCCGGAAGGCCGGCGTAGCCCGCCGTGCGCGTCCTCACCACCTGCACCTCCCAGCTTCCCGCCGGGAGCTTCGCCTGCTCCACCACCCAGCGAACCGCCGCCCGGAAATCGCCGATCTCGTCGACCAGGACGGGCAGCGCCTCCTCGGCGAGAAAGACCCGGCCTTCCCCGTACGCCCGGATCTCGCCCGGCGGTCGCGATCGGCCGCGGGCAACCCGGTCCACGAACTCCTCGTAGACCTGCTCGACCTCCGCCCGCATGACCTCCTGCTCCTCCTCGCGCAAGGGCTCGAACATCGAGAGCAGACCGGCGTTCTTGCCGCGGCGGAGCAGCTCCTGGTGAACACCAAGCCGGGCCAGAAATTCGCCGACGGCAAATCGACCCGCAAAGGCCCCGATCGACCCGACGAGCGACCCCGGCGCGGCGAAGATTCGACCGGCGCCGGCGATCGCCAGATAACCGCCGCTCGCCGCCTCCGTCTCCACGTAGGCCGCCGTGGGCTTCTCCTGGGCGCAGCGCCAGACTGCGTGCCAGATCCGGTCCGAGGCGGAGGCCATTCCCCCGCGCGAATCGGAGACGACCACCACGCCGCGCACCCGCGGGTCGCGCCGGGCCGCCTCCACCTGGGCGACGATCGTCTCCTCGCCCGCCATGCGCGGACCACCGGGGAGAAGCACGCTCTTGCCCGTGCGGATGATGCCGGAGATCGGCACCACCGCGATGCGCGCCTTCGGAACGAGAGGCGGCGCCGAGAAACGCCACTTCCGTGTGCGCAAGACGGCCTCCGCGGGAGGAAGCGGCGGCGGCGCCACCTTCCCCTGCCCTCCTGCCAGGTGCGCGGCGAGATCGATCGGGTAGACCAGTTCGTCGACCAGCCCCGCCTCCAGCGCGCGTCCGGAGGTGTAGGGGCCCCCGTCGACGACCTTCTCGGCCCACCCGAGGTCTCCCCCCTTGCGCCGGGCGACCACGTCGAGCACGCGCCGGTACCGCGCATCCAGGATCCGCTCCACGAGCTGCCGATGGATCTCCGAGGGGTGCTCGTTGGTGAAGAGCTCGGGCGCCGTCTTGTGATCGCCGATGCGGAAGAACTCCGGAGAGATCCCCAGCCGGTCCAGCAACCCCCGAAGGCCCGTGAGCGCTGCGGCACTGCCCACGAGCGTCACCGTCCCCCCGGGGGCCAAGAGTACGCGGTCGGCCACGGCCGCGAGGACGAGCTCGCGGGCGCTCGCCTCGCGCAAGTAGAGGACCACCTCCTTGCCGGAGCGGCGGAAGCGGCCAAGCTCCTCCGCGAGCGCCTCGAGCCGGACGAGGCTGCCCTTGAGTCCTTGCGGCATGACCACCACGCCGCGAAGGCCCGGCTCCTTTGCCAGCTCGGCCAGGATCCTCCCGGTCCCCTCCACCGAGGGCGGGTGGCGGCGCAGCCGCCCCATCCACGGCGCGCGCGGCGGCGCCTGCCACAGGAGCGGCCCCTCCAGCCGCAGGACGGCATGGGTGGGGACCCTCCTCCGCAGCGGCAAAAGCAGCAGGAAGCGGAGGATCCCGAGGAAAAAGCCCAGGAGGAAGACGAGAAGGACGGGCGGTAGCCGGAAGATCACGCTCATGCGACCAGCTGCGGTTTCCGGTCGAAGCGGTGGATCGACTCGACGTAGCGGATCGTCCCTGTCCTGGAGCGCATCACCACCGAGTGCGTCACCGCGCCGCCCTTGAAGAAGCGGACGCCCTTGAGGAAGTCACCCGAGGTGACGCCGGTGGCGGCGAACATCACGTCGCCCTTGGCCAGATCGTCCAGGGTGAAGATCCGGTCGAGGTCCTCGATCCCCATGGCCCGGGCACGCTCCGCCTCCTGCTCGTTGCGGGGCTTGAGCCGGCCCTGGAAGTCGCCGCCGACACAGCGGATGGCGGCCGCGGCGAGCACGCCCTCCGGCGCTCCGCCGATGCCCATCAGCACGTCCACTCCCGTCTCCTCGAAGCAGGTGGCCACCGCGCCGGCCACGTCGCCGTCTCCGATCAGCTTGATCCGGGCGCCGGCAGCCCTCACCTCCTGGATGAGCTCCTGGTGCCGGGGTCGGTCGAGGATACAGACGGTGAGGTCCTCCACGTAGCGCTCCAGCGCCTCCGCGATGCGGCGCAGGTTCTCCGTGGGGCTCTTGTCCAAATCGATCACGCCGCGCGCCTTGGGGCCGACCGCGATCTTTTCCATGTAGGTGTCGGGCGCGTGCAGAAAGCCTCCCTTTTCGGCGAAGGCCACCACCGAGAGCGCGTTACCGCGGCCCGTGGCGCAGATCGTCGTGCCCTCCAGCGGGTCCAGCGCGATGTCCAGCTCCGGCGAGTCGTCCCCGTCGCCGTTGCCCACCTTCTCACCGATGTAGAGCATGGGCGCCTCGTCCCGCTCGCCCTCGCCGATCACCACCGTCCCGCGGATGCGCAGGCTGTCCAAGGCGCGCCGCATGGCGTCCACGGCCGCCTGGTCGCAGAGCTTCTCGTTTCCCCGGCCCATGTGGCGCGCAGAGGCGATCGCCGCCGCCTCCGTCACCCGAACCACTTCCAGCGCCAGATTCCGATCCATCGTGATCCCTCTCGCTTGGCGATGGCGGCCCGCGCCGCCGCCGCGCCTATATCACTTCAAGGGCCCAAAAGCTCGACCAGCCGCTCCGGCAACTTCACGGGGCGCCCCTCCAGGTCCACGCAAGCGTGCACCGTCTCCCCTTCCGCCAGCAGCTTTTCCCCTTCCTCCCGCACGATGCGGTAGGCGAAGCGCAAGCTCGCCTTGCGGACCTCGGTGATCTCCGTCTCGATGCGCAGAAGGTCATCGTAGCGCGCCGGGTGGCGGTAGCGCACCGTCGCCTCCACCACCGGCAACCGGATCCTCAGCTCCCGCTCCACGTCGCGGTAGCGCGCGCCTTTCGCCCGCAGGTATTCGTTGCGACCCGCCTCGAAGTACCGCAGGTAGTTGCCGTAATAGACCACGCCCATCTGATCCGTATCGCCGTAGATCACGCGGTAGTGCGTCGCGACCATGCGCACCTCGGAAGGGCCGCCGCGGCCCCGCCGTGGCCTGTACCGGGGGAGAGCCGCCACCGTCAAGCGCGAGCGCCCGTTTCGCCCGGTGCGCATCCGCCGAGAAGGAATCCGCACGAATTCCAGCCGGGTTGGCCGGCCGCGCCTGGATCCACGTTCCTATGGCAAGACACGAGGACGGCCGCCCCTGCGCCGCCATGGCAGGAGCGGCCGTCGCCCACGAGCACACGTCGCCTCTGCGAGCTTCCGGGAGCCGGCGGCCGTGGCGACCGCCGCTCACGGCAACAGGTCCTCAGGGTCGCGATGCACTCGAAGGCGACCGGCCCCGAGGCGAGGGTAAGGAGGTCACTGCACGGTGAACTCGACCTCGACCTCGTGCTCGTCCCGAGGGATCTGACCGACACCCTTGAGCCGGACGACGTGGTCTCCCGGCGGCAGCGCTCCGAGGGAGAAGGAGCCCGACTCGAGCTGGCTCTGCGGAGCCGCATGAACGACGTTCCCTGCGTCGTCCTCGACCACCAGCGAGGTCAGGTGCTTGCCGAACCAGTGCAGCACGACGGTTTCCCCGGTGGTCGGCTCTGCCGGCTCCACCCACGCGTCGAGTGTCGACCTCGGGTGTACCCGGATCTCGAATTCCTCCTCGTGCTCGCTGTGACCGTTCCAGGCGCGGAGCGTGTAGGTGCGCGTGCGGTGCGGCTTCAGCGTCCAGGTGCCCGACAGCGGTGTCGGTCGGGGCGTCGACTCGTCGAGGAGCTGGTTGAAGCTGGACCAGACGAGCGCCCGTCCCGTCCATCCGTCTTGATTGGTCTGGTTGTGCGCCACGGTCAGGCCCTGCGTCCGTGAGATGTTCTGCGCGCCGATCGTCACCGAGCTGCCGAGGGGGCGGTTCGGGTCCGTTCCCGTGGTCCACAGGTCGCCGTAGCGGTACTCGAAGCGGCCGTTTTCGAAGAGGACCACCTGGAACGTGAGATGCGAATTCGAATCGCCGGTGAAATGCGCGTCCGTCCATTGAATGACGACGTGCGGCACGGGCGACTCGAAATACTCCCAGCTCACCGTACTCCCATTCCTCGGAGTGAGGTCATCCCAGAAAATGGCGAGATCGACGTTGCCACTCGAAGAACTGTCGGGGAGGTGGACGTTGCTGAAGAGACCGGTCACCGAGAGCGCGGTCGAGAGCCATCCGTGCGTCGAGACGCGAATCTCGGAAAGTGCCTGACCGTCGTGGAGGAACGTAAACCCGTCGGGGAAGGTATACGTCGTGGCCGCGTCGAGGCTGGCCATGCCCGAGGGGGTGGCGGTCGGAGACGTGCTGAGGTCGAAGAAGGACTCGGACCAACGGGCATCCGTGGCGCGCGCGGTCTCCCATTCGATCGTCACCTCCTCGCCCACGAGGACGTCGAAGGAGGAGACGTCGAGCCGCGCGATCGTCGCCGGATGGACGCCGATCCGCAGCAGCTGGTCGGTTCGGGCGCCCAGCGGGTTGTAGACCACGAAGAGGATGTGCGGCTTGGCGATCGTCGGATGAACGATCGCGCTGCCCGACGGAGTCGGGCCCGAGTAGACCGGCGTCGGCTCCGGCTCCAGGGTGATCCGGTCGACCAGGTAGAGTTCGACGTATGCGCCGTCGTGCGAGGTGACCCACTCCACCGTGACCGGGTCGCCCTCCTCCGCCGCGAATTCCGGCGTCACCGCCAGATGATCCACCACCGGAATGTCCCAGACCTTGAGCGCGGTCTGCAGGGAGTACGCCGGCGGCACCGGGGTGGTGGCGGTCAGGGTGAAGACGCGGTCCCCCGCGTTCTCGATCCGGAACCGCTTCGTGCCCTGCAGCGGATCGACGCCATCC
>QGUN01000070.1 GCA_003242475.1 Pseudomonadota bacterium
CCATCCTCGCCGCGTTGACGCTGGCCGCGTGCGGCAGCGATCCGGACGACGGAAACGGTGGTGGCTCCGGCGGCATCGCCGGAAGCGGTGGCGTCGGCGGCGATGGCGGCGTTGGTGGTGATGGGGGCGTCGGCGGCGATGGCGGCACTGGCGGCGACGGTGGGACCGGCGGTGCCGGCGGTGAAGCCGGTGAAGGCGGCGCCGGTGGCGAGGCCGGCGAAGGCGGCGCCGGTGGCGAGGCCGGCGAAGGCGGCGCCGGCGGTGAGACCGGCGAAGGCGGCGCCGGTGGCGAGGCCGGTGAAGGCGGCGCCGGTGGCGAGGCCGGCGAAGGCGGCGCCGGTGGCGAAGGCGGCGAAGGCGGCGCCGGTGGCGAAGGCGGCGAAGGCGGCGCCGGTGGCGAAGGCGGCGAAGGCGGCGAAGGCGGCGCCGGAGCCGAGCCCGCCTGCGTCACCGACGAGGACTGCGCGGATCTCGTCGCCGACGCGTGCATGACCTGGGTCTGCAACGATGGCACCTACGAGGGGCCGGTGGGCGCCTGCGTCGAGGTTCCGGCCGAGGCGGGCACGCCCTGCGACGACGGCCTCTTCTGTACCCTTGGCGATGCTTGCGATGGGGCCGGCGTCTGCGTCGGCACCCTTCCCAACGACTGCGGTCTGAGCGGGAGCGAGTGCGAGGAGGTGGTCTGCGACGAGACGCAGGATGCGTGTGTGCTCGTCGCGGCGAACGAGGGCGGCGCCTGCGATTCCGGCGATCTCTGCGCGCCGGGCACCTGCGTCGCGGGCGTTTGCGAGCCCACGCCCATCGACTGCTCCGGACTGGACGACCAGTGCGGCACCGGGGAGTGCAACCCCTCGACCGGCCTTTGCGAGGTCGTTCCGGTCTCCGCCGGTACGCCGTGCACGCTCGCGGGCCTCGGGCAGTGCGAGGTTGCCGCCTGCGATGGCCTGGGTGCCTGCGTGGCGGAGGCCGCAGCCGATGGCACGCCCTGCTCCGACGGTGACATCTGCACCCAGAATGATGCCTGTCTGGCGGGTGTCTGCACCGGCAACCCCTCGCAGCTTTGCGCGGATCTCTACTTCATCGACGACTTCACTACCTGCGCCTGGACGCTCGCGGGCGACTGGGAGTGTGGAACCCCCACCTCGGGGCCGAACGAGTGCTTCACCGAGGGTGGCTGCCTGGCCACCAAGCTTGCGGGCGACTACACCAACTGGCGCGACTGGAACGTGAACACTGCCACCAGCCCGGCGATCGATCTCACCGGCGCCACGTCCCCGGTCCTCTCGTTCGTGGCGTTCGTTCAAACGGCCGACAACAACGACGGGTTCAACGTGAAGGTGAGCACCGATGGAACGACGTACTCGGTGCTGACCGACGTGAGCCCGGCGTACAACGCGACCCTCGGCGGCGAGTCGGCGTGGGTCGGAAACCAGGCCCTCCAGGGCTGGCAGGAGTTCCGCGTCGACCTTTCGGCCTACGCGGGCCAGACCGTCTACCTGCGATTCGGCTTCAACGCGAACATCTCCAATTCCGCGCCCGGCGTGTACATCGATTCGGTGGTCGTGGCCGAGGAGGATTCGGTCCCGGTTCGGATCGCGACGAAGGCGCTTCCTCCGATGTTCGTCGACGTCCCCTACGTGGCGCGGGTGCAGCCGGTCGGCGGAAACGGAAACCTCACCTACAGCCTGATCCACGGGACGAACTCGTCGTGGCTCGGCATCGATCCGACCACCGGTGAGCTCACGGGTATTCCGCCGCAGGAGGGCGTCGTCTCCTTCACCGTCCGGGTCGAGCAGATCGGCTTCGCCGCGAATTACGACGAGCGGACCTTCACTCTCGTCGCCCAGGACCTCGGCTCCGGCCGCTACTTCAAGGAGACTTTCGATTCCTGCTCGTCCGGCTGGCTCCTGATCTCCGGCTGGGAGTGTGGTACGCCCTCGAACGTCGGGCCGGATTCGTGCCGGAGCGGATCGTGCATCGGGACGGTCCTGGACGGGACGGTGCCGAAGGGAGTCGGCAAGTGGGGAATGTCCCTCGCGCGGTCGCCCTACTTCCATGTTCCGGCGACGGCGACGCAGCCGGTGCTCCAGTTCTGGGCCTGGGTGGACACGCTCGCCGCGAACTACCACGCGATGCGGGTCCTCGCGCACCGTCTCGGTGATACGACCGCGGTCGATCTCGGCGACGCCGATCCCCCGCAGACCGTGGCCTCGGGTGAAGCTTCGTGGGGTGGTGCTCGAAGCCGTTACGGCTGGCACCGCTTCACGGTCGACCTCTCCGACTTCGTCGGCGAGACCATTGCGCTCGTCTTCGAGCAGTTCGTGAGCAACGCGGACGGCTACATGGCGCATCCGGGCTTCTACATCGACGACGTGGAGGTCCTCGAGCTCGAGGAGGTCAAGCCCGCGATCATCCGCACGCCCTACCACGACGCTTTCGTGAACGTGGAGTGGACCTTCGTCCTCGAGCAGAGCGGCGGATTCATCCAGCCGGTCTGGAGCATCGTGGGCGGTACGAACCACAGCTGGCTCAACCTCGATCCGACCACCGGCCGGCTCTGGGGCATGCCCGGCGCTCTCAACAACGGGCCGGTCAGCGTGACGGTGCGCGCGGAAAAGCCCGGCGATCCCTCGAGCTACGACGAGTGGACGCTGAATTTCACCGTCCGCACCGGCCAGCCCTACTTCTATTCGGGCTTCGAGGGGAGCTGCTCGTCCGAGTGGAGTCTGACCGGGGACTGGCAGTGCGGCGTCCCCGTTCCCCCCGGACCTACTGACTACATCCGTCCGGGAGAGGCCTATGGCGGCAGCCAGTGCTTGGCGACCAACCTCTCGGGCAACCACGGCTCTACCGGGCTCGGAGCGCCCTGGGTCACCGCGCGCTCGCCGTCCTTCACCATCCCGGCGAACGCCACCAAGCCGGTCGCCTACTTCCGCCTCTGGGTCTACACCTGGGGCGTGGGCTCCTCCGGCGGAAACCTGCGAGTCGTCTCGGGCAGCGGGAGCACGGTCGTCGAGACCGTGGAGCCGGCCTACCGGTTCGCGTTTGGCCAGAACGTCTGGGGCGGCGATCACTCGCGCTCCGGCTGGATGCTGGTCAAGGCCGACCTGAGCCAGTGGAAGGGCCAGACGATCCAGCTCGAGTTCGGCTTCCGGGCCATCAGCGGGCTGGAGCGCCCCGGCATCTACATCGACGACGTCATCGTGATGGAGGAGTGATCCGCCACACGCTTGCCTGATTCGGCTGCCTCCGCGGCTTCGGTCGTGGAGGCAGCTTTTTTTGCGCCCGGTACCGTGCTCGCCGTCCGCATCGTCGCCCGTACCGGGATGACATCCCGCGCGGCAGCGCCCATCGTCCACGAGGTGACGCGATTTTTCTCATGGGAGGAGCGGTGGAGGAGCGTCGCGAGGTCGAACGAGCGGTGAGCCCGGCGGAGGAGGAGCTGGCAAGCCGCCTGGGGCGGGAACGCGGGCGAGCTTCTCGGGAAAGAGAACCGGCGCGCGCCGAAAGCGAGAAAAGCGCGGCGCCGGAGCGGGATGCGGAAGAAGTCGAGGCGCGGGGGGAAGAGGCGCTGGCCCGCGAGTCGGATACCGAGGAGAGCGCGGTGGCGGAACGGCGCGGAGACGGTGCGCTGGAGCGCCGGGACGGCGCCGAGCCCGACGTCCTCTTGCACGTTCCCAATCTCGAGGTGGACGAGATCTCGGTCGAGGTCGACGAGCTCCATGCGCGCGTCGCCCTCCACGCGGAGGTCGCCAACCTCGTCCGGCTCGACGTGGGCGCCGACGTCGACGTCGGCCGCGTCAAGATCGAGATCCAGGGCGTCCGGGCGGCGGCCCTGCTGAAGGTGCGGCTCGACGAGGTCTACCGAATTCTCGAGCGCACGCTCACCACCATCGACAACAACCCGCAGCTCCTCGAGGCGCTGCTCGAGCCCGTGGGCGAGGCGGTCGGCGAGGTCGGCAAGGGCGTGGGCGAGGCGGTACCCGAGCTCGGGCGCGGTGTCTCCAAGACCTTGCCGGAGGTGGGGAAGGGAGTCGGCGAGACGCTTCCCGAGGTGGGGAAGGGCGTCCGCGAGGCCGTCCCCGAGATCGGCAAGGGGGTGGGCGAAGTCGGCAAGGGGGTCGGCCAGGCCGCGCCCGAACTCGGCAAGGGGGTGGGCGAGGTCGGCAAGGGCGTCGGCCAGGCGGCGCCCGAGGTCGCAAAGGGCGTGGGCGAAGTCGGCAAAGGTGTCGGCCAGGCGGCACCCGAGGCCGGAAAGGCAGTGGGCGAGGCCGGCAAGGGTGTGAGCCAGGCCGCACCCGAGGCCACCAAGGAAGCAGGCGAGGCCGGGAAGGGCGCTGCTTCGGAGGTCGGCGAGGGAGCGAGAAAAGTCGGCAAGGGTACCGGTGAGGCGGGACGAGCTGCCACGGGCGTTGCGGGGGCGGAATCCCGCGTGATGGAGTCGCAAACAGGGGGAAATCGGATGGCTGAGGAAAGGATGAATCGTCCGGAGGAATCGACCGGCGAGTCGAGCTCGCCCATCACCTTCGACAAGCTGAAGGAAGACCTGGTGCAGGTCGTGCAGGACCTCACTGTCCTGCTCAAGGAAAGCGTCGGCGAGCCCGGTGGAAAGGGGCTATTGGGCCAGCTCTCGCGCCTGCGCGACACGCTGCAGGAGTGGCGACAGGAGGTCGAGGGCAAGATGGCCGAAAGGAAGGAGAAGCGCGGGGCCAAGGAAGGCGGGAAGGAAGCCGAAGCGAAGGGTGAAGAGGACGCCGAGGCAGAGGAAGGCGGGAAGGAAGCCGAGGCGAAAGGTGAAGAGGGCGCCGAGGCAGAGGAAGGCGGGAAGGAAGCCGAAGCGAAGGGTGAAGAAGGCGCCGAGGCAGAGGAAGGCGAGGAGAAGGCCGAGGCCGGCGCAAAGGAAGAGGGCCCCGTTTCCCTTTTCGACGGCACCGAGGAGAGCCTGGAGAACTGGAAGTCCGTCGGCTGGGGGCAGATGCGCTACGAGGGCGGCGAGCTCTGCGTGGAGTCGGGAAACGACCTCGGCCTGGTCTACTTCGAGGGCGAGAAATTCGACGACGGCGTGCTGCGGCTGAAGTTCTTGCCCAAGACGGAGGACTTCGACGCGAGCGTGGCGGTGCGCTTCCGGGATCCGAGCCAACCGGTCCCCGACCGAGACAACCCGGAGACGAAGTACAACTACGACAATCCCGCTTACGTGGCCTCTCATACGGGCTTTGCGATCCACCTCGCCAACCACCCGCCCGCGGCGGTGCCCGGCACCTTCGAGGGGATTCTCTTTGGCGAGGGGGACGGCGCGCAGCTTCACGAGGAGAGCGCCGAGATCCGCACCGACGATTGGAACGAGCTCGAGGTCGAGATCGAGGGCAACTGCTACGCGGTGACGCTCAACGGCAAGAGCACCTCGCGTTTCGTCAACGTGGATTCCTACCGGGGCAAGAGTACGGAGGACGATTCCGATTCCGGTTTCGTGGGGCTCTTGCATCGCAAGGGACGCATCCACCTCAAGGACGTCGAATTCGTTCCGCGAGAGGCGCGGGCCGAAGAAGCGCCTGAACAGGAAGAGGCCCCCGAAGAGGCCGGGGAGGAAGCACACGAGGGAAAGTCCTGATGGAGGGCCCGCGGCGCGCCGAACCGCGCGCGAGCCGCGCGGTCGAGATCGCCGCGGGCCTTTCGGCCGACCGGCTTCGGGTCGATGAATCCGAGGCGAAGGTGCGGCAGGGCTTCGCGAGGAGTCTTCGCCGCGGCTTGCCTCCCTCCGGTGCGAGACGAGGGGTCACTTACCGTGACGTGACGGTCGGTATCCGCATCGAAGGCGAGGCCCGGATCGACGAAGGCGCGGATTGACCGAGCGGGCCCTTTCGCGTGCCCGCTTTCCGTGCGAGACTTCGTCCATGACCGCCAGAAAGTCGGGAGAGGTTCGGGGGGCCGTCTCGGAGAAAGCGGTGCTCGAGAAGACGGGAAAGCCTCTCGACCACTGGTTCGCCCTGCTCGACGCCTTCGATGCGAAAAGCAAGGGGCATGCGGCTGCCGCCCGCCATCTGGAGGAGCACGGGGTGAGCGGCTGGTATGCCCAGGGGATCACCGTCGCCTACGAACGCGCCCGCGGGCTGCGCTCCGCCTACCAGGGCAGCGACGGAAAATTCCAGGTCTCCGCCTCGCGGGTGATTCCCGTGGACGTGGAGCAAGTGGCCCGCGCGCTCGAGGATCCGAAGGAGCGGAGAGTCTGGCTTCGCGTGGCACCGTCCGAGCTCGCCAACGCCCTCGAGGAGGGATTCCGCGCCGGTGCCACCGTCCGACGCCGGGATGCCTCGCTCGCCAGCCTCCGCTTTCGCTGGGCGCAGGCCTCGGTGGAGATCCGCATCACGTCGACCGCTCCCGGCAAGTGCTCGGTCGCGGTCCAGCAGCGCGGCCTGGCCGGCGCCGAGGAGGTCGAGACGCGGCGCGCCGAGTGGAAGACCGCGCTGGAGGGGCTCCGGTCCCACCTCACCGGCGAGCAGTGACGCTTGTCGGAAGAGGATCACCGTGAATCACAGCGTTCAGGCATCTTACTAGCTCGAAGCCACTTCGCGGCACCCTACAATCCTGGCTTTTCCTGAGTCGCGGCGCGGGACTGGCTGTCATGCGATTGAAGCCGTGAATTGCCCTCCTCGGCGTACCGAAGCTTGAGGAAGGCCCGTGCGCTGGCGACGAAGACTGCAACTGCCAAGTCTTCGAAAGGGACTGCGACTGTCCACCCATCTGTAAGCCAGTGGAGTACCAGGGCGTGGTGTACCCGAGTGAGTGTGTGCTGCACTGCGTCTTGGAACGGGGCCTTTGCCGCGAGAAGGCCCTCTGCGAGTGCCCCTGCGACAACCACTGCCAGCCGGTCTGCGGTGACGACGGGGTGACGTATCAGAATTCCTGCTTCGCGGAGTGCGTTGGCGTGACCAAGTACTCACCCGGAGCCTGTCCAGGAACAGTGCCGCCTTGCGAATGAGCTTGTAAGACAAAAGGAACCTCCTCGGAGCGTCATCATGCTCCGAGGAGGTTCAATGCAGGCCGAGGAGGGATCGGCCTCGGCGCCACTTGGTATTACCGAGGGGCAGATCCCCTACCTTTCATTCCTTGTACTTCACCGTGCAGCCGTAGGGCTGACTCGTCTTGACCGAAACGTCCTTGCCGGCGAGGAGCTCGGCCAGGGCCGCCTGCACGTAGTTGGTCTTCTTCTCCTTGTTGCCGCGCGGGTCGTCGTCGATGGCGCCTGCGTAGCGCAGGATGCCCTCCTGGTCGATCACGTACATGTGGGGCGTGGTCTTGGCGCCGTAGAGCTTGCCCACCTTGCCGTCGGGATCCTGCAGCACGGGATAGGAAAAGCCGCGCGCCTTCTTCCACTCTCTGGACTTCTCGGGCGTGTTGTGGTGGGTCGAGTCGATCGACAGCCAGACCACCTTCTCCTTGTCCGAGCCCTCCCATGTCGTCTGCATGGTGCGGGCGTCGTAGTGCCGCTTGACGAAGGGGCACTCGGGGTTCACCCACTCGAGCACCACGATCTTGCCCCGGTACTGCGAGAGCTTGTGGGTCTTGCCCTCCTCGTCCTTCAGCTCGAAGTCCGGCGCGGCCTGACCGACGGTCGCGGCCTGGGCCCATGCGGAGAAGGCGAGGGCGAGGGCGAAGGTGGACAGCGAAAGCGTCTTTCTCATCGATCCGGCTCCTTGTCGCTCGAGATCCTTTCCAGGGAGTCGAGAACGATCCGCTCGGTGAGGAGTTCCGGAAGGACCTCCGGCTCCTCGGGCTTCCGAGGCGAGTAGAGAAGATACAACGGGACGCCCGCCTTGCCGTAGCGAGCCAGCTCGGCGCGTATCGCCTCGTCGCGCCGCGTCCAGTCGGCCACGAGAAATTCGACCTCTCGTTCACGGAAAGCCGAGCGTACGCGCTCCGAGGCGAGCACCGTCCGCTCGTTGAACTTGCACGTCAGGCACCAGTCGGCGGTGAAGTCCACGAAGACCGGCCTCCCACTGGCCAGGGCCGAGTGCACCGCTTCCGGGCTCCATGCGCGCGCTTCGGCGCTCGAGCCGCGCGCGTCTCCGGCTTCGGCCGCCGAAGGCGGCAGGCCCGCGCCCACGGCGACCAGGATTGCTGCCGCCGCCGTCGCCAGGCCCAGCCAGCGTCCGGCGCCCGCCGCGCGCTGGGCTAGCCCGAGGGACCAGCAGGCGAAGGCCACCACGACCAGAAAGGCCACGAAGCGGCCCATGGCGTCCACACCGCCGAGCCCACCCATCACCCAGGCGAGCCAGGCGGCGGTCCCGAGCAGGGCAAAGCCGAGGAAGTGCTTGAAATGCTCCATCCAGGCGCCCGGTCTCGGCAGGCGCGCCGCGAGTCCGGGAAAGAGCACCAGGAGGCAGAAGGGCGCGGCCAGTCCGAGCCCCAACACGAAGAAGACCAGCGCGATCGTCGCGGACGAGGCGGCAAAGGCAAAGCCCACCGCGGTTCCGAGAAGCGGCGCCGAACAGGGCGTCGCCAGCACCACGGCGAGCACGCCCTCGCCCGCGGCGCGCAGAAGGCCGCGGCTCTGGTCCACCCGCTCCACCAGGCTCTGCGCCGTAACGCCAACCCCATACACGCCGAAGAGGTTGAGGGCGAAGGCAACCACCACCGCACCCACCACCGCCACGAAGATCGGGTGCTGGAACTGAAATCCCCAGCCCACGCTCGCGCCCGCCGCGCGCAGGGCGATGACCGCGAGGGCGAGCACGAGCAAGGAACCGACCACGCCGGCAGTGTAAGCGAGCGCGTGTAGCCAAAGCCCGCGGCGGCTTTCCTCGGCCAGGCGGACGAAGCCGTAGACCTTCACCGCCAGCACGGGAAAGACGCAGGGCATGAGATTGAGCAGGGCGCCGCCGCCGAAGGCCAGCAGCAGAATCCAGAGGAGAGAAGCCTCGGCCGTTACCGCCGCCGCGGGCGCTTCCAAGAGGGGCGCGTCCACCTCCACGTATCGTGCCTCGCCCTCGGGCGAGAGCAGCTGCCCCACGCCGCGGACGCGCGGCGGCTCGGTACTCTCGACGCTGGCCTTCCCCGAGATGCGGACGATCCCGTCCTGCACCTCGGCCCGAAGCGTCTCGAAACCCGGCGACTGGTCGGGGACGAAGGCTTCCGCGCGCCAGCCGTCCGGCTCGATCTCGAGCTCGCCCTCGATGCGCTCTCCTACGGCTTGCGCCCGCAGGCCCAGGCGCAGCTCCCTCGCCTCGCGAGGGACGCGCGCCGAAAAGCCGTCGAAGAGATCTGCGGCCGCCGAGGGACGCTCCTCCCCGAGGGGGAGGATGCGCTCCACCTTCAGGAGCGCGGGGATGCATTCCACCTTGCAGACGAGGACGTCCGCCGTGGCTTCGACGCGCAGCGCGTCGCCCTCGTTCGGCGCCTTCGCCTCGGCGAAGAGGAGGACTTCGTCCGAGTAGCCGTAGGTACGGATGAAGCCGTCCGCCGTGTCGAAGGTCTGGGGAAAGGGCCACAGCACCGGTCCGAACTCGGCCCCGTCGAACCGCACCTCGGTTTCCAGGCCTCCCTCGCCGGCGTGCCGCCAGTAGACGTGCCAGCCCTCCGCCATCCGCAAGAGCACGCCAGCGCGAAAAGGTTTGCCGGGCGCGGCCTGATCGACGTCGAAGAGGAGCTCGGCCTCCACTCGGTGCTCGTCGCCCTCGAAGGCGCCACGCGCCACTGCCGCTCTTTCGGTGGCGGACGCCGGACCGCAGAGAAGGAGGGCCGTGAAGGCCAACAGGAGTCGAGTGCGCACGCTCATGCCTTCATCCTCGCTCCCCAACCGCCGATCGGTCGAGCCATTCCCCGAGGAGGCAGAATCGGGGGCGATCGAAGTCGCACGAGCCTACGCGAGCACGCCGGAGGGCGCGAGGGCAGTCTCGCCCGGGGCGATCTGGCCACTTCCGACATCCGTTGCGAGGACCGACAGGGCCTTCTCACGCGCGAGGACGCGGCATGTCGAAACCGGCCCGATCATTCGCCAGGAGGTTTTCCACGCACGCGCAGCCTTCGCCTCTGGTGGCTCGAGCCTGGGACCCGGTGATCGCCGAACGAGATCGTTTCAATGGCAGACAGTCGAAGTCGAGACATGGTTAGGTGGCGCATTCGTCGGCCGAGCGTTCGAACATCTGAGTGACGGTCCGTCGCGAAATGATGAGCAGTGAACGCATGGGTGTCTCTTAATGTTAGCAGCTAGAAAATATGTTCATTAATGTGGATCTCGATGTGGCGTTGGGTTAGGAGTGGGCGCCTCGCAAGGGGGGCTTGCGAGCGCTTCACAAGGAGCAACGTCATGAAACGATGGATGCTGATGTCGTATGCGGCAGCTCTATCTCTCGCGGTCGCTTCGTCGGCGGGCGCTGTTGGTTTGCCTCATTACGTGGGGCCGGGTCCCATCCAGGACAACTTCGAGTACGTGGCGCCTCCGCACATCGTCTACGTGAACGTCGACCCCGCGGGGCCCTACGACAGCGGAACGCGGCTTCTCGAAGCTGTCGATCCGTCGACGGCGGATGGCCGAAGCCCGACAATCGCTACCTGATCGTCGTTCGGCCGGGTGACTACGACCTGGCCGACCGGATGCTGCGTCTGCCTCCGTACGTGCACATCCTGGGCTCGGGGATCGGCGTCACGCAGATCTGGTCGAAGGGCGAGGTCGCCATCGCCGCCTACGGCGATTCCTCGATCCGCTCGCTCTCCGTGATCCAGCAGGGGAGCGACGTGCAGTACTCCTTGTTGCTGAAGTTCGAGACGAAGGGTCCCTTCCTCATGGAGCACGTCCAGGTCCGTAACGAGTGGGCCAAGAAGGCCTGGGGTCTGTATGCCGAGGGCGGCGCCGAGAACAAGGTGCTTCTCCACGACGTCCGTTTCGACGTGACGGCATACGAGCAGGCGACCGGCCTCGAGGCTCATTACAAGGTCTCCGTGGAGGCGAACGGGGCCACGTTCAATGCGGTCGCCGAGGGCGTTGCCATCGGGGCCTTGCTGAACACCGCGAAGACTGGTGAGTCGTACTTCGTTGCGAGCACTCTCGCGGCGAAGGCGGAGAAGCCCTACGTGATCGTGACGGAGAAGAATTTCGACTCCACCGTCCGAATCCACGCGAGCACCCTCAGGGGCGAAAAGATTTTCGCGAACCTGCAAGGTGCCGGCAGGGTCCTCGTCGGCACCACCGAGATGACGGGGCCCTATTACCAGAGCAGCGGTTCCACGTACGTGCAGTGCGTGCACGTCTTCGAACACGACTTCAACGACCTGGGTGGTTGTATCTGGACCCCGTGACGCATGATGGACGGGCAGCCGCCTGAGGGCCTCGAGTTCTTGATCGAGGGCCCCGCGCGGCTGCCCGGCCGCTGCCCCGTTGGCTTCTGTCGCTGGATCCGAGGGCTCGTCTCGCCCAGGAGCCTGCAGCAGGTAGCCGACCGCAACATTCTTCTAGTCGCGGCCGAGGATACCGGCGCGGTAGTCGGCGAAGGCCTGGCGGATCTCCTGCTCGGTGTTCATCACGAAGGGGCCGCGCTGGACGATGGGCTCGCGCAGGGGCCGCCCGGCCGCGACGAGGATCTCGCTGCGCTGGCCGGCTGCCCGCACGCTCATGCGATTCCCCGGGCTCAGAAGGGCGATCTGCCCTTCCCGAACAGGGCTGGAATCCGGTCCGATCTCCACTTCGCCCGCGGCGACGAAGACGAAGGCCGTGTGCTCCTCCGGCAGTTCCAGTCGAAGCGGCCGCTCGTCCTCGAGCATGGCGTAGGCCAGCAGCGGCCGGGTCGGGCGCTCTTTCACGGGACCGACGAGGCCTTCCACCTCGCCGGCGATCACCTCCACCCGGCTGCCAAGGGGCGAGAAGGTACAGCTGGCGAGCCGCTCCGGCTCGAGGTCCTGGTAACCGGGCGCGCACATCTTTTCCGCCGCCGGCAGGTTCACCCAGAGCTGGAAGCCCGACAGGAGTCCCTTCTCCTGCTCCGGCATCTCCGAGTGGACGATCCCTCGCCCGGCCGTCATCCACTGGGCCCCGCCACCCGCGATCACCCCGCGGTTGCCGCGGCTGTCGGCATGTCGCATGCGCCCTACGCGCATCACCGTGACCGTCTCGAACCCGCGGTGCGGATGGTCGGGGAAGCCGCGAATGTACGCATCCGGATCGTCGGAGTGGAAACGGTCGAGAAGGAGAAAGGGGTCGAGATTCCTCAGGCCTGGCTGGCCGATGATCCGCGTCAACCGCACACCGGCACCGTCCACGGTCGGAATGCCGTGCAGCGTCCGCAGCACGCGTCGCTCGTTGCGCCGGACGAGAGCCGGCCCGAAGGCCGGGCTACACCCCGCGGTCGCCGCGGCGGCGACCAGGCCCGCGCTGGCGAGGAATTCTCGGCGGTTCAGCTTCATGACCCCAATCTAGCCGCAATTGCGTGCGGGCCCAACTACCGGGCGCCACCGGCCCGCCTCCTTGACGCCGGGCCCGATATCGAGATTCGATGTTTTTCCTCTCCCGCTCGAACCGCGAAAGCAACGGCAGGTGGACGTATGGCAACTCGGATCCGCGTTGCGATTTCGGCGATTCTGTTGTCGTTGGTTCTCACCCTCGCGATGGGCTGCGGCGGCGATGAGGAAGGGCCGGATGGGGCGGCCGGTGCTGGGGGTGGGGGCGCGGTCGGCCCCGGTGGAACGGGTGGCGACGGCGGAACGGGAGGCAGCGGCGGGGAAGGACCCCGCTGCGGCGACGGCGTCGTCGACGCTGGCGAGGAGTGCGACGACGGCGAGGACAACAGCGACGAGGCTCCCGGCGCGTGCCGAACCGACTGTCGTCTTGCGCACTGCGGAGACGGTGTGGTGGACCCGGGCGAGGAATGCGACGAGGGGGAGGCCAACAGCGACGAGGACCCCGGGGCGTGTCGAACCGACTGTCGCCTCGCGCACTGCGGAGACGGTGTGGTGGACCCGGGCGAGGAATGCGACGAGGGGGAGGC
>QGUN01000111.1 GCA_003242475.1 Pseudomonadota bacterium
CCAGCCCTCCCCCTTCTGGCGGCCTTTCACCCCCGCCGGCTGGACCCAGCCCCCGGGTCGGCGCCCCCTCGCTACCAGGGGCGGGTGGAGCTTCTCCCAGTCCATCACGGCCAGCGCGCCTCGAGGAGGCGCGTGTCCCGCCCCGGGCAGGAATGGCTTTCCCGCCTCACCCAGGGCCGCCTGCTGCGCTGCAGAATGGAGCGACGCCTCGACGATCGCCCCCGCCCACGGAAGTGCGGTGCGGCCAGGCACTGCCAGTTCCACCGGGGTTTGCGATCCCCTCGGCTCCTGCGCGGGAGGAGCTGCGAGGAAGTGCAGATCGCCGTACTCCCGCACCACGCAGACAGGCCCCAGCTCGAGGCGTTTCCCGCCGCCGCCCTTCCCCTGCGCCAAAGCCAACACCGCTTCGACGTCGCTCAGGGAAAGGCCTCGGGCGTCCTCGCTCACGCGCGCAGCGATGGCCCGGACCGCCCGGCGGGCGATCGCGACCGGCATCCGCGCAAGGGCTTCGCCTTCGACCGCCAGGCCACCTCCCTCGGGCGCGGGCCTCAGACGCCCTTCGAGTGCCTTGGCGACTTGCTCTTCGAGGTAGCGGTCTTCGTCGCGCAGGATCTCGGCGGCCGCCGCGAGGCGGGCCTCAACCCCGGGCCGCAGCGATTCCAGGAGCGGCATCAGCTCGAACCGGACGCGGCTGCGCAGGTACTTGGGGGACCGGTTGCTCGGATCCTCGAGCCAGTCGATCCCCGCCGCCCGGCAGTAACCTTCCGTCTCGCGGCGCCCGACGCACAGGAGCGGGCGGACGATCTCCCCCCGCACCGGCGGGATGCCGGAAAGCCCTCTCGCGCCTGCGCCGCGCAGTAGCTGCAGCAGTACCGTCTCGGCCTGGTCCGACTGCGTGTGACCGACGGCGATGCGCGAGGCGCCGAAGCGCTCCTTCACGCGCGCCAAGGCCGCGTAGCGCAGGGCGCGCGCCGCTTCCTGGACGGACTCGCCCGTCCGTCCGGCTCGGGCCGGCACGTCCACCCTCTCGAGGACGAATTCCGCGCCGAAGGAGCGGGCCCGCTCCTCGACCCACTGCGCCTCTCTGCCCGCCTCGGGGCGAAGGCCGTGGTCGACGTAGACTGCCACGCATTCGAGGCCCAACTTCGGGAGGCCCTGAGTCAGGACGTGGAGAAGGCAGGTAGAGTCGGCGCCTCCCGAGCAGCCGACCACGACCCGCTCGCCCGGGGAAAGCATGGCAAAGCGGCGGATATGCCGCTCCACCCTGCGCGCGACCTCCTCCGCGATGCGCTTCGCTGGTTCCATGGAATTAAGGTTCCCGCTCCGACCGCCTACTCCTTCGCCTCCGGCCGGTATGCGAGAAGCCCCGCTGCCTTCCGCCGCGCAAGGCGCGCGGCGAGCACGGTCACGTCGTCGTCTACCTCTCCGCCTGCCGCCTGCTTCGCCCGCTCGACCAGGAGGCCGACCAGCTCGCTCAAGTCCCGGTTCTCCTGGCGGAGCAGGATTCTCGCGATCCACTCTTCCTTGTCGTGGCGATCCGGCAGGGCATCGAGGATGCCGTCGGTCATCATGACGAGGATGTCGCCGCTCCTCAGCGTCCGGGCGCTCGAGAAGACGTCGATCTCGTTCAGGATCCCGGCGGGAGGCGAATCGGAACGGATCACCTCCACCTCGCCGCGCCGCTTGATGAAGGTAGGCGAGGAGCCCACCTTGAGCAGCTCCACCTCGCCGGTGAACAAATCGACGACGGCGAGGTCGACGGTCGCGAAGACCTCTTCGGGCGAGCGCATCAAGAGGACGGCGTTGACGGTCTGCGCGGCGAAGCTGCGATCGAAGCCGGCGCGGATCATCTTCTCCAGCATGCCGACAGTGGCCCGGCTCTCCAGGGCCGCGCGGGTTCCCACCCCCATCCCGTCGCTAAGGACCAGGGCCACCTTGCCTCCGCCGAGCTCCACCTGCGCGTACGTGTCGCCCGACACCTCCTCGGCGCCCCGGGCGAAGTGCGCCACTTCAACTTCCAGCTCGTAGGGGGGCTCGGGCACCAGGAGCACTCGGCAGACGCCCTCCCTCCCGCGACGGCACTCGCCGCTCGCCCGGTAGGGATGGCCGAAGACCCTCTCGAGCGCCTCGCTCAGCACGGCGCCGCACTGGCCGCATCCGTCGCAAGGGCCTGCGTACTCCACCTCCACCTCGGGCTGCGCCGCCGCGTGCACGACTCGCACCTCCCCGACCCGTATCCGCGACAGCTCGAGCTCTTCCCGCAGGTGTGCTTCGAGCTCGTCGGACCACCCGGTGTCGAGGCTCACCTGCCCCGCGATCTCCTCGATCAGCTCGGCCACGCCTCGCAGCTGCTGGGGCACGATCTCTGCCGCCCCCACCGGAGTGCGGGGGTCGACGCGCCCCGCCTCGCTGAGGACGGCATTCACCGCCCCGACGAAGTCGGACTTCCTCTGGCAGCGCGCGGCGAGCTCGCCAGGCAGGTCGGCCGCCTCCACCTTCCCCGCCCGCTCGCCCAAGGCGAATAGGTCGACCGCGTCCCAATACGAGGCGTAGAAGTTTCGCTCCCAGCAAGAGGAGAAGCCCGGGCAGCCCTTGCACTGCCGCTCCCAAACGCGCTCGACCAGTGCGCGGAAGTCCGCTTCCGGGTCCAAGTTGCGATGGACCCGCAGGTGGCTGCCGCTGAAGACGTCGGCCAGTTCAATGAAGACGCCGCCCACTTTGGCGAGCCGTTCGTGGATCGCCTCCCTCAGGCGCCGTTCTTTGGCCAACTGCCGGGCCTCGTGCGGGCCCGGCCCGGGCATGCTCCGGGCGATCCGCGCGATCCAGCGGGCGGGCACCGCCGCCAGCAATACCAAGGCGACCCCTGTGTGAAGCAGCCCGCTGGCCACCTCCTCCAGGGTCTGGGCGTGAACGGCGACCGTCAGCTCGCCAAGGAGGAAGCCTGCGGCCACCCCAGGCCTGCCTTTGCTCGAAAACAAGCCTGCGAAAAGGCCGCCGGCGGCGAAGAGCCCCATCCCTCCGAGGGGAGGCCGGCCCGTTAGCGAAGCGAGGACGCCCACCGCGGTCCCCACCGCCGCGCCCCCGGCGCCAGCCCGGACCGTCGCAGCCATCAAGGT
>QGUN01000112.1 GCA_003242475.1 Pseudomonadota bacterium
GGGCCGGCGGTTGCCACGCGCTTGGCTCCAGTCTCCTGGCCAGGGCCTCCCGGTCGAACCAGAGTTTCTCTCCGAGCCGGAGCAGGAGGGGGATCTCGAGCTCGGGCGGCCGGCGCGCGCAGAGCTCCCAGAAGAGGTTCTGCGCTTCCCAGAGGTCGAGGCCCGGGCCGAGTGACTCGCCGAGGACGACGAGGTCGTGGAGCTCCTCGGCGAGGTCCGGACGTCGCGCTTCCAGCAGGGCGCGCATCTGGCTGCGGATCAGGCGCTCCACGGTGCGGCGGGGCCGTTTCATGGAGAGCTCGATGCCCAGCTGTCTCGCCTCTTCGATCGCCTGCTCGATCCCCAGCCGCGTCTCCCGCGCGTCGGAGCTTCCCTCGGCGAGGCTTTCGACCAGCGCCGCCACGTCCGAGTAGAGGGTGAGTTCGGCGGCGGCGAGGAGTTCGAGGGGGATGGGGATGTTGGTCTCCTGCAGAAAGCGCATGAGCCCGAGGTTCTCCTCGTAGATGCGTCGGTAGTCCTGCGCCCATCGCGCCCGCGCCTCGCGAAGGAGCGTCTTGGCCAGAGCGCGACGCTCGTCGAGGAAGAGGTTGCGCAGGCCGAAATCGGGACCGACGAAGTGTCGGTCCATGGCGCGGATCACGCCCGAGAGGTTGAAGCGCGCGAGGGGCTCGAAGAGGTCGTTTTCGATGTCCTGGTAGGACTGGGCATCGACGTAGGGCCGGACCGAGCAGCGGAAATCGTTGCCGCCGAAATGCAGGACCGCCCAGATGCCATCCAGGGTGGCGTGGGTGTTTTCGCTGGTCAGAAGCGTCCGGCCCATGGTGAGGGTGGCCGGACCGACCGTCTCCTTGCGGTGCGCCAGGCGTCGATAGCGGTAGCAGAAGAGGCGACCCTCGGGCTCGGGCTCCTCCCCGGAGGTGCTGGAGACGATCGCGAGGTGGGCGAGGATGCCGGGAAGCGAGGCGATCGAGGGCCGGATGTAGCGCTCCCAGACACCCTTGCCGTCGCCGACCTCGGGGATGTTGGAGGGGGCCCGGGCGAGAGCGGCGACGAATTCCGGCTCCAGCATGGGGCCGCCCGCCTCCTCCACGAGCTGCATGGCGCGCGCCGCGTAGCGCAGCACCTGCGTGGTCTCGAGGCTCGAGATCTCGGAGAAGAACCACCCGCAGGAGGTGAACATCATCAGGCGGTTGCGCTGGGCCTCGAGCAGCCGCAGCGTCTGCACTTTCTTCTCCGGGTCGAGGAGGAGACCTGGCGAGCGCTCGTATTCGGCGAGGAAGGCGCGGACGTTGGAGGGGCTGCGGTCGAGGACCACGCGGACGTAGGCGTCGCGCGCCTCCCAGGGATCGCGCAGAAGCCGCTGGCCCTCCCGCTCGAAGAACTCGTCGATCGCGGCGGCGAGCTCGTCCAGGGCCTCGCGCAAGGGCTGCCGCCAGCGCTGGTGCCAGCCGGGCTGCCCCGAGGAGGAGCAGCCGCAATCGGTTTGCCAGCGCTTGACACCGTGCGCGCAGCTCCAGCTGCTCGGCTCGATGAGGCGGACGGCGTGGGTGGGCGGGCAGTCGGCGAGAAACGCGCCGAAATTGGTCAGCCGGAGCCCGCGCGATTCGGCGAGGCGGATGGCGCCGGCCAGGGCCTCGTCGCCGCCCTTTTTGTGGTGGCCGAAGGTCTCGCCGTCCACCGCCACGGACAGGAGCTGCACGTGGCTGCGAGAGGGGTCGAAACCGTTCTCGAGGCGGTCGAGGAGGGCGCGGGCGGAGGCGAGTCCGTGCTCGAAGGCGAGGCTCTTGGCGATGGGGCCGTCGTAGAAGAAGACGGCGATGCGCCGCCCCGAGGGAAGCTCCACCCAGTAAGGGCGCGTGGGATCGATGCGCCCGCCCTCGACCGAGGTCCAGCCGTCGCGGTCGAGCCTTCGCACGTGGCTCGCCTGGTAGGGAGAGAGGATGGTAAAGCGGATCCCCTCGTCGACGAGGACCTCCAGCGTCTCGGTATCGACGGCGGTCTCGGGAAGCCACATGCCCTCGGGCCGCCTCTGGAAGCGATGCACGAAGTCGGCGATTCCCCACCGCACCTCCGTCACCTTGTCGCGGCGGGAGGCGAGGGGGAGGATGGCGTGGTGGAAGGCCTGGGCGATGGCGTTGCCGTGGCCATTGCGCCGGGCGATCGAGTCGGCATCCGCCTCCAGGATGGCGCGGTAGACGTTGGGGGCGGCGCGCTCCATCCAGCTGAGCAGCGTGGGGCCGAAATTGAAGGAGATGGAGCGGTAGTTGTTCACCACCTCCGTGATGCGCCGGTCCTCGGTGAGGATGCGAGCCGCGGCGTTGGGCCCGTAGCACTCGGCGGTGATCCTTCCGTTCCAGTCGTGGAAGGGGGCCGCAGAATCCTGCTCTTCCACCTCCTCCAACCACGGGTTCTCCCGGGGGGGTTGGTAGAAGTGGCCGTGGATGCAGAGAAAGCGGTCGTGCATGGGGCTGCCCGGCCCCCGAAGCTATGCAGCCTCCGTCGGCTTCGGGACACCGCAGCCGGGGGTTCCGGGCCGGAGCGACCCACGCCGGTCAGCGGACCTCGACGACCGGGCCCTGGAAGAGGAGGTTGAGGCGATCGCGCAGCTCGTCGGAGGGCGCCACCCGGTGCTCGCGCAATCGCAGCCGGGCCACGGTACCCTCTGGAAGCCGCACCAGCACCTCCACGGGGAGATGGCCGGGATGGCTTTCCAAAAGCTGGCGAGCCCGCTGTAGCTTGTTCTCGCTGACCTGCTCGGCGGAAAGGCGCAAAAGGAGGCGCGAGGCCGTCTGGGCGCGGACCTCCGCCAGCGGCACGATGTCGTCCGCGATGAGTTCCGGGACGGGGTTTTCCTCGTCTCGCCCGTTGATCTGGACGGTGCCGGTGATGAGGAGCGGCTCGTCGCCCTCCAGCAGCGGCTGCCAGACCTCGAAACCCGCCTCGCGCCGCGGCTCGCCCTCTCGCCCCCCGCGCCGCGGCCCCGAGAAGCAGATGACTTCGATCGAGCCCGTCAGGTCCTCGATGGTGGCAAAGCCCATCAGGCGCCCCGACTTGGTGGGCCGAGCGCGCAGCGCCGAGGGCACGCCGACGATGCGCACCGTCTCGCC
>QGUN01000113.1 GCA_003242475.1 Pseudomonadota bacterium
GAGGCGGAAGCCGGACCAGTGGGGCGGGCGCGGGACGGGCTGGCCCTCGAACTTCTGCTCGAACTCGCGCAGGCGTTGCATCAGCTCCTCGCGGCCAGAGAGGGTCTCGCTCTGGCGCGAGGCCCAGGCGCCGAGCTGGCTTCCGCGCGGGCGGGTGGCGAAGTAGGCGTCGGCCTCCTCGTCGGAGACGAGCTCGACCGCGCCCTCCACGCGCACCTGCTGCTCCAGCCGGCCCCAGTGAAAGCAAAGGGCGGCCCGCGGACGAACGAAGAGGTGGCGGGCCTTGCGGCTCTCCAGGTTGGTGTAGAAGACGAAGCCCCGCCGGTCGACGTGCTTGAGCAGGACCATGCGCACGGAGGGGTTGCCGTCCTCGTCGGCAGTGGCCAGGGCCATCGCCTCCGGCTCCCAGATCTCGGACTCGCGCGCGCGCTTGTACATCTCGATGAAGCGGTCGATGGGGTCCTGAAATTCCATGGCTGCCTTCACACGATGAGGTTGATGGCGGCGGGCAGGATCTCGAAGGTCGCCGGCAACCGGCCGGGAACCTCGCCGTCCACGTCGAGCAGCACCTCGTCGCCCTCGCAGACGGCCTCCACTCGGCTCGCCTTGTACGTGCGCGTGCCGGAAAGCGCAACGTGGGTTCCGTCATAGAGCCTCCTCCCCTTGAGCAGGAAATCGCCGAGTCCGTAGCCCTGCCAGAGCGTGACGTCGAAGAGGCCGTCGTCGGTCCGGGCCTCCGGCGCCACCATCATGCCGCCGCCGAAGTAGCGGCCGTTGGCCACGGCCAGGCAGGTGATCGGCCCCTCCTGCCAAGGCCCTTCGTCGATACGGAAGCGGCAGACGCGATCGTGGTAGCGGTAGAGCCCCTTGAGCGAGCCCAGCATGAAGGCGAGCCGCCCGCCGATGCTCTTGCGCATCTGATTGACGTAGCCGTCGATCACGCCCGAGATGCCGAACGACGCCACGTTGGCAAAGTGACGGGTGCAGGGCTTGCCCTCCAGGTCCTCGAACTGCACCCGCCCCACGTCGAAGGGACGCGGCGTGCCCCGTGCCAGACGGGCCGCGGTCGCCTCCACGCTCCGATCGACGGTAAAGCTCTTCAAGAAGTCGGAGCCCGTGCCGCGGGGCAAGACCGCCAGCGCCGCACCGGGTCGGACGAGCTCGCCGCGCTCGTCGAAAAACCCGTTGACCACCTCGTTGGTGGTGCCGTCGCCGCCGACGGCCACCACCACGTCCGCCCCGCGTTCGAGCGCGTGGCGCGTCAGATCCGTCGCCTCGTTCGGCCTCTTGGTGAAATAGGTGCCGAAATCCCCCACCTCCTCCCGGAGCGCCGCCGTCAGGGCCGGCCAGGCGCGCCCCGTCGCCCCTCCCCGCGACTGGGGGTTGACGATGAAGACCAGCTTTCGCGGCATGCCGGGATGATCGCCGCCGGCCCCCCGGGCGGCAAGCCCTGTCGAGGCACCAGAAATCCGCGTTGACACGAGTCGCGGACCCCTGTTCAGTTTTCGGTCGGTTGGCTCTTCACGGAGGAAGGATGGAGCAGCGTTCGGCCTGGACGGGAAGACGAATGGCGGGACTCGTCTCGGTGCGGCTGCCGGTCGTGGATCGGATCGGACGGCCGGCGGGTGAGAAGGAGTTCTGGGTGGAGCCGCGGCACGAGGCGGAGCTGCGGCGCTGGGTGGAGTACGTCAACCGCAACGGCCGCCGCTTCCTCGCGCTGATCCTCGGCGAGACGGTGCTCGGCCTTGCCGGGGCCTTCCTCCAGCCCAACTGGCAGGGCGCCTTTTGGCTGGTGGTCGCCTGCATGGTCGGCCTGGGTGCGACCATCTTCGTCTACCCGTTCGCAACCCCCGAGACCAACCGGATGCTGGGCATGCGCAGGGCGAGATCGCTGGCGCGCGCCAGCGGCGTGCTCGTCTTGGCCATGGCGGCCTTCCTCGCCACCCAGCTCCCCTCCTGAAAAGCGCGCTCCTTGGTAGGGAGCCTCACGTCGGGGCTCGTGCCACGACGAAAACCATCTCACGCCGCACATTCCTCCGGCATGCGGCGGCTCGCCTTTTCGGCGGGCTGCGCGGAGGGGCGCAGATGCGAGGCGTGAGAAGCGGAAACGGACACCGCCTCCTCGTCCTCCTGCTGGGGATCCTTTTCCCGGCCGTCGGCCCGGCTGCACCGGGCGCTCACCGCTACCCGACGGTCTCGCTGACTTTCGACGACACCCACGCGAGCCATCGCTGGGTGGCCGAGGTCCTCCACGAGGCCGGGATGGTCGCCACCTTCTACGTCAACAGCCCGCGCGTTGGAGAGCCGGACTACCTCGACGTCGACGACCTCCTCGCCATCGAAGCGCTCGGCCACGAGGTCGGCGGGCACACCCTGCGCCACGTCGAACTCGAGGACCTGGACGAGAAAGAAGTCGTCCGGGAGATCTGCGACGACCGCGAGGCGCTGCTCTCCATGGGGCTGAACGTCCGCGCCTTCGCCTACCCCCGCAACAGCTTCGGGCCCACCACGCTCCGCGTGGTGGAGGAATGTGGCTACCTCTCGGCTCGAACCGCGGAGGGTATCACCGCACCGAATGACTGCCCGAGCTGCCCGCGCACCGAGGCGATCCCGCCTCCGAACCCCTTTCGGATCCGCGCCCTCCCTTCCTACCGAAAGGAATGGGGCTTTCCGGTCCTCCGCGACGCGATCGAGGCGGGCGACCCGGAGGGCTGGCTCGTCGTCGTCTTCCACGACGTGTGTGACGCGCCGTGCACGAAGTACAACTACGCCATTCTCCGCGACGACTTCCTGAACCTCGTCGACTGGATGCGGGAAAACGGGGTGCGCACGCGGACGGTCACGCAGGTCATCCTGGGCCTGGAGCCGGACGAGGACGGCGATGGCGTCGGCGACGAGGTCGACAACTGCCCGACGATGCGCCCGCGGCGGGCGGCGGCGCAACGTCGTTCTGGGCGTGAACGAGCGCCGCCAGGCGAAGCGTAACGAACCCGGAGCCAACCGCGTCGGCGAGCACGCCGGCCTCAGCGCGCCTTTCC
>QGUN01000011.1 GCA_003242475.1 Pseudomonadota bacterium
GGAATTCGGAACGCCGTCGAGCTGCCCGGCCGTCGTGGTCGTGCTCGCCATGGGTCGTCCTCCTCCTGACGGCGAGCCTACCAACCACCCCCGACACTCCCGGCTCGGCCACGGAAAGCCTTGAACTGCCCCGCCCCCCGGCTTGCTCGGCGCACATCCCAGAGGAGGTGGGGGTTGGGTCCGATCGGAACCCGTTCGATTCGGCGGACATCCGGACCGAGGGGGCGGGCATCCGGAGGAGGGGGCGCGATGGCCCGAGGGATCAAGGGTTCTGGGGCTCGGGGGTCTCGGCCCGGAGGCGGCTCTCGACGGTGCGGGCGAAGGTGGTGAGGCGGACGTCGGCGCCCTCGTTGGCGAGGGTGTTGGCGAAGGTGCCCTCTCTCAGGGCGCGCTCCTCCTCCTCGCTGGAAGCGACGCCGCGCGCCAGGAGGCGGACGGCCTCGAGCTGGGCCTGCTCGCTTTGAGTCTCGAGTACCGCCAGGAGCTCGTCCGGCGCGTTGCGACCCACCTCGGCCATGGCCAGGGCGAGCTCGTCCTCCAACGGATCGCCGCGCCGGGTCGAGGCGACGAGGGCGACGAGGTGGGTGATCGCCTGCTCGTTGCCGCTCGCGGCGAGGTCGACCAGGGTCGAGAGCACGGGCACGGGTCCCTCGCCAGCGGCCTCGCGCAGCCTCCCGAAGATCTCCGGATCGGTGGAGAAGCTGTCCAGGAATGCGGCGAGGTTTGCCGGATCGGATGGATCGGCTCGGAACAACAGCTCGGCGATGACCGGGCGCAGCGCGGGATCGCGCTCGGTTCGCCACGCCGTCCTCAAGAAAGCCTGGTCCCGTCCGGTGGAGGCAAGGCGCTGATAGGTGGCGAGGCGGTTGCGCAGCTGGTCGATCGGGGTCGAAGCGTCGGGAGCCGGAAGGCTGGCCATGGCCACGGCCGCGTCCGCACCCCCGACGGCGCCGGCGGACGCCACCGCGGCGGAGATGGCGTCGACGCCAGGCAGCACCTGGGAAAGCCGTCCAGGGTAGTCGTTGACGATGATGGCGAAGGCGTAGGTCTTCCCGTTGGGCGCCTGGGCGTAGCCGGAGAGCGCGGTGACGTTCTGCAGCGTCCCCGTCTTGGCCCGGACGCGACCCTCGCCCAGGGTCCCCACCAGCCGATTGCGCGTGGTCCCGTCGACGCCGGCGATCGGCAAGGAAGCCAGAAGCTCCGGGGCGACGGTCGACTTCTTCCACGCCCACTCGAGGACCTGCAGGATCTGTCGCGCGCTGGCGCGGTTGGTATCGTTCAGGCCGCTGCCGTTGCGCAGCACCATCGATCCGCGGGGAATGCCGACCTCCTCGGCGAGGAAGGTCTCCAGCGCGGAAACGCCCTTGAACCAGGTCCCCGGCGGTCCGTAGGTCTCGGCTCCCAGAGTCTTGAGCAGCATCTCCGCCATGTGGTTCTGCGACCACTTGTTGAGGCGGTGAACCAGGAGGGGGAGGGGCTCGGACCAGTCGGTCAATGCCGGCTTCAACGCCGAAGGGGTCTCGCCCAGGACCACGCGACCCTTCACGACGATGCCCTGCTCGGCCAGGACCTGGCGGAAAGTGTGGGCGGTATAGAGCGGAGGATGGGAGATCCGGCGGTAGGTGACGATGCGCTCCTGGCCTCTGGCGATGCGGCCGCGAACGACGATCCGCTGCTTGTTGCCCAGGGGCTCGGAGGTGGCGACGATGCGCGAGCGGCCGCGCGGCGCGGTGGTCACCACCTGGTTTTCCACGACCACGTAATCGGAGGCGGGCTCGACGACGACGCGCGCCGTTTCGCCCACCGCCTCGCCGGGGAAGACGAGGATCTCCACCACGTTGAGGTTGAGGGAGAGCGCGCCGGCGCCGGCCATGTAGGGGCGGTCGGAATCGTCCTGCTCCCAGCCGGGCCCCTCGTACTGGGAATCGAAGTAGGTATCGTCGGCGACGAGGTTTCCTCGCACCTCGCGCAGTCCCATGTGCCGAAGCTGCCGAACGATTCGATAGAGGCGCTCGGTGGAGAGCGAGGGATCGCCCTTGCCCCGCAAGTACAAGTTCCCTTGCAGCACGCCGTTCTCGAGCGGCCCCCCAAACAAGATCTCGGTGGGGTAGCGGAAGTCGGGACCGAGCCGGGCCAGCGCCGCTGCCGTGGTCAGGATCTTCACGTTGGACGCCGGGTTCAAAAGCTCGTCGGCGTTCTTGCCGTAGACCACCTCGCCCGTCTCGAGATCGCTGACGATCACGCCCGCCCGCGCCCCCTGGAGCGGAGTGGTGCGGACGATGGTGGCGATGGCCTCGGGCAGCTCGTCGCTCCCGGGTCCGGCGGAGGTCGCAGTGAGCGGGGCGAGCCAGGCCAGGGCGACCAAGGCGAAGACGAGGAAGTGCTGGCGTACAACGCGCACGGGAAAGTACCTCGAAGGCCACGACGACTGGACGCGGGCCTGTTGATTGTAGGGGGCCACTCGGTCCAGGGGCAACGTCACGACCGCACGGTCGCCGATGTGCACGCGCCCCACACTGGTCGAGGGCTGCTCGGTCGGATGTTGGACCGCGCACCCGGCGCGGATACCATCCTCGACGCCGATGCCCCTGCGTCTCGCCATCGTCCTCGTCACGCTCGTCGCCTCCTGCACCCGCGACGACGTGCACGACCGCCTCACCATCGCGATCGAGTCGGTCCCCGAAACCCTCGACCGGAGGATGGCCCTCTCGCAAAACGCCATGCGGGTGGCGCAGCTCGTCACGCCCGGTCTGACGCGAATCGACGAGGACGGCCGGGCCGTGCCCGACCTGGCGCTCGCCTTCGAGGCGGTGGACGACCGGACGTGGATCTTCAAACTCCGGCCAGGCATCTTCTTTTCCGACGGATCGCCGCTGCGTGCCCGCGACGTTCGGGCGACCTTTCACTCCGTCCTCGATCCCGCGCTCGGTTCGCCCCACCGAGGCGGCTACTCCTACATCGCGGACGTGGAAGCACCGGACGAGCTCACGGTCGTCTTCCGACTACGCGAGCCCTTCGGCGCCTTCCCGGTGGACGCAGGCCTGGGCATCCTCCCGGAGCGACTCACCGATCCGGCGCGCCGTGACGAGGTCCGCCTCCGCCCGATCGGAGCAGGCCCCTACGTGGTGGAGCACTGGGATGGCGAGAGCGAGATCCGCCTCGCTCCGAACGCGCACTACCACCTAGGTCCTCCGCGCGAGGCGCTGACGATCCGCACGGTCCGCGACGAGACGACGCGCATCCTCGAGCTCCGCAAGGGGCGAGTGCACGCGCTTCTGGGCGCGATCACGCCCGCCCTCCTCCCCGGACTGCGAAGGCTCGATCACCTGGAGGTGACGGTCGCGCCCGGCGCGGGCGTCTCGTACCTCCTCTTCAACCACGAAGACCCGATCCTCGCGCGACGCGAGGTACGAGAGGCGATCGCGCTCGCGGTGGACCGAGAAGCGCTGGCGCGGCACAAGTTCAAGGGCGCGGCGCGGGTGGCGCACTCGCTGCTTCGCGAAGGACACTGGGCCTACGCGCCCGACGTTCCGACCTGGGAGCGCGACCTCGACGAGGCGCGAGCCCGGCTGCGGCAGGCCTTTCCCGGGGGCGAACCGATCCGCCTCACCCTGAAGACCTCCACCGACCGCTTTCGCCGCTCGGTTGCACTCGCGCTCAAGGCGCAGCTCGCCGAGGTGGGAATCGACGTCGTCGTCCAGTCGCTGGAGTGGGGAACCCTGATGGGCGACCTCAAGAGGGGAAATTTCCAGCTCGCCACGTTGAAGTGGACGCCGGTGATCGATCCCGACATCCTCCGGCTCGCGTACCACTCCGGATCGATCCCCACCGCCGAGAGCGGCTGGGGGGGTGGAAACCGCGGCCGGTACCGCAACCCCGAGCTGGACGCGATCCTCATGGAGGCGCGGCAGAGGAGCGACCTCGAGGAGCGTCGCGCGCTCTACGTCCGCGCGCAGCACATCGTGGCCCACGACCTGCCCGCCCTTCCCCTCCTGCACGAGGAATCCATCGGGGTGGTCTCGCGCAGCGTGCGAGGGATCCGCGTCGACCCGCAGGGTAGCCTGCGCAGCCTCGCGCAGGCCTGGAGGGTGCAGTGAACCGGGTGCTGCGCAAGATCGCGAGCACCCTGCTCGCCGCGGCCGGAGCGCTGCTCCTCGTCTCGGTCTTCCTCGACCTCGTCCCCGGCGATCCGGTGGACGCGATCCTCGGCGAGCAAGCGATGGAGGCAGACCGGGAGGCGCTCCGCAAGGCGCTGCACCTCGACCGCAGCGTCTGGGTCCGGACGGCGTATTTCGTGCGCGACGCGCTCGGCCTGGATCTCCGCAGCTCGGTTCCCCCGTTTCAGGACCGAGTCTTCGACCGCATCGCGCAGGCCTTTCCTCGCACGGCCCTCCTCGCGCTGACCTCGCTGGCCTTCGCGCTGACGATCGCCCTTCCGCTCGGAGTCGCCGCCGCGCTCCGCCCCCGCACCGTCGTCGACATGCTCGCCAGCGCCTTTGCCGTGCTGGGAGCGGCGCTGCCGCGCATCTGGATCGGTCCGCTCTTCATTCTCGCCTTCGCCATCCACCTGGACTGGTTGCCCGTTTCGGGATTCGAGTCGGCCAGGAGCCTGGTGCTGCCCACGGCGACGCTGGGGCTGGCGCTGGCCGCATTCCTCGCCCGCATGATCCGCGCCTCGCTTCTCGACACGCTGGGCGAGGACTTCGTGCGCACGGCGCGGGCCAAGGGGCTGCACCCGACGCGGGTGCTCTTCCTCCACGCCTTCCCCAGCGCGCTCTTGCCCGTGCTCACCGTCGTTGGACTGCAGCTCGGAGCGCTGCTCGGTGGAGCGGTGGTAACGGAGAAGGTCTTCGACTATCCCGGGATGGGAAGCCTGCTGCTCCAGGCGATCGACCGGCGCGACTACAACATGGTCCGCGCCTGCGTCCTCGCCTTCACCTTCTCCTACCTTCTCGTCAACCTCCTGACCGACCTCGCCTACCAGGCGGTCGACCCGAGGACGAGGGAGCGAAATTGAGCGCCGAGCTTCCCCTGCCCCTGACGGAGGAGACGGAGATCCAGCCTCGGCGACGCCCGCTCGTCGAAGGTCTGGGTCCCCGCATCGGCCTGGCGATCGTCGCGGTTCTCGTGCTGGTGGCGATCCTCGCACCGTGGTTGAGTCCCCACGATCCGCGTGCGGTGGCGCTGGACCGCGAGCTGTTGCCGCCGAGCGCGGCCCATCCGCTGGGCACGGCGGAAAACGGCGTGGACGTCCTCAGCCACGTGCTCTGGGGCGCGCGCATCTCGCTTTCCGTCGGCGTCCTCGCCACGCTGATCTCCGCCGTGGTCGGCACGTTGCTGGGCGCCTGGGCGGGAATGGTCGGGGGCCTCGTCGACGAGGCGCTGATGCGGGTGGTGGACGTCCTGCTCGCCTTCCCGGGGATCCTTCTGGCGATCTTCATCACCGCCGTCCTCGGCCCCTCGCTGGCCAACGTGATCCTCGCGCTCTGCGCCACGGGCTGGACGGGCTACGCGCGGTTGGCACGCGCCATGGTGCTCTCGTTGCGCGAGCGGGAATTCGTTCTCGCGGCGCGGGCGATGGGGGCCACCGAGGCGCGCATCCTCTTTCGGCACCTCCTGCCCAACCTCCTTGGCCCGGTGGTCGTGCAGGCCACCTTCGGCATCCCGGGCGCGATGCTGGCCGAGGCCTCCCTCTCCTTCCTGGGGCTGGGCGTGCCTCCCGGAACGCCTTCCTGGGGCGCGCTGGTGGACCAGGGGACGCAGTATCTGCTCGTGGCACCCCACGTGGCCATGGCTCCCGGCCTGGCCATCGCCCTCTCCGTCCTCGGCTTCAACCTGCTGGGGGACGGTCTTCGCGATCGTCTCGATCCGCGCGCCGCTTCTCCAAGAGCACGTTGATCTGGGCGCCGACGAGGACCACCAGCGAGGAGATGAGCAGCCACAGCAGAAGAACGATGAACGCGCCCAGCGCCCCATAGGTGACGTCGTAGCGCCCGAAGTTCACCACGTAGGCGGAAAATCCCCAGGAAGCGACCAGCCAGAGGACGACGGCGACGATCGAGCCGAGGCTGGCCATTCGGAAGGGTCGCCTACGGTTGGGCAGGAGGTGGTAGAGCACCTCCCAGGAGAAGACCGCCAGGCTGCCGGCGAAGGGGATCCGCATCAAGGCGATGAGGGTGCCGAGGGGCCCGCCCACGGCGCGGGCGACGGCCGGCGTGGCCACCGCCACCACCGCCGCGACGAGAAGAAAGCCCACCGCCACCAGGGTGGTCAGAAGCGAGATCCCCTTCGTCTTCCAGAAGGGCCGGGTCTCCTCCACCTCCTCGATGCGGTTGAGCGCCCGCATCAGCGCGCTCATCCCGCCCGATGCGGCCCAGTAGGCGCCGAAGGTACTCAACGTGAGGATGCTGGAGCTTCCGGCCTCGACGAGAGAACGAAGCTGGTTGCCCACCAGCCGCGTCACGTCGGGGGGCGCCACCTCCGCGAGGTCGTCGAGCAGCGTCTCCACGGTGCGCGGGTTCATCAGAATGCTGGCCAGGGAGACCATGCCGATGAGGAAGGGAAAAAGCGCGAGCATGGCGTAGAAGGCCAGCGCCGCAGCGCGGTCGAGGGTTCGGTCGGCCGCGAATTTGCGGGCAAGGTCGCGGAAGAAGCGAGCGATCTCGGAAAGCCACCTCGGCACCCGGCGATCCCCTTCCATGGCGGGCCGCTGTAGGATGGACCGAGATGCGTCGAATTGCCATCCTGCTCGGCCTCCTCCTCGTTGCCTGCGAGGCCGAGCCGCCTCCGCCCGGCCTCGTCATCGGCACCTTCGATTTCGACGCCACCCTGGAGCGAGGCGGCGGCTGCGTGCTCGAGGACATGGCCGAGGTCGCCCAATCCTTCGCCTTCACCGCCGTCCTCTCCCACGACCCGGAGACCGGTACGCTCTGGCTCCGCTCGGGGCCAACCGAGCAGGTGGGCACGCTGGAGGAGAATCGATTCTCGGTGAGGACCCCGGCGAAAGGGAGCATCCAGCGGGAATTCTCTGCCTGCACCGTGGCGCCGGGCCGCCTCTGCGCCTTCAAGGTCGTCGAGGTCCTCGAGGGCGAGATCCTCGCCGACTGCCCGAGCTTCCGATCGCTTCAGGAGCCCTCCGATCTCCCCTGCCCGGAGCGGGGAGAGGATGGAACGCTGCTTTGGCACAACTGCGCCTGCGCCCGGGGAACATTGGAGGAGATCGTGCGGTTCGAGCCGCGGGGTGACGAGGTCTGCACCTGCGCCGGCCGCACCCGCACGGAAACAGTTGCGAGCGAGTGCCGGCTCGTCTACCGCCTCGAGGGAAAAAAGGGCTGAGGATCTCGATGAAGCGAGCGGTCGTACTCCTGTCTGGTGGGCTCGACTCCACCACCTGCCTGGCCATCGCGCGCGACGCCGGCTACGAGTGCCACTGCCTCTCGTTCGACTACGGCCAGAGGCAGCGCCACGAACTCGAACGGGCTGCCCACATCGCGCAGACGCTCGGCGCGGCCTCGCACCGCATCGTCCGCATCGACCTCGGCTCCGTCGGAGGAAGCGCCCTCACCGACCCCTCCATCGACGTTCCGAAGGACCGCCCGGTGGAGGCGGGCAGCTCGACCCCACCGATCACCTACGTTCCCGCGCGCAATACCGTCTTCCTCGCAGTGGCGCTGGGGCTGGCGGAGGTGCTCGGCGCCGAGGCGATCTACGTGGGGGTGAACGCGCGCGACTTTTCCGGCTACCCGGATTGCCGGCCGGAATTCCTCGAGGCCTTCTCGGCGCTGGCGAAGGTAGCGACGGTGGCCGGCCAGGAAGGAAAGGCACCTCGGATCGAGGCTCCGCTGCTCCACCTCGGCAAGGCGGAGATCATCCGCTGGGGGCTCCGGCTCGGGGTCGACTACTCGATCACCCTTTCCTGCTACGATCCGATCGGGGACGCCGCCTGCGGTCGGTGCGACGCCTGCTTGCTCCGCAAGAAGGGATTTCGCGAGGCCGGGGTGGCCGACCCCACGCGCTACGCCTGACCGGGGGCGACCATGGCCGCGCGCAAGCCGTTCCACAATCCATTTCGCGGCTTGAAACTCGAACTCCCCCAGTCGCGCCCGGCCGCCGAGCCGGCCCGAGCTCCGCAGCCGGAGACGGTCCCCGAGGACGACCGCGAACTCTTTCTGCGGGCGGTCGGCGACGTGCAGCCTCTCCGCCAGGGTGGCGAGCGCGTGCCGCCCCGGGCCGCACCCCGGCCCCCGCGCATCGTGGACGACGACGAGGAGGTCCTCTTCGAGCTCGCCGAGCTCGTCGCCGGCCGGGCACCCTTCGACATCGCCGACTCCGACGAGTTCATCGAGGGCTGTGTCCAGGACCTCGATCGCCGCATCCTCAAGCGCCTGCGCAACGGCGACTACTCGATCCAGGCCACGCTCGACCTGCATGGCCTCACCCAGGTGGAGGCGAAAGAGGCGCTCTTGCGCTTCGTCGAAAGGTGCCGCGGCGAGGGGAAGCGCTGCGTGCTGGTGATACACGGCCGCGGCAAGAACTCCGAGAACCGGATCCCGGTTCTCAAGGAGGGCGTGCAGCGCTGGCTCACCCAGGGGAGACTGGGGCGGCAGGTGCTGGCCTTCTGCTCGGCTAGGCCGAAGGATGGGGGGGTGGGGGCGATCTACGTCCTCCTCCGACGGTAGGGCGGACGCCGCATGCGGGGCTGCGGACGGCGTGCTCGCATCGCGCTCGCTTCGACGTACGCTCCAGTACGCCTCCGCTCGCGCTCGGCTGCGCTGCCGCCCTCGCCGACCGCCTGCGGCGTCCGCAGCCACGGCATCCACGCGCCGCATGCGGGGCTGCGGACGGCGTGCTCGCATCGCGCTCGCAGCGGCATCGCTCTCGCCGACCGTGAAGCCCGCGGACCCGTGGTGGGCGAAAAACGAGCCTCGGATCAATGGGGGGTCGACAAAGCCTCGTCTCGATTGAGGGATTCGGAGGAGCCTGATAGTTTGCCCGTGCCCCCCAAACCGTAGGTGTCGACCATGTCGCAGATCGAATCCGCCAAGACGCTCAGCGACTACGAGCGCTACATCCGCACCGAGGAGCTGCTCGCCCTCCAGAAGGTTCCCGAGGAGCGGTCGAACCGCGAGGAGCTACTCTTCCAGGTCATCCATCAGTCGATGGAGCTGTGGCTCAAGGTGGTACTCGACGAGATCGACCGCGTCGTCGGTCTGCTCGACGCCGGCGATCTGGGCCAGGCGGCGCACCACTTGCGGCGCATCACCCTCATCGAGCGCCACCTCGGCAACAGCCTGGAGATTCTGGAATCGATGGCGCCAGCGGACTACCACGTCATTCGCCTGGGCCTGGGCCGCGGCAGCGGCCAGGAATCTCCCGGCTTCAACGCCGTCCTTCGCGAGGCGCCGCGGCTCTGGCCCGCTTTCGAGCGGGCCCGGCAGAAGACCGGCCTCAGCCTCGAGGAGATCTTCGAGGACCCGCGCCGCAACTGGGACCTCTGGCAGGTGATCCAGGGGCTGATGGCGATGGACGAGTACTTCCAGACCTGGCGCTTCCACCACTACGAGCTGGTGAAGCGGATCATCGGCCTGGAGGTGAAGAGCCTGAAGGGCGTTCCCGCCTCCCAGCTCCGCTTCGGGGTCGACGAGGCGTTCTTCCCCGCGCTCTGGGAGCAAGTCCCCCTCCTCACGCGCAAGACGCGGCCGGAGTACTGAGTGGGAGACGCCGCTCTCTTCCGCAACCTCGAAACGTTCGCGCGCGAGCTCGGGATCCGGCTGGGGCGCCAGTTGGTGGAGCGCCTGGCGGCCGAGCATCGCGCGCTGGGCGAGACGGCGCCACCCCCGGCCCTCGCTCCCTCGCGCCCGGCGCTGATGCCGGGGCTAGCCGGTCGGCGTCGTCGCCCCGGCGAGCCGCCCCCGCCGTGTGGCAAGCCCGGCTGCAACCGTCCCGCTCGCACCCGCGGCTACTGCCAGACGCACTACGTGCAGTGGCTCAAGAGTCGCTAGCACCTGTTGGCGCAGCCGGGGGCCCGGATGCAAGGCGCGAGGGGGGAGCATGCCGAAGGGCATGTGACCGACGGGCAACGCAGCAGATTGGCCGCGCAGCAGGACAGGCGACGGGAGGGATCCTGGGGCGCGCTCCGGGCCGACGTGCTCGCTGCTCGCTCTTCGACGTGACGACGGCCACGCCTGCGTCGCTCGTCGCTGCACGAGCGGAGGCTGGCCAAGGCGAGCAACGAGAAGCCGGCAGGCACGAAGCGCCTCGCCATCCGCCTCCGCCGCATCGCGACGGTTGGTTGATACGAACAGGTTCCTAGGACGAGCGATCGTCGGGGCGTGGGGAGGCGCTCCGGGGACGCCGGGCGAAGGGTCGGCTCTCCTCCGCCGGGGCGGCGAGGGCGCGCGCCGCCCACGCGGAGGCCAGACCGATCACCTCCCGGCCGCGCTCGAGACGCGCGGGCGAGACCGGAGGGAGCTCGGGCGCGATGACGTAGACCGGCAGACCCTCCGCCTCGCAGAGCTGCGCCTGCCAGACGAATCCCTGATGGCGGGCCGCCGCCAGGGCCCGGCCCATCGCGCCGAGGTAGCCGACCATCCCGGCGGGTCGTTCGAGCCGGCTCCGGCTCGGCAGGTAGTGCACGAGCAGCGCGTCGAGCTCGAACCGCTCGGCCAGCGCCCGCAGCGGCGCCTTGTCCACCAGCCCCCCGTCCCAGAGCTGCGACCCCTTCGAGTTGACCGTGCAGAAAAGCCCCGGGTAGGCGCAGGAGGCGCAGACCGCATCGACGAGATCGCCTTCCGCGTGGATGCGAACGGAGGCGTGGGTCACGTCGGTGGTGGCGATGATGAGGGGCGCTTTCGTCTCCTCGATCCTCTTGACGGGCAGCACCTCGGAAAGCAGCCGGCGGAAGCGTCGGCCGGCGAGGATACCGGTAGGGATCCGCCCCCGGAGCGCGTCGACGATCCAGGTGATCGGCGCGGGATCCCAGAACGCCCGGCGCTTGACGCGCAGCAGCCTCTCCGAGATCTCGGCCGGCTCGAGCCCCGATGCGGCCAGCGCCGCGACCAGGGCACCGGCGCTGGTGCCGGCCCAGGCCGCGGGCCGCAGCCCCACCGCGCTCATGGCGGCCACGAAACCCGCATGGCCGAAAAAGCCGAAATAGCCCGCGGAGAGCACCACGCCCACCCGCTTGTCTCGCAGTTCGCGGGCCAGTTCCTTCGTCGAGCTCATCGATGAACGGGACCCTTACGTAACGGCAACGAGATTGGCGTTTACGAAAACGCCGCTCCTGGGAGAAGATGCCGCCCAAAAGCGACGGAGGAAAGCGTTGGCGACGAGGAGATACTGGCTCGTCAAGAGCGAGCCCGGGACGTACTCGATCGACGACCTGGAACGGGACGGTACCACCTGCTGGGAGGGCGTGCGCAACTACCAGGCACGCAACTTCCTGCGCGAGATGAAGGTGGGCGACCGGCTCCTCTTCTATCACTCCAATGCGGCGCCGCCGGCGATCGTCGGGCTGGCGGAGGTGGTCCGGGAGGCATATCCGGACCACTTCGCCTGGGACGTGAAATCCCCCTACTACGATCCGCGCTCCACGAAGGACGCCCCGGTCTGGTTCATGGTGGACGTGGGCTTCGTCGAGCGCTTCGCGCGGCCGCTACCGCTTCCAGAGCTACGCGAGGACCCTGCCCTGGAGGGAATGGAACTGCTTCGACGCGGCTCGCGCCTCTCGGTGCAGCCCGTCTCCAAGGAGCACTTCGACCACATCCTGAAACTGGCGCGCCAAAGGAGCTGAGCGATGAAGGTCATCTGCGTCGGCGGAGGCCCCGGCGGCCTCTACCTCTCCATGCTCTTGAAGCGGGACCACCCGGACTGGGACGTGACGGTCTTCGAGCGAAATCCGAAGGACCAGACCTTCGGCTTCGGCGTGGTCTTCTCGGACGAGACGCTGGAGAACCTCTTCGAGGCCGATCCGGAGAGCCACGCGGCGATCACCCGCTCCTTCGCGCACTGGAACACGATCGACATCCACTTCAAGGGCGAGACCATCCAGTCGAAGGGCCACGGCTTCTCCGGGATCTCGCGGCGCAAGCTCCTCTCCATCCTCCACGACCGCGCCGCCTCGCTCGGCGTGAAGGTTCGTTTCGAAACCGAGATCGAGGATCCGGCCGCGCTCGCGCGCGAGTGCGATCTTCTGGTCGGCTCCGACGGGATCCGCTCCAAGGTGCGGTCGACGTGGGAGGCCTTCTTTCAGCCCTCCTTCGACCCGCGCAAGTGCAAGTACATCTGGCTCGGAACCGACAAGCTCTTCGACTCGTTCACCTTCATCATCGAGGAGAACGAACACGGCATCTTCCAGGTGCACGCCTATCGCTACGACAAGGAGATGAGCACCTTCATCGCCGAATGCGATCCCGAGTCGTGGCGAAACGCGGGCCTGGACCGGATGAGCACCGAGGAAAGCCTCGCCTACCTGGAGCGGCTCTTCGGAAAGTATCTCGACGGAGCCAAGCTCCTCTCCAACCAGTCGCGTTGGATCGAATTCGTCACGGTGCGCAACGAGCGCTGGTACCACGACAACGTGGTCCTCCTCGGCGACGCCGTGCATACCGCCCACTTTTCGATCGGCTCGGGCACCAAGCTGGCCATCGAGGACGCCATCGAGCTGGCCAAGGCGCTCGGTGAATCCTCGTCGATCCCGGAGGCGCTGCGGCGCTACGAGGAGGTCCGCCAGCCCGCGGTGGCGCGGGCACAGCGCGCGGCGCAGGACAGCCTGCGCTGGTTCGAGAACGTCAAGCGCTACCGCGACTTCGACCCGCTCCAGCTCTCCTTCAGCCTGCTGACGCGGAGCAAGCGCATCGGCTGGGAGAACCTCCGCATGCGCGATCCCGAGCTCGTCGATCGCGTCCAGGAGGATTTCGCCCGCAAGTCGCCGGTCAAGCACCCCAGCGGCAAGGCGGTGCCGCCCATGTTCATGCCCTTCGAACTTCGGGGCATGCGCCTGGAGAACCGCATCGTCGTCTCGCCGATGTGCACCTACTCGGCGGTCGACGGGACGCCGAACGACTTCCACCTCGTGCACCTGGGGCAGCGGGCGCTCGGCGGCGCCGGCCTGGTCATCGCCGAGATGACCGACGTCTCGCCGGAAGGACGCATCACGCCCGGCTGCGCCGGCATGTACAAGCCCGAGCACGTAGCCGCCTGGAAGCGCGTCGTCGATTTCGTCCACGCCTGGACGCCGGCGAAGATCGCGCTCCAGCTCGGACACGCCGGGCGAAAGGCCTCCACCAAACGCCCCTGGGAAGAGGAACGCCCCGACGATCCCTTGCCTCCGGAGGAGGCCTGGGAGGTGATCGGCCCCTCGCCGCTTCCCTACCACGACTACAGCCCGGTGCCGCGCGAGATCGACCGGGCGGAGATGGATCGCCTCATTCAGTGCTACGTCCGCGCGGCGCAGATGGCCGAGCAGGCCGGCTTCGACATGATCGAGCTGCACTTCGCCCACGGCTATCTGCTGTCGAGCTTCCTTTCGCCGCTCAGCAACGTGCGGCGCGACGAATACGGCGGGTCGCTGCCCAATCGCATGCGCTTCCCGCTGGAGGTCTTCGAGGCGGTTCGCGCCGCCTGGCCGGACGACAAGCCGATCTCGGTTCGTATCTCGGCAACGGACTGGGTGCCCGGGGGCTTCTCCGGCGAGGACGCGGTGGTGGTCGCGCGCGCCCTGCGCGAGCGCGGCTGCGACATCGTCGACGTCTCCACCGGACAGACCAGCCCCAGGGCGCAGCCGGTCTATGGCCGCATGTGGCAGACGCGCTTTGCCGACCAGGTTCGCAACGAGGCAAAGATCCCCACGATCGCCGTCGGCAACATCACCACACCGGACCAGGTGAACACGATCCTCGCCGCTGGCCGGGCCGACCTCTGCGCGCTGGCGCGACCCCACCTCTACGACCCGCACTGGACGCTGCGCGCGGCGGTCGAGACGGAGTTCGAGGAGCTGCCCTGGCCGAAGCAGTATCTGCGCGGCAAGCCGCGTCCGCCGACGCAACCGCCGCAGCGATGAGGCGCGCGCCTTCCGCCGACCCCCGCGCAACCGACCGGCAAGCTCAGGGGATGCCGGGCTTGGCGGTCTCGGCGGCTCGTCGCGCGGCGAGCGCCTGCTGAATGGCGATGCCCAGATTGATGCGGGCGGCGTAGAGGTCGCGGCGAGAGAGCGCCTCGCGCGCCGCCTCCACCGCCCGCTGCGCCGCGGCACTCAGTCGCGCCTCCTCCTCGCCCGCCCAGCGCGCCGCCTCGCTCGCGGCGCGGTCGAGTTCGCGCTCGACCTGGGCGAGGGCTCCCTCGATGTCGGCGTTTCCGGTGGCGAGGCGCTCGAAGAGCGTGCGCATCGAGTCGATACCGCGGTCGAGGGTGTCGATCCGCTGGATGCGGTTTTGCTCGACCAGCTCGTTGCGCTCCTCCAGCGCCTCGAGCTCCTCCTCCAGCGCGGCGATCTCCTCCTCGGAGGCCTCGTCCCTCTCCTGCAGCTCCGCCAGCTGCGCCTCCAGCGCTTCCACCCGCCGGACGAGCTCCTCCATCGAGAACGGCGCCTCGGGTTCCTCGGCCTCGCGCAGCTCGTCGGGTGCGAGGCCGGCCAGTCGGCGCGCCCGATCCGCCTCCTCCTGCGCCTGCCGCGCCGCTTCCAGGTGCTCCGCCACCCGGCGCTGCGCGTCCTCCGCCTGCTGGCGGAGCGTCTCGATGTCCGGGACCTCCTCGCCTTCCGGCACCAGTTCCTCGTCCGGAGGCAAAGGCGCCGGCTCGGCGAGCGCCTCCTCGTCCTCGGGCGGCGCGGCCTCCTCCCCCGCCTCCCCCTCGACCTCCGGCTCGCTCGGCTCGCCGTACGGCATCTGAACGAGCACGTGGCCGATGGTGGCGAGGAGGAAGAGAGACGCCGCAAAGGCGAAGAGACGCAGTCGCATTCTCGGCGATCGTAGTGGCGGCCCCCGGGCGGAGCAAGGCGAGCCGAGTCCGGCGCGATCCGCGATTCGAACGCGAATCGGAATTGCTGGCGCATCGTCCGACCTCGCGGACGGGCTGGATCGTGAAAGCGCAGCCGGGCACGTCGTCGACGTGCCCTCGCCTTCGGCGAGGCGTCGGCCGGCTGCCTCAGCGCGGTCGGCCCTCTTCCTCGTCCCGACTCGCGAGATCGCGCGTGGAGCGCTCCGTCGGGCCGGTCCGCCGCGCCGTCAGCCTGCGCGGCGGAAGGAGTTCCGGCTCGGCCTCCACCTTCTGGGCGAGGAAGATCGCCGCGTCGAGCTTGTAGAAGTTTCGCTTGCGGTACCAGGCGAGGGCAGCCCGGTTGTTTTCCGCCACCTCCAGCACCAAATGAGTGCAGCCGCGCAAGCGCGCCAGATGCTGCAACTGCTCGAGCATGAAGGCGCCCACGCCGCGCCCCTGGTAATCGGGGTGGACGGCGAGCTCGTCCACGTACAGCGGCCGCATCCCCCGCTTCTCGAAATAGCGCGGGTTGATCCAGCTATCCGAGCCGGTGGGGCTGACGCTGCACTCGGCATAGCCGACGATCTCCTTGCCGACCTCGAAGAGGAGCTGCTCGACTTCCTCTTCCTCGTAGATCTGGAAGAAGCGTTCGCGCGAGCGCGGCCGCTGGTACTCGACGGTCTCGCGATTGACCTCGCGGAAGACGAGCTTGAGAAACTCCCACGTGCGCCTGAGGTCGCGTCGGTGCAGACGGCGCACGCGGATCTCGATCGCCTCCTCCGCGCCCCCCTTCCCCTCGTCGCGCGGCGGTCCAGCCTCGACCTCGACGGAGATCAGGCGGGCCTTCCGGGCCTCCTCGATGGGAACCACGCTCGAATTCTCGAGCGCATCTCTCGAACTTGAACCCTTCGACCCTGGCTTCGAGCTGATTTGACGCATACGTGCCGCCGGTGAACCGCCCGGAGGATGGCCTCCTTCCCCAGCATACGCCGGAGGTTCCTCCTCCCGCAGCTACCCCGCCCCGTCACGAGGGCAGGTCGCCGCGACGGACTCACCACAACCTTGGCCAGCGGCGAGGGCACGAGCAACGCCCGCTCGAACCCCGACCGATTCCACGCTTCGCGGATCCGCCCCGTCGGCCGGCTGCCGCCAGCCCGGCTAGCGTCCTCGCCTCAAGCGTATCCCTGCCGCGGCGAGAGCCTTGCGCGCCGCGGAGGAAAGGCCGCCGGGGGGCTCGCCTGCCGGGTCTACCCAGCGAAACTCGACATAGGGCTCGCGGACGTGGACGGAACCGACCGGGTGGAGGCGGTACACGACCGTGCGCAGCTCCCGGTGGGTCAGAACCTGCTCGGTCCGCCCGAGTTCTTCGCCCACCTCCGGCCCGAGAAAGCGCGAGAGCGCCTCGCGCGGGTCGTCCTCCTCGCCGAGCTCGACCGAAGGAAGCTCCCACAGCGAGGCGAAGAGGCCCTCGGGCGGGCGGCGCGCGAGCAGCACCCCCTCGTCTCCGAGGACGAGCGCCGCCGCCAGCCGGATGACCGGCCGCTCCTTCGCCCTCCGCGGGGCAGGAATGGCGTGCTGCCGGCCCTGTCTTCGCGCCCGGCAATGGACGGAGGCCGGGCAGACGAGGCAGGCCGGGCGCCGCGGCAGACAGAGGGTGGCGCCGAGCTCCATCAGCGCCTGGTTCCAATCGCCGGCGCTTTCGGGCGGCAGCAGCCACGCCGCCACCCGGCGGAGCTCGTTCATCCTCGCCGGCGATCGCGCGTCGCCCTCGAGGCAGAGCCAGCGGGAGAGGACGCGAGCGATATTCCCGTCCACCGCCGCCAGCGGCAGTCCGAAGGCGATCGACCCCACCGCCGCGACGGTGTAGGGGCCGAAGCCGGGGAGCTGCCGCAGCGCCGCCTCGTCCGCCGGCAGCCTCCCGTCCCACCTCTCCACCACCTCGCGCGCGGCGCGATGGAGCGCGCGCGCCCGCGCGTAGTAGCCCAGCCCGCTCCAGGCGGCGAGGACCTCGTCCTCGGGCGCGGCCGCCAGCGCCTCCACCGTGGGGAAGCGCTCGAGGAAGCGCCGGTAATAGGGCTTGACCGCCTCCACCCGCGTCTGCTGGAGCATCACCTCGCTCAGCCAGATCCGATAGGGATCGCGCGTCCGGCGCCAGGGCAAGTCGCGGGCCGAGCTCCGGTACCAGGCGAGCACGCCCTCGCGCAGCTCGTCGATCTCGGCGGGAGAGAGGGGAAACTCGGGGCTTTCCACGGCGTCCGACCCTTCGCTATCGTGCATGACTCGCCCTGACAAGGAGAGGCAAGTGGCTGCGAGCGGATTTTCCGGGAAGACGGCGGTGATCACCGGCGGCGCCACCGGCATCGGGCTGGCCATCGCCCGCGCCTTCGCCGCCGCGGGCGCCAACGTGGTGATCGCCTCGCGCAAGAAGGAAAACCTCGAGAAGGCCGAGGAGCTGATCCGCGCTTCGGCCGCAGGCGGCGAGGTGGCCCACTGGGTCCTCGACGTCCGGGACGCGGAGGCGGTGGACCGCGTGGCGCAGGAGGTCGCCGACCGCTTCGGCCGCCCCGCCGAGGTCCTCGTCAACAACGCTGCGGGCAATTTCGTGGTACCGGCGGCCCGGCTCTCGCCCAACGGCTGGCGCACCGTGGTCGACATCGTGCTCAACGGAACCTTCTACTGCTCGCATGCCTTCGGCACCCGGATGATGGAGGCAGGCGTTACCGGCCACATTCTCAACATCGTCGCCACCTACGCCTGGACGGGCGGGCCCGGCACCGCGCACTCCGCCGCGGCCAAAGCGGGCGTGCTCAGCCTCACCCAGACGCTGGCCGTGGAATGGGGCGTGCGCGGCGTTCGCGTCAACGCGATCGCGCCGGGGCCGATCGAAGACACCGGCGGGGCGGAGAAGCTCTTCGCCGAGCCGCGCGTGGCGGAGGCGGTGCGCCAGAGCGTGCCTTTGGGCCGCTTCGGTCGGCCGGAGGAGATCGCCGCCATCGCCCTGTGGCTCTCGGGAGAGCAGGCCGCCTACGTCAACGGCGCCTGCATCGTCGCCGACGGCGGCGCCTGGCTAAACAAGGGCTTCCTCCCCTTCTTCGACGGCTGATGGCGACGCTCGAGAACCGTTTCTCGTGGTCCAAGAGCCGGCACGAGAAATTCGAGGCGTGTCTCCGCCAGTATTACTACCAGTACTACGGAAGCTGGGGCGGCTGGGAGCGGGACGCGCCACCGGAGGTCCGTGAGCTCTACATCCTCAAGAAGCTGACCAACCGCCACGCATGGTCGGGAACGGCGGTCCACGACGCGATTCGCCGCATCCTCACCCTCCTGCGGGACGGAGCCGAGATCGATCCGGAGCGGATCGTCGCCACCGTGCGCGCCTCGATGCGCGCCCAGTTCCGCGAATCGCGCGAGGGTGCCTACCGGTTCCGCAAGGCTTTCGGGCTACGCGAGCACGAGTACGCCGAGGAGGTTTCCGCGGAGGAATGGCGCGCGTCATGGGAGCTCGTCGAAAGCTGTCTTCGCGCCTTCTTCCGGTCGAGGTGGGTGGATCTCGCTCGCTCGCTGCCGCGCGAGGCCTGGCTGCCGATCGACGAACTGGGAAGCTTCCTGTACCGAGGCGTCCCCGTCTTCGCCGCCCCCGACTTCGCCTTCCGTGCCGGCGGCGGCGTGGTGCTGGTCGACTGGAAGACCGGCAAGGCCCGCGAGGCCGACCGCGATCAGCTCCTCGGCTACGCCCTCTACGCGCGCGCCACCTGGGACGTGCCGCTGGAGCGGATCCAGGGCCGGGTGGTCTACCTGCCGGAGCTCGACGAGGTCGAGGTCGTCGTCGACGACGCCAGCGTCGCAGATTTCGAGCGCCGAATGCAGGATTCCATCGACCGCATGCGCGCCCTCCTCGTCGATTCGGAACGGAATTTGGCGCGCATCGAGGACTTTCCCCGCACCGAGACTTCGGCTACGTGTTTGCACTGCGCCTTCCGAAGGCCCTGTTTGCAACAGGACGGCTCTGCACCATGAGATCGCCCCTTCGAGTTTTCCTCTTCGTCATCGCATCCGCGCTCGCGTACGGCTGCTCCTCTCCGCCCACCTGCGCCGATGCCTGTGAGAACCTCGAGACCTGCGGCAAGCTCCGGGACAGCCGTCTCGCTTGCGAAAACGCCTGCGAAAACGACCCCAGCGTGATCCGCGCCGACGTCCGGTGCTTCGCGGAATCGACCTGCGAGGAGATCGACTCCTGCTTCCACGGCACGAACCCGGTCATCTGCTACGAGATGTGCCACCACATCTACGAGACCTGCCGCAGCCGCCTCCAGATGCGCAACCGGACGCTCGACTTCGACGGATGCCAGCGGTACTGCCGCACCGAGGTCACCGAGACCCAGGCCAACTGCGTTCGCCACTTCGGCTGCGGCCGGCTCTCCGAAATCGGCGAGTGCTTCTCGGGTTGAGATGAAGACGGCCTGGGAGGAATTCTTCGCGCGACTTGCCGGGCTCGGCCTCGACGCCCTCGTCCTCGGCCCCGAATACGACGCGCGCGCGCCGGCCGAGCTGCGCCTGAGCTCCCTCGCTTCCTTCGCCCGGTCGGGCCTCCTCCTCCTCTCGGGAGGCGCCGCCTTCTTCGAGGCCTTCCTGCGCGAACGGCGAAACGAGCCCGATCCCCTCGACAACTTCACGCGGCGAAGCGTGGAGGCCCTCGTCGAGCCGCTCCGGCGCGCGGGCGCGCGAGTGGACGTCCGCTACCCCTTCTGGAACGAAAAATCTCCTCTGCCCTTCCAGGCCATCGCCCGCGCGGCAGGCCTCGCTCCCTCCCCCCTCGGCCTGGACCTCCATCCCGACTTCGGCCCCTGGATGGCCTACCGCGCCCTGCTCCTCGTGGACGCGATCCTCGAGGAAGATCCCATCGTCGGCTTCGAGCCCTGCGCGAGCTGCGAGGCGCCCTGCATCCCCGCCTGCCCCGTCTCGGCGGTCGAGCGCCGCGGATGGGACGCGGCCCGGTGTTTCGACCACCGGCTCGCGGGCGGATGCGCGGACGGCTGCGAATCCCGCCTATCCTGCCCGGTCGGGGCCGGCCACCGATACCCCTTGCCGGTCCTGCGCTACTTCCAGGCGAGCGGGCTCGCCTGCGCGGGGATCTTGGAGAATTCTGAGTCCGACGCTTGACGCGCCGCTCCACCGCCGGTTTACTCCCCGCGCGCGGAGGCCTCGATGTCGGCGATCGTCAGCGTCGAAAACGTCGTCAAGGAATACCCACTCGGCAAGCTCAAGGTCCGGGCTCTCGATGGAGTCACCCTCTCCTTCGGCGAAGGAGAGTTCGCGGCGATCGCCGCCCCGTCGGGCGCGGGGAAGACCACCCTTCTCAACCTCATCGGCTGCGTCGACGTCCCCACCTCGGGCGTGGTCCGCATCGACGGGCAGGCAACCTCCGAGCTCGACGACGCCGGCCTCACCCGGCTGCGCCTGCACAAGCTCGGATTCATCTTCCAGAGCTTCAATCTGATCACCGTACTCGACGTTTACCAAAACGTCGAATTCCCCCTGCTTCTCCAGGGCGGGATGACGAAGAAGGAACGGGATCGACGCGTACGGGAGATCGTCGAGCAGGTCGGGCTCGACAAGCAGATGCGCCACCGGCCCAACGAGCTCTCCGGCGGTCAGCGCCAGCGGGTGGCCATCGCGCGCGCCCTGGTGACGCGTCCGAGGATCGTCCTTGCAGACGAGCCCACCGCCAACCTCGACTCCGCCACCGGCCAGAACATCATCGGGCTGATGAAGGAGATCAACCGCAAGAACCGCACCACCTTCATCTTCTCCACCCACGACCCGATGGTCATGAGCCAGGCGGAGCGGGTGATCCGGATGGCGGACGGAAGGATCGTCGGAGAGGAACGGCGCGCCGCCGAAGGAGCGGCCTGATGGAAAGCCTGCGGATCCTTTTGCTCATGGCCTTCCGCAGCCTCGGAGGCCACAAGATCAAGGGGCTCATCGTCGGCTCGCTCCTCGCCTTCGGCACCTTCCTCTTCGTGCTGGGCACCACCCTGCTCGAGAGCGTGGAGCGGGCGATGGAAGCCAGCATCACGCGGAGCATCACCGGCCACATCCAGCTGGTCTCCGCGCGCGCCGTCGACCGGCTCACCTTCTTTGGCCCCGAGGCGAGCTCCGACCAGGACATCGGCGTCCTCCCCGATTTCTCCCGCGTCCGCGAGGTCGCCTCGAAGATCCCCGGCGTGGCGGCCGTGATCCCGATGGGCCGCTACTACGGCCAGCCCATCCTCAACACGGAGCTGGACGAGGCCATCGAGGCGCTCGAGGAAGCCTTCGCCGAGGGAGATCCCGCCGTGATCGAGGACCGGATCGGCAAGGTCCGGCGGATGGCGGCGAGGCTCAAGGAAGACTACCTGCGCGCCGCCGCCCTGGCCGCCGACGACGAGGAGCACGAGAAGGCGATCGCCGCACTCGATCGGGTGACGTCGGAGGAGTTCTGGACCTCGTTGCGCCACGCGCCCGAGGAAGGGCTGCAGTTCCTCGCCTTCGAGATCGCCAAGCTCAGCGACGACGAATCGATGCTCTACCTCCCCTTCATCGGGACGGACCTGCATCGTTACGCCGAGAGCTTCGTCCACTTCGAGATGGTGGAGGGCGAGATGCCGCCCCCGGGCACGCGCGGCATCCTCATCAGCCAGGCCGCTTACGACCAGTTCTTCAAGAACCGGCCCGCGCGCGTCCTGGACCTCCTCCACGAGGCGAAGACCCTCGACGGCCGCAGGATCGCCGACGACGCCGCGCTCCAGGATCTGGTGAGTCGCCTCAAGGAGATGACCGCGCAGGTGACGATGCACCTGAGTCCGCGCGCGGCCACCGAACTGGACGCCAAGTTGCGCGAACGCTTCCCGAAGGTCGAGGGCGATCTCGACGCTCGACTCGCCGCCTTCTTCGAGGTGGACGACGAGAACTTCGCAGAGCGCTACGAGTTCTTCCAGAAGGAGGTCGTCCCCCACATCCCGCTCTACCGCGTCCCGGTCGGAGGCACCTTCACCCTCCGCTCGATGACCAAGTCCGGCTACCCCAAGGCGGTCAACGTCCGGCTCTGGGGCACCTTCCGCTTCAAGTCGCTGGAGCGCTCCGAGCTCGCCTCCGCCTACAGCCTGATCGACCTCGCCTCCTTCCGCGATCTCCTCGGCCTGATGACCGCCGAAAAGAGGCGCGAACTCGATTCCATCCGCGAGGAGGTCGAGGTGTCCGAGATCGACCCGAACGACGTCGAGGCCTTCCTCTTCGGCGAGGCGCCGGTGATCGAGGAGGGGGGCGAGGCAGACCTGGATCTGGACGCGCGGCTGGCAGCGCTCGACCGCCCGACGGACGAGGACTCGGATACCTTCGACCCCGCCGAGATCGAGAAGGGGACGATCCTCCACGCCGCCGTCGTCCTGCACGACCCGGGGAAGCTCCGGGAGGTGATGGCGCGACTGCAGGAGGCCTTCGACCGAGAGGGACTGGAGGTAAAGCCCCTGGCATGGAGCGAGGTGACCGGGATCATCGGCCAACTCGTCGTGGTTCTGCGGGCCGTCCTCTACGTGCTGATCGGCATCATCTTCGTCGTGGCCCTGGTGATCATCAACAACTCCATGGTGATGGCCACGATGGACCGGATCGGCGAGATCGGGACGATGCGGGCCATCGGCGCGCGGCGTGGTTTCGTTCTCGCGCTCTTCCTGCTCGAAACCCTCGTGCTGGGATTTTTCGCCAGCGCGCTCGGGGCACTGGCGGCGAGCGCGCTTCTGGCTCTCCTCGGGCAAACGGGCATCCACACCCACCAGCCCTTCCTGATCTTCCTCTTCGGCGGAACCGCGCTCTACCCGGCCATCGATCTGGCCAACGTGGTCTGGAGCTTCGCGGTGATCGTCGTGATCAGCGTGATCTCCACCTTCTATCCAGCGCGGCTGGCGGCTCGAGTTCCCCCGGTCGTGGCCATGCAGGGGAAGGAATGACGATGGGCATCTACGTCAAGGTCGCCTTCCGCAATCTCCTCCAGGCCCGGCGGCGGAGCCTTCTGCTCGGCCTCGCCCTCGCCTCCGTCTCCATGCTCCTGGTCTTCCTCATGGCGATCTCCCAGGGGATGGCGGACAGCCTGCTGGAGACGACCACCACCCTCGCCTCGGGGCACGTCAACGTACACGGCTTCTACAAGCCCAGCACCAATGCGGTGGCCTGGCCGATCATCGAAGACGAGAAGAAGGTGCGCCCCCTGGTGGAGGAAATCCTCCCCGACGTGGAGAGGGTGGTCAGCCGCGCCCACGGCTGGGGCAAGATCGTCAGCGAGACGGGCTCGATCGTCACCAGCGTCACCGGCATCCTGCCGGAGCAGGAGGACCGCCTCCGTGAGCGCCTCACCCTCGCGCCGCGCAGCGCCTACATGGAGGGAGGCGGCGACGAGGTCGTGGGGGACGTCTCGCGCGTGGGCGAGCCGGGGACCATCTTCCTCTTCGCCAACCAGGCGCGCCGGCTCAAGGTGGACGTGGGCGATACGGTGATCCTCGCCGCCGAGACCTCGGGGGGCGCGGCCAACTCGGTCGACCTCACCGTGGTGGGCATCGGCCGCGACCTGGGGATGGTCACCAACTTCATCAGCTTCACCCACAAGGACACCATCCACCAGGTCTATCAGCTCAAGCCCGAGGCCACCGGATCGCTGCTGCTCTACCTCGACGACATCGAGCGGACGCACGCCGCGCGCAAGGAGCTGGCCGATGCCCTCGCCTCCCGGGAGCTGGAGATCCTCGAGCACCTCGACCAGCCCTTCTACATGCGCATGGACGCGCTCTCGAATCAGCGTTGGGCCGGCCAGCGCTATGACGTCAACACCTGGGAGGCAGAGGGCGCCCACGGCAAGTGGGTGATCACCGGATTTCAGTGGATCTCGTACTTTCTCGTGTCGATCCTCGTCCTCATCATCGTGGTCGGCGTGATGAACACCATGTGGATGTCGGTGCGGGAACGGACGCCGGAGATCGGCACGCTGCGCGCCATCGGGATGGGACGCTCGAGGGTCCTGCTCCTCTTCGTCACCGAGGCGCTGATCCTGGGTCTGCTCGCCTCGGGCTTCGGCGCAGGCCTGGGCGCGCTCTTCGCCTCGATCCTCGACGCCGCGCGAATCCCCCTGCCTTCCGACGCGGCGAAGACGGTGCTGATGAGCGACACGCTTCGCCTCTCGGTTCGCCTGGACCAGATCGTCCGGTCCGTGCTGGTCTTCACCTTCGTGGCCGGGGCGGCGTCGCTCTACCCCGCCTCCCGGGCGGCGCGGATGCGCCCCGTCACCGCCATCCATCACGTAGGATGAGCACCGTGCGAACTCGTCTGGCCGCCATCGCCCTGGTCCTGCTCTTCGCTTCGCCCGCCGCTGCTCTCACCGACGAGGAGGCCCTGGAGCTCATCAAGCTGCAGGACGAGAGACAGAACAGCGTGGGCGACTACAAGGCGCTCGTCTTCATCGAACAGAAGGAGCGCAACAAGAACGACCAGGTCTACGAGGCCCTGGTCTACCGCCGGGACGTGACCGACAAGATGGTCATCCTCTTCGTCCGTCCCAAGGAGGAAGCGGGCAAGGGCTATCTGCGCGTGGACAAGAACCTCTTCTTCTACGACCCCACGGTGGGCAAGTGGGAGCGGAGGACGGAGCGCGATCGCATCGGCGGCACCACTTCCCGGCGCCAGGATTTCGACCGCTCGCGCCTGGCGGAGAATTTCAACGTCAAGTGGCTCGGCGAGGAGAAGCTCGGCAAGCTCGACACGCACAAGCTCGAGCTCCGCGCCAAGCCGGGCGCCGACGTCGCCTTCCCCGTCGTACACCTCTGGATCGACAAGGCGACGAACAACCTGCTCAAGCGCCAGGAGTTCGCGCTCTCCGGCCGCCTGATGCGCACGACCTTCCTGCCCAAGTGGTTCACCGTGAAGAATTCGCAGGGCAAGGACGTCTGGGTCCCGCGCGAGCAGCGGATCTTCGACGAGGTGGAGAAGGGCAACCAGACCACGGTGGTGATTCGCCAGGTCGAGCTTCAACCCCTCGACGATTCCTACTTCACCAAGGCCTGGCTGGAGGCCCGGAGTCGGTGAGCCGGCAGAGCGCATCTCGGGGGTGGAGCATTCCCACCCTCTTGCTCGCCCTCGTTCTGGCGTCCCCGGCGAGCGCCGATCCGCGCGACGAGCTCTTCTTCGGAACGCCCGAGCCGGCCGAGGAAGAGGTCGAGAACGAGGATGCAACGGCTTCGCCGCTGGCCCCGCGCGACGACGCAGAGTCAGGCCCCGAAGATGCGTCCACCGGGGTCGCGGAAGCGGCCGAGCTCCGGGCGGGGGAGACGTCCGCCGCAGAGGACGAGCGCGATGCCCTCTTTTTCGGCGACGAAGACGGCGCGGCGGGTACCGACGAGCGCGACGCCATCTTCTTCGATGGCGAGGGCGACGATCGGGACGCCCTCTTCTTCGGCGACGAGGAGGTGATCTCCGTCGACGCGCCCTCGGATACGCCGGTCCTCCCCGACGAAACGCGCGACGAGGGCCGTCTGCTGGGCGACGCCGACATCGACGGGCGGCTGGGCGCGGTCGCCAACCGCCTGGACATCGGCGGCCTCCTCTACCTTCGCATGCACTACGGCGCCCGCACCCAGGGCAATCCGGAGACCTTCCCCGTCGGCAGTCCCAATCTCCTGGACGTCTACCTCGATGCCCGACCGAGCGACCGCCTCCGCGCCTTCGTCCGGGGTCGGGTCACCCACACGTTCCTGGATCCCGTGGAGCCGGCCGACGATCCGATGCTCTTCCAGCAGAGCGGTTCCGAAGTCGCGCTCGACCAGCTCTGGATCAAGTTCGACGTGGACCGGCGCCTCTTCGTCACCGCGGGCCGCCAGCCGATCCGCTGGGGAGCCGGCCGCTTCTGGAACCCGACCGACTTCCTCAACCCGCAGCGCCTCGATCCGCTGGCGGTCTTCGACGAGCGCCTCGGCGTCAGCCTCCTCAAGCTGCACCTGCCGATCGAGAGCGACGGCTGGAATTTCTACGCCGTCGCCGACTTCGAGAACGCCGCCCGCGCGGACGAGGTGGGCGGCGCGCTGCGCGTGGAAAAGCTGATCGGCCTGACCGAGATCTCGGCTACCGTGGCGGCCCGAAAGGATCGGCCGCTCCAGCTCGGCGCCGACCTGAGCTTCCCCATCTGGCTCTTCGACTTTCGCGTGGAAGCGGCCCTCCTCCACGACGTCCGTCGGCCCTTCTGGCGCGGTCCCGTCTCCCTCGATCCCAAAGCTCCCGTGTTGCCGACCGCGCAGGACCGGCGGGACGAATGGATTCCCCAGGTGGTCGTGGGAGCCGAGATCGGCATCCCCTACGGTGACGACGACGCCGTCTACGTGGGCGCCGAGTACTTCCACAACGGCATGGGCTACGAGGAGCCCGAGCTCTACACCTGGCTCCTCTTCACCGGGGACTTCACGCCGCTCTACCTCGGCCGCCGCTACTTCGGCGTCTACGCCAGCGCCCAGGGCCCCGGCTCCTGGAACGACACCACGCTGATCGCCAGCCTGCTCGGAAACCTCTCCGACGGCTCCTTCCTGGCCCGATTCGACTGGAGGGTGCGGCTCTTGACCTTCCTGGACCTCAATACCTATGCCGCCCTCCACTTCGGCAACGAGGGAGAGTTCCACTTCGGTCTGGACCTCCCTCCGGTGGAGGTTCCGGAGGACGTCGCTCCCCGGTTGCCACCCGGTTTGGGTGAGGCGCTCGGCCGCGGAATCTCCGTCTCCGCCCCTCTCCTCGACCTGGGCGTCGGCATCGCCCTGCGCTTCTGAAGCGCGGCCATGAATGCCCCAGAGCCTAGGGATTTCGATTTCTCGAACTTCGCTTGCCAAGCGCGCCGTCTTTGGGTCTACTCCCCACCCCAGCGCCACCACTGTGCCGCCGTGCGCGGAAGGTTGCCTATGCGAGTCGCTCGATTTCTCCTGGCCCTCGCGGTCCTCGCTCCCGCTGTCGCCGGCGCGGCCGTCGACTCGGAGACCCGGGCAGCCGCGGGTGAGGCCCAGCCGCAGGTCCCGTGGCGGAACTCGATGATCATCTACGAGCACGCCACCACCGTCCGAAGTGCCGTTCCGGACTGGGACCTGACCTACAATCCCATCTACGTCCACACGCTCTCGCTGCGGCCGGAGTGGCATTTTTCCGAGTGGTTTTTCACCCGTTTCCGCTTCGACCTCGAGCAGGAGCTGACGAACTCCGACTACACGACGAAGAAGAACGAGATCCTCTGGAGCGACCTCTTCGTGGAGGTGGGCACCCGGTCCTTCAAGGAGCCGACCACCGGCATCGTCCTCTCCGGAACCCTCCGCCTCACGGCGCCGATCTCCAAGGTCTCTGCTTCGCGGACGATGCTCTTCGGCGTCAGCCCCGGGATCTTTCTGACGCGGAGCTTCGACGTCCTCGACGGGCTGGTCCTCCGATACGCGGTGCGGTACAGCCACCGCTTCTTCCGCTCCGAGACCGGTGAAACCGACGGCCACGGCATCGCGGGCTGCCGCACCCCGTCCTGCGAGGTCTTCCTGAGCACGGGCGTGCGCAATTCGCCATGGGACATCAGCCACGGCCCGCTGGTCATCCTCATCCCGACCCGGAATCTCACGCTGACGACCATGCTGAGCTTCAACCGGGCGGCGCTCTACGACGTGGCGGACTTCCACTTGGACACCGGCGGCGGGCTCGAGCCCGTCCTGCCCTCCGAGGACGATCCGAACGCCCGCTACTCGAGAGCGTTCCTCGTCGATCTGACCTGGACCGCGATGCCGGAGCTCTTCGTGTCGACCGGCCTGACCACCTTCGCTCCCGAGCTGGCGCCGGACGGGACGAGGTATCCGCTCTTCTTCAACCGTCATTCGATGGTTTACCTGAGCCTGGGCGTCCGCATGGATGCCGTCCTTTCGAAGCTGTAGTGATTCGCTCTCCCGGCGCATCCGGGGGAACGACTGGTGAGGCAAGATGAAGACGACGATTCCCCGAAGCGGTATCGGGCTGCTGGGCGCCCTCCTTGTGGCCGTGATGGCCGCGGGTTGCGCCGAGGAGCGCGCTCCGATCAACCGCGTGCAGCCCTACGCCCTCAAGAAGTCCTTCTTCGTCGGCGAAGATCTCCTCGACGGCTCCGACGATCCGGAGTTCTACTTCCACACGACCATCATCGACGTGGGCTACGGCGCCTACAGCGGCCTGTTCACGTCGACCTGGGCGCAGCCCATCGCCCGCATCAAGTGGGTCATCGACGAGGACTCGCTGATCGGCCGTCTCACCTACGAGCGGATCCAGAATAGCGACGGCAAGGGCGGCGACCGTCAGCCGGACGAGGGCATCATCGCGGTCCGCTTCAGGATCAAGAAGCACTTCGACATCAAGCGCGCGTACAACTCCACCACGGGCGAGGAACTCAACATCATCGAGGAGAACACCACCGACCGCCCGTGGTACGAGCGCGAGTACTTCCGCGTCGACTGGTCGCAGAACCTGGCGACCAACTCCTACGACTTCGACCCCTTCACCCTGATGGGCCTGGTCGAGCCCATCCAGTTCGTCCCCCACCCCTACGACGTCGAGGATCCGACGCACGAGCACGCGCCGGTCTTCGCGCTGAACGAGGGCTATTTCGACGTCACCACCAAGGTCTTCGCGGTCCCGCAGACCTTCGACATCCCACGGTGGGGCCTCTACAACATCCCCTCCTGCTTGCTCGAACCCACGCTCGGCGGCAACTGGCCGGTCGGCAACTGCAGCCCGGTGGAGGTCACCATTCGGCACTCCTTCCTCAAGGTGGAGGACCGGGACTACGAGCCCAAGCACTGGGATGGCCACCGCTTCCAGGCCTTCGGCGCCTTCTACACGGAGCGCATCGGATACGACCGCCAGTACGGCATGACGGACAACCAGCACTACCGGCTGATCAATCGTTTCAACATCTGGGAGCGTAGCCACTACTACGACGACCCGGAGAACATGATCGGGCCGGTGGAGTGCTTCACGACGCCGGGCGTCGATCCGAATCGCGACGAGGACGGCGACGGCACGGCCGACGAGTGCGCGGCGGTGACGGAGAAGACCGGCGTGAAGGGATCGCAGTGCGATACCTTCAACCAGAAGTGCACGCTGCCCTACCGGCTCCGCAAGGTCCGGCCGAACCCCTGGTACTACACCGTCGGCAGCGATCCGGAATACTTCGAGCCCACCCGTGAGGCTCTCATCGAGTGGGACGCTGCGATGCGCTTCGCCGTGCAGGCGGCGCGCTATGCCGAGTGCCAGCAGACCGGTGACGGCACCCCGGAGGAGCCCTGCTCGCGGAAGTACCCGCTTCCCTTCGGACAGCAGGACGAGAATCAGGACCTCATCCACCTGGTGCGCGAGGTGGAGGACTGCCGCATCGGCCGCGCCTATCAGGGCGAGGACTGCGACGAGCTCGCCCTTCGCCTGGGCCGCTCCCTCGGCTACTCGGGTGGCGTGATCACGCTGGCGAGGATGGAGAACATCTTCGCCCTCTGCCACAGCCCGGTCGAGGCCAACGACCCGGCGATCTGCGGCGGCCCGCGCCTGCCCGAGGGCATGACCGCCCTCGACTGCCACGAGGCGCGGCTCAATCGCGACCGCAAGACGCTGGAGATCTGCAGCCAAGCGCGGCAGGCGCGGCTGGGCGATCTCCGCTACCACAAGGCCACCGTCATCGAGGCCCCGCAGAGCCCCTCGCCCTGGGGCATCATGACCGATGCCAATGACCCGGTGACCGGCGAGAAGATCGCCGCCAGCGCCAACGTCTGGTCCTACGTCACCGAGATCGCCACCCAGCAGCTCGTCGACCAGCTGCGCTACGCACACGGCGAGCTGTCCACCGAGGAGATCACCGAGGGCGACTACGTGATCGACTGGTCCGAGGCGGCCAAGGCGTCGCGCCGTGGCGGCATCCTCGGCCCGATGACGCGCGACGAGATCGACGACCGGCTCGGCGCGGTGGCTGGCGTCGACGGGGCGACCTTCCGCGAGCTCGCCGAGAACATCGCGAATACGCCCATCGCGAACGAAATCCACGAGATCGCCCGCCAGCTCCACGAGATCCGCGCCGAGGTGGGCGCCCCGAGCGCGATGGCGCCCAAGTACGAGGCCCGGCTCCAGGAGGCCGCCGGTACCTGGCTCGAGGCCGAGCTCACTACCCCGGCGATGCAGCAGCTCTACGGCGACATCAAGGGGCTCGAGCCGAGCCTCAAGATGGCGCTGTCCTCGCCCTTCCGCGGGGCGAACCTGGGACTCTCCCGGGAGATGCGGCACCTGCTCGAAGTGAAGCTGGCCGAACGTGGCGCCTGCATCCTCAACGAGGCTCCGGCGCCGGTCAGCGTGGCTGCCCTCGGCGACGTGCTGCAGCGGAAGTTCGGCGAGTTCAACCCCGAGGACGACAAGGTCACCCAGATCGAGCGCGCCCGGAAGATGCAGCGCTACCTGGCGCACAAGTATCACTACGCGGTGATGGCTCACGAGATGGGGCACTCGATGGGCCTGCGTCACAACTTCGTGAGCTCGTCCGACGCCTACGGCTACCGCCCGCAGTACTGGCAGCTTCGCACCAAGGACGGGCGGCGCCGGGAGGCTTGTACCGACCTGCGTACCCCCGAGGGCTGCGTCGGTCCGCGGTACTTCGACCCGATCGACGAAGAGCAGGCGGATCAGCTGATCCAGATGTTCATGCACTCCTCGGTGATGGACTATCCGGGCGAGCCGGCGCAGGAGCTCATCGGCCTCGGCATCTACGACTTCGCCGCGGTGCGCATGTTCTACGCCGACCTGACCTCGGTCCATACCGACCTGCAGTATCGGAAGGACACCCGGCGCGGCCGGCTCATGGAGGAGAAGCTCGACAACTTCGGCGGCATCCTCGGCTTCCGCTACGTCGTGCGCGAGGAGAACAACCGCGTCCTCCACTACAGTGAGCTGAACCGCGAGCTGGAGCTGATCCAGGACTGCAAGGCGATCGCCAGCCCCTCGCTCTTCAAGCCCGCGGCCTGGGACGAGGAGAAGCTCGGTCCTTGGGATCCTCTCGTCGACGGCCTGCTCGTGCAGATCGACGGCGTCTACACGCGCTGCAAGCAGCAGACGGTCGACTACATCCCCTGGAAGAACCTGCGGCTCTCCGACAACCCGTTGCTGCGCGACCGCACCGGTCCGACCCACGACAGCCGCAACCGCGTGCGCCTGCCCTACGGCTTCGCCACCGACCGCTGGGCCGACCTGGGCAACGTGGCCGTCTTCCGCCACGACAACGGCGCCGATCCCTACGAGCTCTTCGACTTCCTGATCACCCAGCAGGAGATCAACCACATCTTCGACAATTACCGGCGCAACCGCCTGACGTTCTCCGTCCGCGGCGCGACCTCGCGTACCATGGCGCGATACAACGAGAAGCTCCGCGACGCGGCCAAGGGCCTGGGGCTGATGGCGAACGTCTACCGCGACTTCGCCCAGGTCAACGGCTGGGAGTTCGGCAACGTGTGGGCCTACATCGCCAACAAGCTCTACCCGCTGAACTCGATCGCATCGAGCGTGGCCTTCGACCACTTCACGCGGATGTTCCAGCGCCCGCAGCCGGGTCCGCACGCGCAGTGGTTCCGCGACCTCGACGAGTCGGGCGTGGTGCTGCGGTCGATGGACGACACCTACCTGCCCGAGGATCTGCCGACGCTGGTCACCGTTCCCAACGGCGCCACCGGGCGCTTCGGCAACGTCCACTTCGGCGGCAAGCCGATCCACAACGCCCTGGCGGAGGACCGCGGCGAATACAGCACCGACTACACGCTCAACGCGGGTTCGTACTACGACAAGGTCTACACGACGGTGCTGATGACGGAGTCGTACGACAACTTCATCAGCTCGAGCCGCAGCGACTTCATCGACACCCGCTACCGGGCGGTCTCCATGGCCGACCTCTACCCGGACGGCTTCCGCCGGTGGCTGGCGAACAACCTGACCGGGGACGAGTTCCTCAAGGGCACCCGGGTCATCCTGCCGGATGACCATGATCCGGCGGAACCGCCGCCCTCCGGCATCGGCTGGACCAGCTGGTACCCGGCCGAGGGCCCGAAGACCTGCTTCATCGGTCCGGACAACCTGCTGTGCACCACCGACACCGGCCCGAACACCTTCGTGCTCGAGTCGCAGACCGGCTGGGAGCAGCAGAAGTTCCTCATCGCCTGGACGATGATCTACCTGCCGGAGAACGCCAAGCAGCAGTGGATCAACATGATGCGGCTCTGGGAGCTCGGCGTGGACACCGACCCCCAGATCCCCGCGACTTCCCGGATCGAGTTCCACGATCCGGAGGGCCGCACCTACGTGGCGCGCACCTTCGGCAAGGAGGTCATTTTCGGCAAGGAGGTGCAGAAGGGCATCGCGGCCCGGGTCCTCGAGTACGCCAACGAGCTGCTCGCGAAGGCCTACGAGGTCGACGAGGTCGACGCGGACGGCGACGGCGTGGCCGACTGGTACCTGCCGCGCTACCGCGGGGACGGCACGCCCATCGTGAAGTTCGACCCGGGCGTCATCTGGACCGATCCGAATACCGGCAGGGGCGCTCCGCCGCCTGCCAACTGCAGCGAGACCGACAACTCGGGCTGCACCTGCGAGGCGAACCGCTACTGCGTGGCGCTGCGCAACTACACGGAGGTGCCCTACTTCCTGCGCGAGGTGCTCAACTTCTACCGCCTCGGCCGGCCGAGCATGAAGGGCATCTACTGATCGACGCCTCGTGACGAGTTCGGAGGCCCCGCCCCGCCGGCGGGGCCTCTTTCTTTTCCAGTTCGAATTGGCGAACCGAGGAAGCAGGCAGGGGCTCCATGATAAGCTGATCGCATGAATGCCTTTCAGAGCGCTTGTGACGACGTCGGTCTGATCGGCAGCCGTCTACGGGAAAGCCTCGCCGCGCAGGTCCAGGCCGCGCTGGTCGCGCGCCAGGCCCGGGACGTGATCCGGCTCACCGGCCCCACCGGCACCGGCAAGGAGCTGGTGGCCACCCTGCTGCACGAGGTTTCGCGGCGCGCCCTCGGCCGACGTGGCGTGCTCGTCCGGGTGAGCTGCAGCAACCTCTCGGGCGAGCTTTTCGAGAGCGTTCTCTTCGGCTACAAGCGCGGGGCATTCACCGGTGCCGACACGACGGCCCAGGGCCTGCTCGGCCAGGCGCGCAACGGCACCCTCGTCCTCGACGAGGTCCACAACCTCAGCTGGGAAGACCAGGGCAAGCTCCTTCGCCTGATGGGGGAACGAGAATACCGCCCGCTCGGGTCTACCATCGTGGAGCGCACCGACGCCGTGATCGTCCTCTCTTCCAACGTCGACCTGCTCGAGCTCGCCCGGCAGGGGAAGTTCCGCCGTGATCTTTTGGACCGCGCGCCGGCCAAGATCTCCCTCCCGCCGCTCTGGCAGCGTCGGGAGGATATCGGGCAGCTCGCGCAGGCCTTCGCCCGCGAGGCGGCCGAGCAGCGAGGCTGGACGGGATTCGAGGGCTTTACGCGGAGGGCGCTTGCCGATATCGAAGGCGCCGTGGTGGAGAAGCGCGAGGAATCGGTCCGCCGGCTGCGGGAGTTCGTTCGCGACCTCGTATTCGAGCTGGAAGCCCCCGTGGATGCGATCGAGTCCGCGGCCATCGGCCCCCACCTCATGTCCTTCTTCCAGCTCGAATCGCTCGACCGCGATCGCTGGGATCGCGAGGCGATCGACGCCGACTTCGATCGGCTGGTGGAGAGAAGGACCGCCGAGCAGCTCGCCGCCCTCCACGGAGTGCCGGAGCGTACCCTGATCAAGCTCGCGCAAATCCTGCGGGAGGTCTATGATTCGCTTCCGGAGGGATCGAATCCCGTGCCGGGAAGCTACCGCAACCTCGTCGCCCGCATGAACCTGGCGACGAAGGCCGCTCTCTGGCTGATGAGCGGTGCCCGGAATCAGGCGGAGTTCCGGCGCTTCTTCGGCACCAAACCCTACGAGATGCCGCCCAAGAGCGTGGCCTGGCAGATCTACCACGAGCTCTTCGGCGAAGGGGGGCGGGTGCGGAAATGAGTCGTCTTCTGCCCATCGCAACGGTCGAGACCGAGGTGGCGTACGACGCGCTCCTCGACTCCCTCTCGCTCGTGAGCCGGCTGATCCAGTCGCCCTGCACCATCGAGGAGCTGGCCAGCGAATTCCCCGATGGCCCGAGCACGGAGCAGCTCGAGCATCTCCTTGGCCGGCTCGTGCGCAGCGGAATCGTCAGGCAGGAGGGAAATCTCTACGACGTTGCGGCTCCCGTCGTCGTCGCCCATCGGCAGGGCGGCCAGCTCGATTTCCTGAGGGAAGTCTACGTCCCGGCCCTCCTCGGCCTGGTGGCCCAGGATTCCGAAGGGATGCTCCTGCCGATCCACCTCTCGCTGACCCAGGAGGAACAGGAAGGACTCCTCTCGCGCGAGGTATTGCCCCTTCTGCAGGAGTTCAGCCGGATCGCGGACGAGTCGGGAGAGTCGGGCCCCGACCGCTACGTCTTCGTGGCCGGGACCCCCGACGTCCCGCAAGATCGGACGGGCTTCGACCTGGCCATGGAGATCGTCCGCACCGCCGCCATGAACCGGGCCGATCCGAGCAGAAAGTCTCGTTCGCTCTTGACCTATTTCCAGACGCGACTCGCCAGCGCGGGTGAGATCCACCGCGCGATTCTGGAATTCGAATCGAGGATGGAGCCCCGTAGAGCCAGGCCGGCCGAGGCAAACTACGTTCTCCTCGTCGGCGCGGGGACGAAGGCTCGCAAAGGGACGTTCAAATGAAGGCGCGACTGCTCTCTCTCGTTCTCTTCTTTGCCCTGCTTTCGACGGCGATCCCCGCCTGGGCCGGTGGCATCATCATCATCGGCCGCGAACCCAAGCAGGCGACGATCGAGGCGACGTCGCAAACTCAGGCGGGAAAGGACGGCCAGGACTCCACCATGTGCGCGTCCTCCGTGGCCAACTTCGGTGGAGGACCTGCGTCGACGATCGTCGGAGCGCCCAAACCGCGGGTGGGTCCGGTGGACCCACCCGTCGACCCGATGGCCGACGCCACCGCCATCGTCATCGCCGACGATGAGTTCGGGGACGTGGGCTGCGGCGGAGCGCAGGCGGCCTCCGGTCCGGCGGGCGCCCTCCCGATGATCCTGGCCGGCCTCGCCCTCCTGCTGCGACGGCGTCGCTGATCGCCCCGTCGCCCGGGAATTTGCCGATACCGCCCGCGGCGGCCCTTCCGAGGGAGGGCGCCGCCGCGGGCATTTTGCTACCCTGCGTCCATGCGGCTCAAACTCGACTTCCCCATCCAGCTCCCCGTGGAGGAGGCCCGAAGACGCCTGCAGGCGCTCGGCGAGTATCTGTGGAACAAGCACAAGATCGCGGTGAAGTGGAACGGCGACCAGGCCGAGATCCGCGGTCGCTACCTCGTGGTCGACATCGAGGGGACGGTCACCCTGCGGGAAGGCTCGGTCTCCTTCGATGGCAAGGATCCCGGCCTGTTGTGGCGGTCCAAGGCCAAGGAGTACCTCTCCCACAAGTTGCGGACCTACCTCGATCCCACCACGCCCTTCGAGAGCCTGCCGAAAGCCTGAGGAGAAAGCGATGCGAATCCTGCACACGATGATCCGCGTCGGCGACCTGGAGCGGTCCCTGGACTTCTACACCCGCGTGCTGGGGATGCAGCTTCTGCGCAAGAAGGACTACCCCGAGGGACGATTCACCCTCGCCTTCGTGGGCTATGGCCCCGAGGAGACGCACCCCGCGATCGAGCTGACCTGGAACTGGGACACGCCTTCCTACGAGCTCGGCAACGGCTTCGGCCACATCGCCCTGGGCGTGGACGACATCTACGCCACTTGCGAGCGAATCCGCCAGGCGGGCGGAAAGATCGTCCGCGAACCGGGCCCCATGAAGCACGGCACCACGGTGATCGCCTTCGTGGAGGATCCCGACGGCTACCGCATCGAGCTCATCGAAAAGAAGACGCTCGGATGATGTCGACGAGCCGCCGCGGCGCCCCGACCGCGGTCGGGGTCACGGGGCCGGATAGGGCTCCGGAGGCGGCGGCTCGCCACCATTCCACGGCGAAGGAACCGGCTCGCCCTTCTCTTCGGCACGGCGCAGGGCGTCCCGTTCCACCTCGGAGGGCTCGATCATCCGCCGCGGAACGCCAGCCTGGAGCCGCCGGCCGGTGATGAGCCGCGCGCCGCGGCGGTAGGTCAGATAGGAGTAGAACCAGTCGGCCAGCACCAGCAGGCGGTTCCGAAAGCCGATCAGGTAGAAGACGTGGACGGCCACCCAGGTCAGCCAGGCGGGGAGGCCGTCGAAGCGGAGCCGACGGAGCTGGACCACGGCGCGGGATCGGCCCACCGTGGCCATCATCCCCCGGTCCCGGTAGCGGAACGGCAGCCGGCGCTCGCCCTGGATGCTGCGGACGATGTTGTACGCGACCGAGCGCCCTTGCTGCATGGCGACGGGGGCCAGGCCCGGTAGCGGCTCGCCGTCCGGCCCCCTGAAGCAGGCGATGTCGCCGATGGCGAAGACCTCCGGGTGGCCGGGGATGGAGCAGTCGGGCTCCACCACGATCCGGCCCTTGCGGTCCTTCTCCACGTCGAGGCGCTCGGCCAGGTTCTGCGGCTTGACGCCCGCCGTCCAGATCACGGTCCCCGCCTCGAGAAGTTCGTCGCCCACCCAGACCCCTCGCTCGTCGATGTGGCGAACCTTTGCGCCGAAGCGGATCTGGACGCCCATCTGCTCCAGCTGCCGACATGCCTGCGCGGCGAGCTGCGGGTCGAAGCCGAGGAGGCATCGATCCGCCGCCTCGAGCAGGAGGATCCTCGCCTCCTCGGGACGAGCCCGGCGAAAGTCGCGGGCGAGGACGAAGCGAGCGAGCTCGGCGAGGGCGCCTGCCATCTCGATGCCCGTCGGCCCGGCGCCGATGATCGCGAAGCTGAGCAGGCGCCGGCGCACGGCAGCGTTGGGCTCGCGCTCCGCTGCCTCGAAGGCGAGAAGGACCCGTCGGCGGATCTCCAGCGCGTCGTCGAGGTCCTTGAGGCCGGGTGCGTTCCGGCTCCACTCCGGGTGGCCGAAGTAGTTGGTCTTCGCGCCGGCCGCCAGCACCAGGTAGTCGTAGGCCAGAGCCTCGCCGCCCCGTAAGACCACGCGCCGGTCGTCGAGATCGACGTCGACCACCTCGTCGAGAAGGACGGAGACGTTGGGGTAGCGCCCGAGGATGCTCCGGATCGGTGTCGCGATCTCGGTGGTGGAGAGGCCCGACATGGCCACCTGGTACAGGAGCGGCTGGAAGAGGTGGTAGTTGTTGCGGTCGAGGAGAGTGACCTCGACCGGCGCATAGCGGAGGGCCTTGGCGGCGTTGAGGCCGCCGAACCCACCGCCGACGATCACGACGTGGGGCGCCATACCCGAAAGGTAGGGCGCCACGGGGTCGAGACCACTCTCGCGGGGGGAAGCAGTCATTCGGGCGTGCATCCGGCCGATCGGGCTGATAGAAGCGACGCAAACCCGAGAAGGAGCGTCCCATGAAGCTGGATGAACTGAAGGTCATCGTCACCGGTGGTGCCCAGGGGATGGGAGCCCATTTCGCCAGGCGGCTCTTCGAGGCGGGCGCCAAGGTCGCGGTCGGAGACGTCAACGAGGAGGGGCTCGCCAGCCTCCCCGACGGGATCCACCGACGCCGGCTGGACGTCTCCGACGAAAGACAGGTGGTCGACTTCGTCGAGTGGGCGCACGAGGCCATGGGCGGGCTGAACGCCCTGGTCAACAACGCAGGCATCATCCGCGACGGCCTGTTGGTGAAGAAGGACCGCAATACCGGCGAGGTGACCACGCTTTCCCGGGAGGCCTGGGACCAGGTGATCGCCGTCAACCTCACCGGCGCCACGCTGATGGTCCGCGAGGTGGTCCGCAAGATGGTCCAGACCGGGACCCGCCCCGGCGTGATCGTGAACATGTCGTCGATCGCGCGGCACGGGAATCGCGGCCAGAGCAATTACGTGGCGGCGAAGGCGGCACTCGCGGCCAACACGGTGACCTGGGCGCGGGAGTTCGCTCCCTACGGGATCCGGGTCGGCGCCATCGCCCCCGGCTTCATCGAGACGCCGATGACGGCGGGGATGAATCCGAAGGCGCGCGAGGCGCTGCTCGGAATGATCCCCGTGGGGCGGCCCGGCCAGCCCGAGGACGTCTGGCTGGCGGTGAAGTTCATCCTCGAGTGCGACTTCTTCAACGGTCGCTGCGTCGACGTGGACGGCGGCATGGCCGCGTAGTTCAGCGCGCGCGCGCCCGGCGCCGGTAGGCGCGCTCGGCGGCGGCGAGCTGACCGGGCAGGTCCTCGCCGTCCCACGCTGCCTGGCGTGCCGCCGCCAGGGCCTTTCCCATGGCCTCGCCCGGGGCAAAGCCGCGCTCGATGAGGAGGTCGCCCGTCACACGGGGGCGGAGCGTTCGGCCCTCGCGAAGCCACCAGTCGAGCCAATCGGCGGCCTCGGGCGACTCGTTCACGCCTGCGGCGTAGACGAGCTCGGATTCGTCCAGGCCGCAGAGCGCCGCTCCGGCCTGGCCGGCACGCCGGGCGCGGGCCAGACGCAGAAGCGCTCTGCGCACCCGCTCCCAGCCGTGGACGAAGCGGCGCAGCCGCTCCCCGCCCCGCGGCACCATCCTCCCCCACTCCTTCCGATCCTCGCGGGGGATGGCGCGCCCCACCTCGATCCAGAGGACGTCGGCCTGCGATGGCAGCCTCTCGCCGAGGATCCCGGCGAGCCGGTTGCGCGCATCCCGCACGCGCCCGAGCCGCTCCAGAAAACGACCTGCTCCGGCAAATCGCGGGTGGATCGAGGGGAGGAGCTTCCACTCGCGCAACAGGCGAAAGGCCTGGACCACCTCGGGCTGGTCGAGAATCCGCTCGAGCTCGGTACCGAGCCTCTCCTTGCCGAGCCGCTCGAAGACGCCTGCCCGGCGGGCGGCGTGCAGCAGGCCCATCGTCTCCGGGCTGAGGCGGAAGTCGAGGCGGGCGGCGAAACGCGCCGCGCGGAAGGCGCGGGTCGGATCGTCGTGGAAGCTCAGCCCGTGCAGGACCCGAAGCAGCCCGGCCTGCAGATCGTCCCAGCCGCCGAAGGGGTCGTGCAGTTCGCCCAGCTTCGCCGGCGTCACCGAGACCGCCATCGCGTTGATGGTGAAGTCCCGGCGAAAGAGATCCTGTCGCAGGCCGGCGTGAAGCTCGACGGTGGGCAGCGCCGCCGGCGAGGCATAGTGCTCGGCGCGGGCGGAGGCGAGGTCGATACGCTCGCCCTCCGCCGAAACGTAGCTGGCCGTGCCGAAGGGCGAATGGGCCCGGACGCGGCCACCGTATCGGCGCCTCACCTCCTCGGCGACCTTCGGGGCGTCGCCCTCCACCACCAGGTCCACGTCGCGGACCGGCCGGCCGAGGAAGAGGTCGCGGACGGTGCCGCCCACCAGGTGGATGGCCAGGCCCATGGACTCGGCCACCTCGCCCATTCGCCGAATCCACTCCCAGCGCGCGCCGAGTCCGTCGCGCAGAAGCGCGCGGATCCGCGCCGAGCTCGGCCGCGGGTGGCGGCCGGGCAGCGCCGGCCCGGCCATGGCGCGCAAGAGCGCTCCCCGGGTGAGGATGCCGATCGCCTCGCCTGGCGGCCGACCGACGAGGAGATGCCGAACCGTTCCGGAGGCGAGGATGCGTCGGGCCTCCTCCAGGGGCGCCTCGGGCGCGATCCACCGGGGCGGTCCCGCGCTGATCTCGCCCACGGGCCGGTCGCCGAGCCCGTGGGCCAGCGCCAGGTCCACGTCCCGGCGCCCCACCCAGCCCACGTAGGCCAGCTCCCTTCCCTTGCCCCGCGTCAGCGGCAGCGAGCCGATGCGGCGCTCGCGCATGCGCTCGGCCGCGCGCCGGATGGTGGCGGTTGCGGGAAGCGAGACGAAGGGGCTCGTGGCCGCCGCTTTGGCGGTGAATCGCTCCCCCGCCCATTCGGAGAGCGTCTGCCGCAGGTAGGCGCGCGCCTCGGTCAGCGTCATGGCGCGCAAGGCGGCGCTGCCGGCCTCGCGGTGCCCCCCGCCGCCGAGCGCGCGGAGGACCTCCCCCACGTTCACGCCGCCGGCGCTGCGACCGATCACGTCGACGCGCCGCCCGCTTCCCGCCAGGAGGAAGGCGGCGGGCCAGCGCTCCGCCGCGCGGAGCTGTTCCAGGAGGACGGATAGGTTCGGCTCGTATCCCTCCAGCTCCAGGCTCAGGACCGCCACCTGCTCGTCGCCCGCGGGAACCCACTCCAGCGAGGCCGCCATCTCGCCGAGTAGTCCGAGCTCGCGGGCGGTATATCCCTTGGGCAGGTAGCGCGCGATCCACTCCACCGGTGCGCCCCATTCGAGGCAAATGCGCGCGGCCTCGTGGTCCAACGCGGTGGTACCGCCGAAGGTGAAGTGGCCGGTATCCATGTGAATGCCCAGGAGGAAGAGCCCCGCCTCCGCCGCCGACACCTTCTTGCCGGCCTCGGCCAACCGGAGAACGAGCGCCGAGACGCAGGCTCCCGTCTCGGGGAGCCCGGCGCGGGGCAGGTCGCCTTCGGCGGGTGGATGGTTGTCCCAGGCCAGCACTTCTCGGGCCTTCGGCAGAAATTCCCGAATCTCCCCGAGCCTTGCCGCATCTGCGGTATCGACCACGTGGAGCCGGCCGAGCTCTTCGGTTTCGAGCCGGCGCCGAATCTCGGCGAGAGGCCGCAAGGGAGGGAATCCCTCGCCCTGCTCCGTCCAGAACGCCCGGGAGGTGGGTTCGATCGATCCGGGCAGGACGAGCTCGAAGGGCCCCTCGAGGCGGTGGAGAGCGACCAGGGAGGCGAGCCCGTCGAGATCGGCGGCGAGGTGCGTGGTGGCCAGATCCATCTTGGAAAACTAGAAGGAGAGCGCCATGAGCGATCGCACCATCATCGACGCAACCGACGCCAACTTCCAGGCGGAAGTCATCGAGGAAAGCCACCGGCGACCCGTGGTGGTCGACCTCTGGGCTCCCTGGTGCGGCCCCTGCCGCGTGCTCGGCCCCATTCTCGAGCGCCTGGCCGAGGAGCACGCGGGGCGCTTCCTGCTCGCCAAGGTCAACGTGGACGAGAATCCCGGCCTGGCGCATGCCTTCCAGGTTCGGGGGATCCCCACGGTCCACGCCGTCGTGAACGGCAAGGTCGTCGATTCCTTCACCGGGGCGCTGCCGGAGATCCAGGTCCGCGCCTGGCTCGAGGGCATCCTGCCCGGTCCCGAGGTGGAGCTTCTCGAGCGCGCCGATGCCCTGCTGGAAAAGGACGACTGGGCGCGAGCGAAGGAGATCCTGGGCGAGCTTCTGGAGCGAAAGCCCCGCCACGGCGACGCGCTCTTGCGCATGGCCCGGATCCTCGCCGCCGAGGGCAAGGTCGACGAGGCCGAGCGCAGCCTGGACCTCATCCTTCCCGACGACGCCGAGCGGCTCGAGAAGGAGATTGCAGTGCTGCGCCTGAAGCTCTCCGGCGACGGCGTGGAGGAGGCCGAACGCCGCGCGCGCGAAAATCCCGACGACCTCGAGGCGAGGCTGGCGCTGGGCAAGGCCCTCGCGGCCGCGGAGCAATACGAGCGCGCGCTCGAGATCTTCCTCGACGTCTTGCGAAAGAGCCCGCGGGTCGGCCCCGGCGAGGAGGCGCGCAAGGCGATGGTGGAGATCTTCGGCGCGATCGGAGCGCGTTCCGAACTGGCCGATCGCTATCGCGCTCTCATGGCCGCCGAACTCTACAAGTAGGCGGCTGGCTGGGGCCCGCGCACCGGGCGCTGCGCGATCCGGCCTTCGACGCTGCGGCGAACCTGCGGTAGAACGGGGGACCATGAAAAGGCTCGCCCTCGTCGTCGCGCTCCTGTGTACCGCGTGCCGCTCCTCGTCCACCGAGACGAACGATCCTCGGGCGGTCCCCGTTTTCGAGCCCCGCCCCGAGCCGGGCTTTCTCGAGCTCTACGCCGAGACCAGCGCCTTTCGACTCGGACGCCCCAACGCCATCCGCATCGTCCCCGGCGGCGAGACGATCCTCTTTCTGCGCTCGGGCCCCCGCTCCTTCGAGCAGGATCTGTGGATCCACGACGTGGCCACCGGCGAGGAGCGGGTCCTCGTGACCGCGCGCCAGCTCCTGGAAGGCGGCCAGGAGGTCCTCACCGCCGAGGAACGCGCCCGCCGGGAGCGAACGCGCTCGGTCGCCCGCGGCATCGCCTCCTACCAGCTCTCGCCCGACGGTCGTCGCATCCTCGTTCCCCTCTCCGGCCGGCTCTTTCTCGTCGACCGCGAGACGGCGGCCGTGGTCGAGCTTCCCTCCGAGGGCGGCGCGCCGATCGACCCGCGCTTTTCACCGGACGGCTCGAAGGTGGCCGTGGTCCGCGATGGCGACCTCTACGTCATCGATCTCGAGACCAGGACCCAGCAGCGCCTGACGGAGCGCCCCAAGCCCGAGGTGAGCTTCGGCACGGCGGAATTCGTGGCCCAGGAGGAAATGGGGCGCATGGAGGGCTACTGGTGGTCGCCCGATGGCACCCGCCTGGCCGTGCAGCGCTCCGATACGACCGGCGTCGACACCCTCTTCATCGCCGATCCCTTCCGCCCCGAACGTCCGCCTCTTTCCTTCCCCTACCCGCGCGCGGGGACGAAGAACGTGGACGTCCGTCTCGGCATCTTCTCGGTGGAGGGAGGCGAGCCGACCTGGGTGGAATGGGATCGGCAGAGCCATCCCTACCTCGCCTCGGTGCGCTGGGAGCGGGAGGGCCCGCTGACCATCCTCGTGCAGAACCGGCTGCAAACCTCGGAGCTCTTGCTCGAGGTGAATCCCGATAGCGGCAAGACGCGACTCCTGCTCTCCGAGAAGGACCCGGCATGGCTGAACATCGACCAGTCCGTTCCGCGGTGGGTCCTGGGTGGCAACGCCTTCCTCTGGTCCTCGGAACGGGAAGGCGCGTGGCGGCTGGAGCTGCGCGATCGCAGTGGCAAGCGCATCCGCGCCCTCAGCGCGCCCGAGCTCCGCTACCGCGAGGTCCTCGACGTCGACGAGGAGGGTAACGTCTACTTCGTCGCCTCGCCGGATCCTGCGGAGCGACACGTCTTCCGCGTGCCGCTCGAAGAGGAGAAGGAGCCGGTTGCCTTGACGGTCGATCCGGGGCACCACTCCCTCGTCCTCGACCGGAAGAGCGGGATCTACGTCCACACCCTTTCCTCGGCGACGGGCGAGGTGCTCTTCACGGTGCGCCGCAAGGATGGCTCGCCGCTGGGACGGATCCGCTCCACGGCGGAGGTCCCTCCCTTCGTCCCACAGGTGGAGATCGTCACCCTCCCCGGTGAGCACGTCCTTCGCGCCGCCGTGGTTCGCCCGCGGAACTTCGATCCGCGCTTCCGCTATCCGGTGGTGAACTTCGTCTACGGCGGCCCGCTATCTCAGACGGTGGTCGCACCGAGTGAACGCTATTTCCGCCAGCAGTGGGTGGCGGACCACGGCTTCATCGTGGTCTCCATCGACGGCCGCGGAACGCCCTCGCGAGACCGCGCCTGGGAAAGGGCGATCCACCGCAACCTGGTCGACGTTCCGCTGGAGGATCAGGTGCGGGGCCTGCGCGCGCTCGCCGAGCGGGTCAGCGGCATGGACATCGAGCGCGTGGGGATCTTCGGCTGGTCCTTCGGCGGCTACATGACCGCCATGGCGGTGATGCGCGAGCCCGAGCTCTTCAAGGCCGGCTTCGCCGTGGCGCCGGTGGCGGAGTGGACCGACTACGACACCCACTACACCGAGCGCTACATGGACCTGCCCGCCACCAATGCGGAAGGCTACGAGAAGAGCTCGGTCCTCACCTACGCCAAGCATCTGCGGCGCCCCCTGGTGATCGCCCACGGCACCGCCGACGACAACGTCTACTTCTCGCAGGCGCTCAAGATCTCCGACGCCCTCTTCCGTGCCGGGATCGACCACGAGTTTCTCCCGCTCTCCGGATTCACCCACATGGTCAACGAGCCGGAGGCCTTGCGCCGCCTCTACGAGAGGATGGTCCGCTTCTTCCGCGAGCACCTCGGCGCTCCCATCCCCATCGCGCAGGCCCATCCCGCCACCTTGTCGGACGACCGCTGAGCGGGCGAGCGCGTGGCCGCCCGCAAGGGAGCCGGGGCCTCGGCCGGCGCTGCTGCGATTTTCCGGCATGGGTCGACGAGGGGGCCGCGCGTGCGCCGTCCCTGCCCAGACCGCCCGGAGAAATCCGCTGCCTTCCCGGGAAATCCCCTTCCATCCAAAGGGAAAAGTCTTGGTCTCGTGGGCGGCGGGAGGGCCGGCCGCTGCGGTGAACCGGCCCGGCGTGGATCTTGCCCCGCACCCCCGGGGAGGTACGCGCCGATGCTTCGGTGGAACTTCACGATCCTGGGGCTCTTGCTCCTCCTTTCCTGCGGCGATTCGAGCGACCGAACCGATCCCGTGGTCGACCGTCCCGACGATCCTCGCGATCCCGACGAAGTCCCGTCCGATCGGCAGCCGGCCCCGCCCCCCATCCCCCGCATCCCTCCAGGACTTCCCGATCCTTCTCCCGAGGAATGGCCCGATCCCTGGCCGAAGGACGACGTGGTGCACTACGGGCCGGCCGAGGGCCTTCCCGGCCAGGTGATCGGGGTGGGCTTCGACGACGCCAAGAACGTCTACGCGATCGATGGCGCAGCCGCCTACGCGCTTCCGGTGGGTGATACACGATTTCACCGTACCGCGACCGGTGGGCAGTTCGAGCGAGGCTGGCCGGTGGCCAGCGTGGCGGGCGGAGCCGCGGGCCAGGTCTACCTCGGCTTTCTCGCACCGGAAGACGGGAACGTCTTCACCTGGACCGAAGAGGACAAGATGTACGGCGACGTCGACCGCATGCTCTTGCAGCCCGACGGCTCTCTCGTCCTCGACTACCACTACAAGATCCAGAACACGAACGCGAAGTGGATGGACGAGACGCGCTCCATCCTCACCATGAAGCGCGTCGTCGGCGGCCCGCACCACGGAGACCTTTACCTGGGGAGCAACCACGGGGCCACGGTGCTCAGGGGAGATGCCTGGGCCGATCACCGGCATCCCGTCTTCACGCTGGACAACGACTCGCTCTTCATCGGCTACGTCCACGCGGTGGATTACGACCCCCAGGCCAATTTCCTCATCGGCGCCTACTGGATGATCGCCGCGGTCCCTCCGGCGCCGCTCGACGATCTCGAACGCTGGGTGAGCATCGTGGAGCTGCCCTGGCTGGTCTACACCTGGCCCGAGCACCTGGGTCCCATCCACGAGCCCAAGGACATCCGCGCCATCGCCGGGGACATCGCGCAGTCGAAGATCTTCGTCGGCATGCACGGGCTCGGGCTTTCCGAAATGGTGATCTCGCCGCGTTCCTGGCGCTCGATCCCCGGCACGCCCGACACGCACATCCTCTCGCTCGAGTGGGAGCACGCCACGGATACGCTCTGGGTGGGCACGGCCAGCCGCGGGCTGTGGCGCTGGGACATCGCCACCGAACGCTGGGAGCAGAGCCCCTTCGTCCCGGCCAACGCGCGCGTGAACCAGGTCCTCCTCGACGATACGGTCGAGCCGCGCGCGATCTACGCGGCCACCAACTACGGGCTCTACGTGATCCGCGCCCCCTGAACGCAGGCGTGCGTCCGAGCCGGGGCCGGTGCCGTCGAGCGCCTGCGGAGGGCGGTCGGTCGAATCTCAAGCCTGCCGCACGGCGCGCGTCATCGCCACGATCGCGCGCCGCCCGGCAGCGGCCACGGCCCGCCGCTCCGATGAAGCGAGCCCGCCCTCCTCCTCTTCCTCCTCGTCGAGCGCCTCCTCCAGGAAGTCCACGGCGTAGGGCTGCAGGCGCTCGGCCTGGTCGGGATCGGCCGTCTCGAGGTCCACGAGCCGCACCTCGCCAAAACGGTCCCCGAAGGCCTGGTCGAACATCTGCGCAAGCTCGAAGCAGAGCTGGTCGAGGGCGTCCCGGGCCTCGTCGGAAAGGCCCTCCAGGAGATCGGGCCAGGCGGCGAGCTCGGAGAGCGTGTTCTCGTAGCGATCGAGTCGGCGTTTTAGCTCCTTTTCGGGAAGCGACTGGAGCATCTGCCAGGTCCCTTCGACCACCTCGAAGGGGACGACGTCGCCCGAGACGCTCCCGCGCGGCGGCAGTCGATACCGCGGCGGCCCCTCCTGGTCGAAGGCGAATTCCTCCCGGGCAGGCGCGGGAGCCGGCGTTCGCGCCCGCGCGAGGTCCTCGGGGGAGCGCCCCGCCAGGAGGAGATCCCATACGCCGAAGAGGTTGCCGTACAGACGCCGGGCGTATTCGCTGCTGGCGAAGCGCGGCTCGGTCGGGAAGAGCGAGGGGATCACCTCGGAGGCCGGCCGGCGCTCGGCGATCGCCGCGGCGAGGCGGGCGATGGCGCCCTTGCCGTCCACCTCGGCGCCTGCCTCCACGAGCAGCGCATCGAGGATGTCGATTCCCTCGTAGATGCGGTCGAGTTCCCTCGCGCTGCTTTCCTTCTTCCCCTGGCGGCGTTTTCGGCTCATCGTTGCTTTCCCGGGCATTGTAGAAGGACCCCACCAAGCAGGAGTCGCGACCCGATGTCCAGCCCCTTCTTCCTCTATCTGCACGGTTTCGCCTCCGGCCCGGCTTCGGAGAAGGCTCGCTTCTTTTCCGCCCGCCTCGCCGAGAGGGGCGTCGATCTGGCCGTCCCCGACCTCAACGAGGGCGAGGGAGGCTTTTTCGGCCTGACCGTGAGTCGCGCGTTGCGCCAGGTCGAGGAGGTCCTCGCCCAATCGGGGGCCCGCGAACGAGGCGCCGTCGTGATCGGATCCTCGCTCGGCGGCTACCTCGGCGCGCTGGCCGCCTCCCGAAACCCCGAGATCCAGGCGGTGGTGATGATGGCCCCCGCCTTCGACCTCCCGGCGCGCTGGCAGCACATCCTCGGCGACGAGGTGATCTCCCGCTGGCGTAGCGAAGGGAAGCTCGAGGTGGACCATTACGCCTGGAAGCGAAAGGAGGCGATCTCCTTCGCCTTCTACCGCGACAGCCTCGGCCATCCCCCCTACCCCAAGGTCGAATGCCCCGGCCTCATCCTCCACGGCATCTACGACGTCGAGGTCCCCGTGGGCACCTCCCGCAAATTCGCCGCGCTCTGCCCGAGCGTCCGGCTGGTCGAACTCGAATCCGACCACGCCCTGGTCGACGTTCTCGACCGCATGTGGGAGGAGGTCGAGGCCTTCCTCGAGCCCTGGCTTTTCGCCCCGAAGCCCTGAGCGCTCAACGCGGCTCCGCCGCTACGGCCGATTGTCGTCGGAGCCGGTGGCGCCGTGCGCCACGCTCTGCGGGACGGCCTCCCGCTCGGGGATGAGGTGATGCATGCGGTCGCGCTTGACCTCGAGATAGCGCCGCGCCTCGGTGCCGACGGGGACCAGGGAGGGGATGCGAGCCGCCACCTGGATCCCCAGCTCCTCGAGCGCCCGGACCTTTTCCGGGTTGTTGGTGATGAGTTCGATGGAGCGGACCCCGAGGTGGTGCAGCATGGCGGCGGCGGCCTCGTAGGTGCGGGCGTCGTCCGGAAGACCGAGGAGGCGATTGGCGTCGACCGTGTCGGCGCCCTGGTCCTGCAGGGCGTAGGCCCGGATCTTGTTCGTCAGCCCGATCCCCCGCCCCTCCTGCCGGAGGTAGAGGATGATCCCGGTGCCCCGGCGAACGACCTCCCGCATGGCGCTGTCGAGCTGGGCCCCGCAATCGCATTTGAGCGAGCCGAAGACCTCCCCCGTGATGCACTCGCTGTGGACCCGCACGACCACCCGCTCCTTTCCGGATGGCTGGCCGTGAATCAGGGCGAGGTGCTCGCGAGCATCGCCCTCCACGGTGAAGACGAGGGTCCGGAACTCGCCGTAGCGGGTGGGAAGGGTGGCCTGGGCGAGGATGGCGAGTGGAGGAATGGTCGTCGGCCTTTCCATCTCGGGCGAACTCCCCTTTGAAAACGTAGGCGTCGCCGATCCCCGAGCCCCGGCGGGGCAACGAGGTGGGACCGACGACGGTTGGTGGGGTTTCTACCGCCCGACCGCCTCTCGCGCCACCCTTGATCGCGATCCTTCAGGAGACGAGGCGCTGGATCTCGGCCAGAGCTTGGCGAGCGCCCTCCAACGAGGCGACCTCGGCCTCCAGGGAGGCCACCCGGGCGGCGAGGCGCTCGTTCTCCCGCTCGGCCTGTCGCAGCCGGGCGCGGAGCTCCTCCGCCTCCACCGCACGCGCTTCCGCCAGCCCCGTGGCGGCCCGAAGCGACTCCTCCAGCTCGGCGAGCCTCGCCTCCTTCCGCTGCAGGGAGGCCTCGGCCTCCTCGAGGATCTTGCGCTGCTCCTCCCCGAGCGCCTTGAGTTCGAGAACGCGGGCCAGCGCCTGGTCTCGTTCCTCGGCCAGAGCCTCGGCCTCCGCCGCCAGCTCCTCCGCGATGCGCCCACGCTCCTCGGCCGCCGTCTGCAGGGCCGAGAGCGCTTCGTCGCGGCGGGCCAGCTCCTTCTGCAGAAGGCCGATCTCGTCGCGGGCCTGGTCGAGGGCCCGCGCCAGCGCCTCCCGCTCCGCCAACGCCTCGTCCAGGCGGGCGCGCAGCTCCCGCACCGCATCCCGGACGACGCTGGCGGCCGCGAGAGGATCGAGGGGGGCCGGCGTCGGCGCCGACGCCGCCAACCGGCCGCGAAGCTCGGCGATCTTGGCCTTTCCTTCCTCGACCACTTCGGCGCCGGGTACGGGCCGCAGGGCCCGAAGCGAGCCCCTCGCCCGCTTGAGCGTGGTTGCCAGGTCGTCGGAGAGGGCCGGCTCCTTCCGGGAGATCGCGGTCAGCCCCGCCAGGATCCGCTCCCGCTTGGCCTCCTCGGCCTTGCGCGCTTCCTCGGCCCGCCGCGCTTCCTCGGCCTTGCGTGCCTCCTCGGCCTTGCGTGCCTCCTCGGCCTGGCGCGCTTCCTCGGCCTTGCGTGCCTCCTCGGCCTTGCGCGCTTCCTCGGCCTTGCGTGCCTCCTCGGCCTGGCGCGCCTCCTCGGCCTGGCGCGCCTCCTCGGCCTGGCGCGCCTCCTCGGCCTGGCGCGCCTCCTCGGCCTTGCGCGCCTCCTCGGCCCGCCGCGCTTCTTCAGCCGCCCCCGTCTCCTCGGGAAAATCC